>CAZMWG010000053.1:343-15862 GCA_964569925.1 uncultured Halobacteriales archaeon | reverse complement strand
CGGGAGACCAGCGACGCCTTCATCCCCTCCGTCCCCATCGAGATGGCGTCGGAGATGGTGATGGTGCCGAACTCGATGGGCATCCCGTCGCCGCCGTCGACGCCGTCGTAGGCCTCGTCGGCCAGGTCGTCCAGGTGGACGTTGCAGGGCGTGATGTCGGCGGCGGGGTTCGCCACCCCCACCATCGGCGCCGCGAGGTCCTCGTCGTCGTACCCCATCGCGCGGAACATCGCGCGGTGGGGCGCCTTCTCCGTTCCCTCCGTGACCTCCGTGCTCCGGAGCGACGGATCCTTCTCCGGCCGGCCGACCGGCTCCTCGTCCGTCGCGGCGTCCGGATCGTCCGGGTCAGCGTCCGCCTCGTCGGGACGTGACTCCGGTTCCTGGCTGCTCATGACCGACGGTTGCCTTCGACCGTCTTAAGGCCACGGACCGAGGCGGCGCGTCCATGGACACGACCAGCCGGGCGGGCGACCGCGGCCCGCGCAGCGGTCCGTTCGCGTCGCCGGGACCGGCACGACCGGCCGGGACCGGACCCTTCATTCCGCGGGCCGCCGACACGGGAGCATGGCCACGGTGACGACGGCGGCGCGGCTCCACTTCGGCTTCCAGAACCTCGCGCTGGCCAACGACCGGCTGTACGGCGGCGTGGGGGTGGCCCTCGAGGAGCCGACGCTGTCGCTCTCGGCGGTCCCCGCCGACGGCGTGGCGGTCGAGGACTCCGCGGCCGAGCCGTACGTCCGTCGGGCGGTCGCGACGCTGAACGTCCCCGGCGCGCGGGTGTCGGTCGACGACAGCCTGCCCCGCCACGCCGGGCTGGGCAGCGGCACGCAACTGGCGCTGGCGGCGCTGGTCGCCGTTGCGGCGGCCCACGACCGGACGGTGAACCCGCGGCGGCTCGCGCCGGACCTCGGCCGCGGCGGGCGCAGCGGCGTCGGCGTCGCGACCTTCGAGCGCGGCGGGTTCGTCGTCGACGGCGGCCACCCGACCGAGCGGTTCACCAGCGAGCCCCCCGCCCAGGGGGAGTGGGACGTGCCGCCGGTGATCGCCCGCCACGATTTGCCCGACGACTGGCGGTTCGTGGTCGTCCTCCCGGACGGCGAGCCGGGCCACAGCGGCGCCGACGAGGACGACCGGATGCGGGCGACCGTCGAGCGGGCCGACGCCGGCGTCGCGGACGACGTGGCGGCGGCGCTGACCCGCCGGGTGCTCCCGGCCGCCGCCGAGGGGGACGTCCGCCGGTTCGGCGCCGGGATCGCCCGCCTCGGCCGGCTCAACGGCGCCTGGTACGCGGACGAGCAGGGCGGGGTCTACCGCCCGCCCGCGGGCCGGCTCGTCGAGGCGCTCGCCGACTGTCCGGTCGTCGCCGGCGCGGGCCAGTCCTCCTGGGGGCCCGCGGTGTGGGGCGTGACCACGCGGGGCGACGCCGAGACCGCCCGCACCGCCGCCGAGATGGCGCTGAGCGAGGTCGGCACCGGCGGCGAGGTGCTGGTGACCCGGCCGCGCGACGACGGGGCTACCCTCGACGGGACGCCGGTCGTCGACGCCCTCGAGGGCTGAGCTCCGGACCCGGACCGAGGCGACCGACGGTGGAGCGCCGCGACCGGAGCGGGAACCCGGAGACCGCGAGGTCGGGGTCGAGGGCCGGACGACCGGCGGCCGGCGAGCGGCGGCCCGCGGGACCGGCAAGCGCCACGGCTTTATCCGTCCCGGCCCGACCGGGAGTATGACCGAGTCCTCGGAGTCGAGCGTGAGCCGCGCCGGGATGCTCGAACTGGGGCTGACGCTCGCCACCATCGTCGTCGTCCCGGGGGTCGCGAACTACGTGCTGGGCGCCGCGGGCTACAACGTGGTCGGCAGCCTCGTCTGGGCGGTCGGCTACGGCTCGGGCGCCATCTTCATCTGGTACCGGTGGGTCCGACCGCTGGACATCTCCGCCCCCGAGAGTGCCTCCCGCGCCGACCCCGAGAGCGAGGAGTAGCCCGCTCCCGCGGCGGGACGACCCCGCGCCGGACCCCGTCCGTGCGACGGCGGGACGGATCGGTCCCGCCCGCGCGACGGCGAAACGACCGGGAAGGACCCCCTTCCCGTGACGGCTGGCACCCCGTGCTCCGCCCGACACGGCGTTGCGGCGGGCGTCGCACCACACCGTTTATCCCCGCGGCCCGTAACTCCGACCAGCATGACGGGCGCCCGGGTCCACGTACGGAACGTCGGCGGGATCGAGGAGACGACCGTGGCGCTGGCGCCCGGGGTGTCGGTGCTGGTGGGTCGCAACGCGACCAACCGGACCTCCCTCCTGCGGTCGCTGATCGCCGCGCTCGGCGGCGAGAACGTCTCCCTGCGGGCGGGCGCCGACGAGGGACGGGTGGAGCTGACCGTCGACGGCGAGACCTACACCCGCAGGCTGCGCCGCCGGGACGGCGAGGGCGGGCCCCGCCTGGACGGCGACCCGTACCTCGACGACCCCGAGTCGGCGCGGCTGTTCGCCTTCCTGCTGGAGGACAACGAGGCCCGCCGGGCGGTGGCCCGGGGCGCGGACCTCCGGGACCTGGCGGTGCGGCCGGTCGACACGGCGGCGATCGAGGCCGAGATCGGGGAACTGACCGCGGAGAAGGGGGAGATCGACGACCGGCTGGAGGAGCTCGACCGGACCGAGCGGGCGCTGACCGAGCGCCGCCGGGAGCGCGACCGGCTGGAGGGGGAGATCGACGAGCGCCGCGAGGAGCTCGCGGACCTCGAGGCCGCCGTCGAGGCGACCGAGGGGCCGGCCGAGGGCGACCGCGGGGAGCTCGCCGAGCGGCTCTCGGATCTGGGCTCGGCCCGGGACGAGTTGGAGGAGCTGCGCTTCCGCCTGGAGACCGAACGGGAGAGTCTGGCGTCGCTGCGCGAGGAGCGCGCGGAGCTCCGGGCGGAGCTCGACGACGTCGAGGAGCCCGCGGAGGACCCGGCGGCGATCGAGCGCCGGCTGTCGGAGCTGCGCGAGCGCAGGCGGTCGCTCGACGCGACCGTCTCGGAGCTACAGAGCGTCGTCGAGTTCAACCGCGCGGCGCTGGCGGAGGGGATCGAACTCGGGTCCGGCGGGGACGACGGCGCGGACGGGACCGCCGGCGAGTCCTCGCCGGTCGCGGAGCTCGCCCCCGACGGGGAGACGGAGTGTTGGACCTGCGGGACGACGGTCCCGCGGTCGGAGATCGAGGCGACGATCGGGCGACTGGAGTCGCTGCGCGAGACGAAACTCGACGAGCGCGACGGGTTGCGCGAGCGGATCGACCAGCTCCGCGAGCGCGAGCGGGCGGCCGACGAGGCCCGCGAGCGCCGCCGGTCGCTGGAGCGGTCCGTGGAGCGGACCGAGGCGGAGATCGAGCGCCGCGAGGCGACCGTCGCGGAGCTCGCCGACCGGCGTGACGAGCTTGAGGAACGGGTCGGGGAGCTCGAGGCCGCCGTGGCCGACGCCGACGGCGACGACGAGTACGCGACCCTGGTCGAGCGCCACGGCGAGGCGACGCGCCTGGAGTTCGAGCTGGAGCGCCGCGAGGAGGCGCTGGCGGACGCGACCGCGGCGATCGACCGGCTGGAGCGGGACCTCGACGAGCGGGCGACCCTTGCCGACCGCCGCGAGGAGATCGCCGATCGCCTGGCGACGCTGCGCACCCGGATCGCCGACGTCGAGCGCGGCGTGGTCGAGCGGTTCAACGAGCACATGACGGCGGTCCTGGAGGCGCTCTCCTACGACAACGTCGAGCGGATCTGGATCGAGCGCCGGACCGCCGACGAGGGGGCGGGGACGACCGCGGGACCGTCACCCGACTCGACGTTCGTGCTCCACGTCGTCCGGACGACGGGAGACGGCGAGGGGTTCGAGGACACGGTCGGGAACCTCAGCGAGTCCGAGCGGGCGGTGACGGGACTCGTGTTCGCGCTGGCGGGCTACCTGGTCCACGAGGTGTACGAGGCGGTGCCGTTCGTGTTGCTGGACTCGCTGGAGGCGATCGACGCCGAGCGGATCGGCGCGCTGGTGGAGTACTTCGCGGACCACGCGGACTACCTGGTGGTCGCACTGCTGCCCGAGGACGCCGCCGCCGTCGACGACCGCCACGAGCGAGTCCGCGAGATCTGACCGCCCCGTCGTCGGACTCGTCGGGGCCGCCGCCGACGGCCGCCACGGCGCGGGACAGTCACAGTCACCGTCACCCCGGCGGCGGGGCGGTCACGTCACGGCTCGGATGCTCGCCTCGGAGATCCGTCGACCGGCTCACCGCTCGACGACGACCTCGGCGCGGAGGTCCCGCGAGGAGCGCCCGACGGCGACGCCGTACTCCCCGGAGTCGACCGTCCACTCGCCGTCGGTGCCGCCGGCCCAGCGCCGGAAGGGGAGCCCGTCCAGTTCGATCGTGACGCGCCGCCGCTCGCCCGGGTCGAGTCGGATCGCCGCCGCGCCGGCGAACTCCCGCACCGGCCGGTCGACGCCCTCGACGGCCGGCGGACTCACGTACGTCTGGACCACCTCGCGGCCGGCGCGGTCGGCGACGTTCTCCACCTCCACGGCGACCGTCGACTCGTCGACGGCCTCCGCGTCGTCGTACTCGAAGGCGGCGTAGGACTCGCCGTGGCCGAAGGCGTAGGTCGGCTCGATCCCCGCGGCGTCGAAGTGCCGGTAGCCGACGAACACGCCCTCGTCGTAGCGGGCGCGGTCGTCCTCGCCGGGGAACCGCTCGGGGTCGGCCGCCGGGTAGTCCGCCTCGGGGGCGAACGTCGTCGGGAGCCGGCCGCCGGGGTCGGTCCCGTACAGCACGTCGGCGAGCGCGTCGCCGTGGGTCTGCCCGGGGTACCACCCCTCCAGCACCGCGTCGACCGCCTCGTGCCAGGGCGTCTCGACGGGACCGCTCGTGTTCAACACCGCGACCGTCGGGGCGACCTCCGCGATCGCCCGCACGAGGTCGTCCTGGTCGCCGGGCAGGGCGAGCGTCTCCCGGTCTGCGGCCTCCGTCGCCCGGTCGCGCAGACAGACCACGGCGACGTCGGCCTCGCGGGCCGCGGCGACGGCCTCCTCGACCGTCGGCTCGTCTCCCCCGTCGGCGTCGTCGTCGGCTCCCGCGCCGGTCATCGCGCCGAAGAAGTCGACGTCCTCGATCCGGGGATGGCCGTGTGCGACGGTCACGTTCGCGGCCCGGTCGGCGAGGGCCTCGGCGGGCGCCACCTCGTCGAACGGCTCCAGTTCGGAGGAGCCGCCGCCGCCCAGCAGCGTCTCGTCGACGTTCGGGCCGATCAGGGCCACGTCGGCGTCGTCGGCGAGCGGCAGGACGCCGTCGTTGTCCAGCAGCACCGTTCCCCGCACCGCGATTTCGCGGGCCAGATCGGCGCCCGCCTCGGGGTCCAGTTCGCCGTCGCCGCGGCTCCCGTCGAGGACGCCGACGCGGTCGAGTTGGCGGAGCTGTCGGGCGACCATGTCGTCGAGGCGCTCCTCGGGGACGGCGCCGGACTCGACGGCCGCCGCCAGTTCGTCGCGGAACAGCGTTCCGCGCTCGGGGTCGGGCATCCCGTCGGCTATCTCCTCGTCCATCTCCATCCCGGCGTCGTCCGGGTGGTCGTCGTCCTCGTCCGGACGACCGCCGTCACCGTCGCCGTCCTCCCCGGCGGGGACGCCCATCTCGGACATCATCTCCCGCATCGAGATGCCGGGCATCTGGAGGTCGAGTCCGGCGTTGGCGACGGGTTCGGTGTCGCCGGTGCCGAACCAGTCGGACATGACGAAGCCGTCGAAGCCCAGGTCGTCCTTGAGGACATCCGTGAGCAGCCGCTCGTGTTCGCTGACCCAGGTCCCGTTCACACGGTTGTACGACGACATCACCGCGCCGGCGCCGGCGTCGACCGCCGCGCGGAACCCCGGCAGGTACAGTTCCCGCAGGGTCCGCTCGTCGACCTCGGCGCTGACCGTCGCGCGCCCGGTCTCCTGGTTGTTCGCGACGTAGTGTTTCGGCGTCGCGACCGTCTCCTCGGCCTGGAGTCCCTCGACCACGCCGGCCGCGAACGCGGCGTTGTGAACGGGGTCCTCGGAGAGGTACTCGAAGTTGCGCCCGTTGTGTGGCACCCGGACGAGGTTGAGCCCCGGCCCGAGCACGACGTCCTGGTCGCGCGCTTTCGCCTCCAGGCCCATCCGCTCGCCCTGACGCCGGGCCAGCCCGGGGTCGAACGTCGCGGACAGCGCCAGCCCGGCCGGGAACGAGGTGGCGGGCTCGTCGCCCGCCCGCACCCCGAGGGGGCCGTCGGCCAGGCGGACCTCGGGGATCCCAACCCGCTCGACCCCCGGCACGTACCCCGTCGCCGTCCCCTCGGGGTCCGGCGCCCCGTGGACCAGCGACACCTTCTCCGCGACCGTCAGCTCCGCCAGCAGCCCGTCGATCGAGTCGTCCATCCTGACCGTCCGGTCAGTCAGTGGAGACTTAACGCTTCGGGGATCGATGCCGTTCGCGGCACCGAACGGCCGCGAACGTGTGTCCCGCCCACGGCACCGAACGGCCGCGAACGTGCGCGCCCCTCGCGATACCTCGCGGTGCCCTCCGGCGACCCCGCGAACCACCGGTATCCCACGCTTCTTGGGGGTGTGATCCGGAGGAGCGACCGATGGCAACGGAGTCCGAGACGGAGAGTCCGGACCTGCTGGGGCCGTTCCGGCAGTTCTTCTCCCTGGAGCGGGACGTGCTGGTGTTGTCGCTGGCGATGCTGGCGTTCAGCCTGGCCTTCCAGATGACCGGGCGGTACGTCCCCCAGTACCTCCGGGTGCTGGGCGCCGGCGCGGGGGTGATCGGGCTGTACGGCAGCGTGGGCAACCTGATCGGTGCCGTCTACCCCTACCCGGGGGGAGCGCTGTCCGACCGGATCGGGTCCCGGTTCGCGCTGACGCTGTTCGGGACGGTCTCGACGGTCGGCTTCCTGCTGTGGGCCGTCGCGCCGCAGTTGCCCGCGGTCGGGCTCCCGGCGACGACGCTGGGGCTGGGCCCGCTGGGGTCGGTCACCGTCGGCGGCACGGTCGGCCCCTGGGTGTGGATCTTCCTGGGACTCTTTCTCACCCAGTCCTGGAAGTCGTTCGGCTTGGGGGCGACGTTCGCGGTGGTCAAACAGAGCGTCCCGCCCGAGCGTCTCGCGATGGGATTCGCCGGCACGGAGGTGTTCCGCCGGCTGGGCTTCCTGCTGGGGCCGCTGTTCGCGGCGATCCTGCTCGCGCTGACCGCCACCTTCGTCGAGGGGTTCCGGTACGTGTTGCTGCTGGGCGCGGCGTTCGGCGCCGTCGCGACCGTCCTCCAGCACGTGCTGTACGACGCGAGCGAGGACACGGTGGGCAAGTCCTTCGAGGGGCTCGGACGGATCGTGTCGGACCTGCGGGAGCTACCCGAGACGCTGTGGCCGCTCCTCCTCGCGGACACGCTCGTCCGCTTCGCCAACGGGATGGTGTACGTCTTCTTCGTCATCGTCGTCACGGAGTTCCTCGCGGTGGGGTTCACCGGCTTCGGGCTCTCCCTGCGCCCGGACGCGTACTTCGGGGTCCTGCTGGTGGTCGAGATGGTGGTCGCCGTCGCCTCGATGCCCCCGGTCGCCAAACTCGCCGAGCGGATCGGCCTCAAGCCCGTGGTGGCGCTGGGGTTCTCGGTGTACGCGGTGTTCCCGCTGCTGTTGATCGCCGCGCCGGCCGACCAGTGGGTGCTCGCCGCCCTCTTTGCCTTCTCCGGGCTCCGGTTCGCCGGCCTGCCCGCCCACAAGGCCCTGATCGTCGGCCCCGCCGAACGGGACGCCGGGGGGCAGGTGACGGGGACGTACTACCTGCTGCGCAACGTGATCGTGATCCCCAGCGCGGCGCTGGGCGGACTGCTGTACCGCGGGGAGTGGTCGGCCCCGCTGCCCAGCGTCGACCTGGGGCCGCTGGCGACGCCCGCGACGGTCACGGCCGGCCCGGAACTCTCCTTCACGCTGGCGTCGCTGATCGGGCTCGTCGGCGTCGGACTGTTCCTGGTGTACGGGCGCGAGTTCGAGGCCTACGCGTAGACGGCATCCCGGGTCGACGGCGGTCTCCCGGGTCGGGGACTCGACGGCGGCTGTCCGGGCGCGGGATCTCCGACCGTCGACCCACGGCCACCTGGACACCCCCCGGGACGGCTCAGAACACCTCGGCGGCGTCGATCGTCCGCGCCTCGGGGGCGCTCTCCGGGTCCGGCCCGGCCACGACGCCCACGTCGCCGGCCGCGCCGTCGCCGACGAGCAGGGTCGCGCCGGCGCGGATCACCCCGAACACGGCGGCCAGGGTGCCGGGCGTGGACACCGGCGCCCGGACCACCACCTCGTCGTCCCCGGTCAGGTCGCCCTCCGCGACGACCCGGCCGCTGGCGGCCAGCAGTTCGCCCTGCGAGTACACCCTGTCGGCGGCCAGCAGGTCGTCCTCGGGACCGAGGTCGCCGGGGGGCGCGAGCGGGTTCTCGGACCAGGTCTCTCGCTCGAAGTGTGCCAGGCGCGGATCGTCCGGCGGCCCGCCGTAGGCGACCCCCTTCGTCCCGGGGCCGCGCTCGTAGCGGTCCATCCAGGCCGCCGGACCCACGAGGACGGTGGCGTCCACGGCGCCCGGCGGGTCGAGGTCCAGCACGGCGCCGTCAAGCGCCGCGCCCAGAAGCGCCACCAGCGGCGCGGGCGAGTCCCCGAGCCACCCCGGCTCGTCGTCGGGCCCCGGTTCCTTCGAGCCGATCACGACCGCGGCCCGCTCGCCGTGGCGGACGCCGTAGTGGCGCAGCAGGTTCCCCGCCTTCCAGGCGTTGGTGGCGAAGTCGTGGTAGCTGTACGGCGCGGCGCGGGCGACCCCGGTGGCGAAGATCCCCTCGGTCTCCCGGGCGTCCGCGACGAGGTCGGCGACGGTCTGCATGGACGACCGTAGGGCGGAGGCGGGCTAAGGGGTGGCGGTCCGAGCCCCGACCCGACGGTCACGGTCGGGAGCGGGAAACCGAGAGGCCGGTCGGGAAGGAGACCGTGGCGGTGGTCGGGGACGAGAGATCGGGAGGTGATCGGAGACGCGCGGTCGAGGTCGGAGAGGGGAGACCGGAACGCGGTCGGGGTGCGAGCGCCGGCTAGAGGGAGTTCTTCAGCCGCTCGAAGAAGCCCGACTCCACCTCGACCTCCTCGCCGCCGGCCTCGGCGAACGCCTCCAGGGCCTCGCGCTGCTCGGCGTTGAGGTCGTCGGGCGTGACGATCTGCACCTGGACGAACAGGTCGCCGCTGCCCCGGCGGCGCAGGCGGGGCATCCCCTTGCCCTCCAGGCGGAACACCTCGCCGCTCTGGGTGCCCGCGGGGAGGTCGAACTCGACGGCGCCGTCCAGGGTGGGCACCTCGGCGGTGTCGCCGAACACCGCCTGCGGGAACGAGACCGCCAGCCGGTGGCGCAGGTCCGCGCCCTCGCGCTCGAACTCCTCGTGGTCGCGCACCGAGACCTCGATCAGCAGGTCGCCGCTGCGGGCGCCGGGCTCGCCGGTCGCGCCCTCCCCGTCCATCCGCAGGGTCTGGCCGTCCTCGATGCCCGCGGGCACCTCGACGGTCAGCGTCGACCGGTTCCGGACGGTACCCTCGCCGCGGCAGGTCGAACAGGTCTCCTCGTAGAGGGTTCCCTCGCCCTCACAGCGCCGGCAGGGCTGGGTCTGCTGGACCCGCCCCATCGGCGTCCGCTGGACGCGGGTCTGCTGGCCCTGCCCGTTGCACTCCGGACAGGTCCGGGACTCGCTGCCCGGCGGGTGGCCGCTGCCGTCACACTCCGAACACCGCTCGGGCCGGGTGACGGTGACCTGCTTCTCCGCGCCCGCGTATGCTTCCCCCAGGTCGATCGTCAGCGAGGTCCGGAGGTCACGGCCGCTCCGCGGGCGGTTGCCGCCGCGGCCGCCGCCGCCGAAGAACTGGTCGAAGATGTCCTGCATGTCGCCGAACGGGCCGGCCCCCGCGCCGCCGGCGCCCCCGCCGAACGGGTCGCCCGCGCCGCCGACGCCGCCCGCGCCGCCGCCCTCGGTGGCGCCGCGCTTGTCGGCCTCCACGAACCGGTCGTGGCCGAGCTGGTCGTACAGCTGTCGTTTCTCCTCGTCGGTGAGGACCTCCTTGGCCTTCCTGACCTTCTTGAACTTCTCCTCGGCGTCCGGGTCGTCGCTGACGTCCGGGTGGTACTCTCGGGCCTTCTCTCGGTAGGCCGACTGGATCTCCTCCTCGTCGGCGTCCCGCGACACCCCCAGTATGTCGTAGAAGTCCTCGCTCATCGGTTGTGGTACCGTAGTCGACTGACGCACTTGAAAAGAACGGGTCGGCGACGCGCCCCCGTCCGACCCGTCACGCCCCGACCCCCGGTGCCGACCGGCGGCGTCCCCGAGGGCGGCCGGCGACGGACCGGACGACCGCCGACCGCTCCGGTGGTCCGCGGTCGCGTTCGTCGGTAGGGCCGATCCCGGTCCCCGGTCTATCGACCGGCGCCGCGGTCGCCGACGTCGGCACCACGGCCCCGAACGTCGCGGTCGGGGCCGCGATCGCGGCGCACGTCCGGGCGGTCGTCGTCCGCGCCGGCCGAGCCGTCCCCGTCCGACCCGACGACGGCCCGGCCCGCGGCGCCGGTGTCCGGATCGGCCGGGAGCGACAGCCGAACGGTGGTCCCGTCCGACCCCGTCCCGTCGTCCCCGCTCCCCGATCCGGCGCCGCGGTCGAATGCGAGTTCGCCGCCCAGCCGCCGGAGCGACCACGCGACGATCCGGAGCCCGATGCCGGAGCCGTGGTCGAGCGCCGTCTCCGTCCCCCCGTCGAGGGCCGCCACCTCCGAGTCGGGGATGCCGGGACCGTCGTCGGTGACCGCGATCTCCACGCGCCCGTCGGCGGTCTCGCTCGCGACCACCTCGACGGTCGGCGCCTCGCCGCCGTGTTCCAGCGCGTTCTCGACGACGTTGGCCAGGGCGGCCCGCAAGAGCGCCCGGTCCGCGACCAGGTCGACGTCGTCACAGCGGGTCCGGACCGTCGCCGCCGGGTACCGGCCGCGGAACTCGCCGGCGGCCGCCGACAGGAACGCCGCCAGGTCGATCGCCTCGAACGTCGGGTCGTCCCCGACCAGCGAGTCGAACGCTCGGGCCTTCTCGCCGATGTCGGCCAGCCGCTCGCCGCTCCGGGCGATCCGGTCGGCGTGGTCGGCCACCGTCCCGTCGTCGGTCTCCAGCCGGATCCGGCCGGCGTAGCCGTCGATCACGGTGAGTTCGTTGCGGAGGTTGTGTCGCAGGACGCGGTTGAGCACGGAGAGACGCTGCTCGCGCTCCCGCTCCTCGGTGACGTCCTGCAACTGGAGGGTCCGGCCGACGTCGTTGCCGCGGGCGTCGGACAGCGGCGCCGCGCGGAGCTTGAACTCCCGGCGCCGCCCGTCGACCCCGACGGACACGTACCGACTCCCGTCACCGCCGCTCGCGCCCTCGGCCGCCGCGGCCACGTCCTCCGGGAGCACCTCGTCGGCCGGCCGGCCGACGGCGTCGGACCCGACCCCCTCGAACGCCGCGGCGGCCGCGGCGTTGTGGTCGACTAGCCGTCGCCGGTCGTCCACGACCGCCACCGGGTCGGAGACGGAGTCGATCGCGTCGTGGTCCGCGACCCGACGGGTGGCGGGGCTGGTCTCGAACATGTCGTTGCCGACGAACGCGTACGCGTCGAAGACGACGTGGGGCAGCGAGAGGATCGCCCCCCAGTTGAGCACGGACCAGGCGCCGAGATCGAGCAGCCAGACGAGCACGCCCGCCAGCGGCGGGACCGTGCTGACGCCGACCGCCAGCGCCTCCGTCCGGTACAGCGGGCCGTAGCTGAGGATCGTCTCCGCCAGCAGCAACACGCCCACCCCGGCGTAGGTGGTCCCGACGACCACGACGGCGACCCCGAACGGAGCGATCCGGTAGTCGAGCACCGCCCCGCCGGCGACGGTCACGGGCCGTGCGCCGCTCCACAGCAGACCATGTCCGGGATCCCACAGCAGGGCGGCCGTCGCCGCCAGCGGCACCAGCCCCAGCAGCCGGTAGAGCGGGGACCGGCGCGTCCCCTCCCGGCCGGTGTACTCGAGCGCGAAGCCCAGGAACAGGTAGCCCACCCAGACCAGACCGAGCCAGGAGACGGCCTCCAGACCGGCCCGGAGCGCCGGGTCCGTCACGAGAGTTCCGACTCCGTAGGCCGTACACCAGACGGCCTGTGCGGCCAGCGACGCCGTGAACCACGCCGCGCCCGGTCGGTCCCGGCGCCGGTACAGGTAGACGACCAGCGGCGCCAACGCCAGGCCGGCCAGGACCGCGCCGGCCCCGGGCCAGGAGAGACCGACCACGCTCTCACCCGTCCCCCCGCGCTCGTCGTGAAACGCCGAGACGCTTCACCATTCGACGAGTCTCCCCTGTCGTCGTAGGTCTGGACGGACTGTGGCAAGAAGCTTGTGCCGCTACCCGTTCGGTCGGTCCTCGACCCCGGTCGCGCCGCCGTCGCCGGCCGTGCCGGTCCCCTTCCCGGTCGCCTCGCTCTCGGCGCCGGGCCCGGCGGAGCCGCTCCGCTCGGCGTCGACCGGGAGCCACAGCCCGACGGTCGTCTCGCCGTCCGCGCCGTCCCGGTCGAAGGTGAGCCTGCCGCCGACCCGCCGGAGACACCACTCGACGATCCAGAGCCCGATGCCGGAGCCGTGGTCGAGTTCGGTCTCGCGGCCCTCGTCGAGCGCCGACACCTCGGCCTCCGGGATCCCCGGGCCGTCGTCGACGACGGTCACGACCACCCAGCCCGACGGGTCGACACGGGTGCCGATCTCGACCGCCGGCGCCTCGCCGCCGTGTTCCAGCGCGTTCTCGACGACGTTGGCCAGGGCGGCCCGCAAGAGCGCCCGGTCCGCGACCAGGTCGACGTCGTCACAGCGGGTCCGGACCGTCGCCGCCGGGTACCGGCCGCGGAACTCGCCGGCGGCCGCCGACAGGAACGCCGCCAGGTCGATCGCCTCGAACGTCGGGTCGTCCCCGACCAGCGAGTCGAACGCTCGGGCCTTCTCGCCGATGTCGGCCAGCCGCTCGCCGCTCCGGGCGATCCGGTCGGCGTGGTCGGCCACCGGCCCGTCGGCGGTCCGCTCGATCCGCCCGGCGTAGCCGTTGATCACCGTGAGCTCGTTGCGGAGGTTGTGTCGCAGGACGCGGTTGAGCACGGAGAGGCGCTGCTCGCGCTCGCGCTCCTCGGTGACGTCCTGTAGCTGGAGGGTGTGGCCGACAGTCTCCCCGCGGGAGTTCGCGAGCGGCGTCGCGCGGAGCTTGAACTCGCGGCGCCGGTCGTCGACGGTCGCGGAGGCGTACCGCTCCCCGGTCCGACCCACGTCGTCGGCGGTGACCGGGAGCAGGTCGTCGACGGGCTCGCCGACCGTCTCCGGACCGATCGCTCCGAAGGTGGTCGACGCGCGCTCGTTGTAGTCGATCAGCCGTCGCCGCTCGTCCAGGACCACCACCGGATCGGCCATGGCGTCGATCGCCTCCCGGTCCGCGACCCGGCGGGTGGCGGGGCTGGTCTCGAACATGTCGTTGCCGACGAACGCGTACGCGTCGAAGACGACGTGGGGCAGCGAGAGGATCGCCCCCCAGTTGAGCACGGACCAGGCGCCGAGATCGAGCAGCCAGACGAGCACGCCCGCCAGCGGCGGGACCGTGCTGACGCCGACCGCCAGCGCCTCCGTCCGGTACAGCGGGCCGTAGCTGAGGATCGTCTCCGCCAGCAGCAACACGCCCACGCCGGTGTAGGCCATCCCGGCGACGACGGTCGCGACCCCGACGGGGTGGATCGTGTAGTCGAGCGCCGCCGCGCCGAACACGACGACGCTGTCGGCCTCCCCCCAGAGGATCGCGTGTTCGGAGGCGGTCACCACCAGCAGGGTCGTGACGACCGGCTGGACCGCCAGGGCGGCGAAGGTGCGAGACCTGAGGATCCGTCCCCGACCGGTGTACTCCAGGGCGAAGCCCAGGAACGGGTAGGCGGTCCACGCGATCCCGACCCAGGCGACGGTCTCGAGCCCCGCCCGCAGCGCCGGATCGGCCGTCGCCAGCCCGAGGCCGTACGCGAGACACCACAGCGCCTGGGCGGACAGCGACGTCACGAACAGCGCCACCCCGGGGCCGTCACGGCGGCCGAGGAGGTAGCCGGCGAGCGCGACCAGCCCGATCCCCGCCGCCAGGGTCGCCAGCGTCACCGGCGACAGGGGATCGACGGCAGGGCTCACGGAGGGCGTCCGGTCGGCGTCTCGTCGTCGCTCCGGCACATCGTCTGGGAGACTCCTCCTCACCGACTCCGTTGCCTGTCAAAGCTCTTCCGGGTCCCGACGCCCTCGGGGGGTCCCGCAGTGGAGGGACTGCCGCCGGGAGGCGACGGTTCACGGTAGAAGGGGCGTCGTCGGGGACCGGGGTCGCGGACCCCGTCGCTCGCGCCGCCCGCGGTCCCCGTGGTCGCCGCGGTCAGTTCCAGGCCGCGGCCTCGGGATCGAGGTGACGGTCGGTCCGGTCGATGGCGTCGATCCGGTCGATCTCGGCGTCGTCGAGTTCCAGTTCCAGCGACGCCCAGTTGTCGACGATGTGCTCGCGACCCGTCGCCTTCGGGATGGCGGCCACGCCCTTCTCCCGGAGCCAGGCCAGGCTGACCTGGGCCTCGCTGACGTCGTGGGCGTCGGCGATCTCGGATATCTCGGGCGCGCCGAACACGTCGCCCCGCGCCAGCGGCGAGTACGCCACCAGGTGGTAGTCGTGTTCCTCGGCGTGGGCGACCGACTCCTCCTGGGGGAGCAGCGGGTGCATCTCCACCTGGTTCGCGAACAGCGGCGCGTCCAGCGTCTCGGCGGCGGCCTCCACCTGGAACGGCTCGAAGTTCGAGACGCCGACGTGGCGGGTCGCGCCCTCCTCGACCAACTCGTCGTAGGCGGGCAGGGTCTCCTCGTGGCTGTAGTCGCCCAGCGGCCAGTGGACGTACAGCAGGTCGACGTAGTCGACGCCGAGTCGCTCTAAGCTCCCCCGCGCGGTCTCCAGCACCTCGTCGTAGGTGAGCCCCGTCGAGTCCGGGTGGACCTTCGTCGCCAGGAAGACGTCCTCGCGGTCGACGTCGGCCCGCGCGATCCCCTCGCCGACGTCGGCCTCGTTGCCGTAGGCCTCGGCGGTGTCGACGTGGCGGTAGCCGACCTCCAACGCCGTCCGGACGCTCGACGTACACGCCTCGGGGTCCGTGTTCTCCCAGGTACCGATCCCCAGCGGGGGTAGCTCCTCCATGTCGCCCGATTGCGCGACGCTCTCCTTGTAGTTGCCGGTCGATCGTGATGGACCGACGACGGGTCGACGGCCGCGACGCCGTGGGCGAGACGACGGCCGGCGTCGCCGTCCGGTCCGACAGCGAGCCCCGCGTGATCGTCACGCGGTAGGGAGAGCGGTCGAGCGTCAGTCCTCGTCGTCGTCGACGTCCTCGAAGTCGGCGTCGACGTACTCCTCGTCGCCGGCGGCG
>CAZMWG010000053.1:0-333 GCA_964569925.1 uncultured Halobacteriales archaeon | reverse complement strand
GCACCGGGACCCGCGCCGCCCATCCCGCCGGCGCCGGCACCGGCCGCGCCGGCGCCCGCGGCGCCCTCGGCGGCCTGCTCCTGGTACATCTGCTTGCCGATCTCCTGGAGTTGCTCGGAGAGGGCCTCGGTGACCTCCTCGTAGGCCTCCTTCGTGGCGTCCTCGTCCTCCAGAGTCTCCTCGACCGCCTCCATCGCGTCCTCGATGTCGGCGATCAGGTCCTCGTCGAGGTCCTCCTCGTTCTCCTCGATCAGCGTCTCGGCACGACGCACCGCGGACTCGGCCTCGTTGCGGGCCTCGATGCGCTCGCGGCGGCGCTGGTCCTCCTCGGCG
>CAZMWG010000052.1:6112-16380 GCA_964569925.1 uncultured Halobacteriales archaeon | reverse complement strand
ATCGCCGTGAGCGAGCACAGCGAGCGAGGATATGCCGCTCAGCGACCGCGACCGGGCCGAGGGTTTTCAAGATCATGTCGTAGCGGTCGCGGTCACGACAGGGATCCAGATCACCGCCAGCGGGCCGAGAGCTTTCGGAGTCACGTCGATCACGATCAAATACCACCCGGCAGACGGTACCTCGACACACGATCACCCGACACACGCTAGTCGGACAGCACGGCGTAGGTAGCCCCGAGCACCAGTCCGAAGAGGGCGTGACCGAGGAAGCTCTCGACGCCGACGTTCGGGACGGCGGGGGCGTTCGGGAAGCCCACGGCGGTCAGCCACACCGGCATCACGAGCACCGCGAACGCGACCCAGACGACGAGCCCGTAGATCAGGCCGGCCCCGGCCCGGCCGAGCACGGTGTCGAACGGCTCCCCCAGCAGTCCGCCCTCGGCGACCGCGGCGAAGCCGACGCCGATGATCGCGCCGTGGCTCATGTGGAACACCCAGCCGACGCCCGGCGCCGGGGGCGAGAACCCGTACAGCGCGGGGATGGCGCCGGCGAGCACGCCCGGCGTCGCCGCCGCCATCAGCGCGCCGAACAGCAGGGCGCCGGCCAGTCCGCCGACCACGCCGCCCTGCCACGGCTCCAGTTCGATCCCGGTCTCGGCCGCCCTGTCGACCCGCGTCTCGGCTCCCATGACGACCAGCGACAGGAGCCCGGCGCCCAAAGGTATAGGCCGGCTATCGACTCCCCCGGCGTCGGTAAGCACACCGTCGTATCGGCCCGCCGCTCCACCGGGCGGAGTGTGTGTGCTTACCACACAGAACCGGGCGCCGTCGCGTGTCTCCGATCGAGCGTCCACGAGTCCTCGACGGCCCGACACGCGGGCGGAGCTGTCGGTTCCCGTAGACGACGAGACCGACGGAGAGGAAGCCGACCGGGGCGGTCCCTCTCGGCCGGACGGGACGGTCCGGCCGCCCGGAAACCGGGAGGACTTTGGGCACCACTCCCGAACCCGTCGGTCCGTGCTTCGGTTCCTCAACGTCGTCCGGAGCCTGATCCTCGGGGTGGGGCTGGGGCTGGCCCGGGTCGGGTTGATCGAGCCCGGACGCGCCCGGCGCGCGGCGGAACTGTCCTGGCCCCGGGTGGTCACCGGACTGGCCCGGATGTCGAAGAACGCCGCCGACGTGGCGATGGTCGGCGCGGCGCTGGGGTCGGCCGCGCGCCCCGCCATCTCCGGGGTCGGCTTCGCCGGCCCGTACTGGGGGATGGCCTTCGCCGTCGGCGGCGGCTTCGCCGCCGGCACCATCTCGCTGGTCTCCCAGCGGTTCGGCGCCGAGGCCTACGACCGCCTGGGCCAGGCGGTCCGCTCCAGCGTCGTCGTGGTGATCGTCGCGACGCTCCCGATGACGGCGCTGTTCTGGACCTACCCGGCGGAGCTGATCGACCTGCTGACCGGCGACCCGGCCGCGGTCGGCTACGGGGCGACCTACCTCCGGATCGTCGCGCTGGGGGTTCCCTTCGCCGGGCTCAACCTCGTCGGCTCGCGGGTGCTCATCGGCGCCGACGACGCCCGGATCCCGATGCTGCTGCGGGGCGGGGGCGCGCTCACCAACGTCGCGCTCAACGGGGTCCTGATCTTCGGGCTCGGGATGGGCGTCGCCGGCGCCGCCTGGGGGACGGTCGTCGCCAACGTGCTGGTCGCCGCCGCCTTCGCCGTCGGGCTGGTCGCCGGCCGGCTCCCGCTGGTCGGCCCGTTCCCGATCACTGTCTCGCCTCTCGGCCGGTATCTCCACCTCGACACGGTCCGGGACGTCGTCACCATCGGCGCGCCGGTGGTCGGCCGCTCGTCGGTGTGGACGGTCGCCCGGTTCCCGATGCTGGCCATCGTCGCCATGTTCGGGACCACCGTCGTCGCCGCCTACGTCGTCGCCCGGCGGATCTGGGGGCTGATGAACGTCCCCGGGTGGGGGTTCGGTCTCGCGGCCAGCAGCCTCGTCGGCCAGCACCTCGGCACCGACGAGGAGGACGTCGCCGCGGAGTACGGCCGCGAGATCGTCCTGTTCGCCGTCGCCACCTACGCCGTCTCGGCGCTGGTCGTCGCGGCGGTCGCCCGGCCGTTCGTCCGGGTGTTCGTCGGCCAGCCCGGCGACCCCGCGGTGCCGATCGCGGTGGCGCTGGTCTACGCCGCCTGTCTGGCCATCGTCCCGCAGGGGGTCAACAGCGCCGTCGCCGGGGCGCTCGACGCCAGCGGCGACACCCGTTGGCCCTTCGTCTACCAGGCGATCGGGATGTTCGGCGTCTCCATCCCCGCCGCCTACCTCGGGGCGACGACGCCGCTGGGGATGGTCGGGCTGTATCTCGCCTTCTTCGGCGAGACGCTCGTCCCGGCGGTGGGCAACTACTACCGGTTCTCGACGGGCAAGTGGCGGGCGATCAGCCGCGAGTACCGGCCGGACGCCCCCGCCGGGGACTGAGCCGTGACGTCGACCCCGGACCCGGCGGTCGCCACGCACCGCCGGGACGCCCTGCTCGCCGTCGCGGCGCTCGTCGGCCTCGCGACCGCGGCCGCGACGACCGTCGGTCTCCGGGCGCTCCTGCACCCGGCCGCGGTCGCGGTCGGGGTCGTCGGCGCGGTCGCCGTCGAGTGGCTCTTCCTCGCGTACCCCGGGCCGCTGCTCTCTGTCTGGGAGCGACCCGCGGTCGCGCTCGCCGGCACGGTCGCGGTCGCGATCGCGGGCCTGCTCGCCCTCGCCCGGGCGCCGTGGCTGCTCGGCGCCCTCTGCTGGGGACTGCTCGTCTACCTCCTCCTGCTGGCCTGTGTGCTCGCCGGCGCCGGCAACCCGGTGGCGGCGCTCGTCCCCGGGCGACGGTGAGCGGCCCGCCGCGCCGGACCGACGGGAGACGCTCCGCGGGTCCCCGACGGAACCGACGGACGGCCCGCTCGTCGGCGTCCGAAACGCCCTAGGATCCGTTCGAGGCTTCTCGGACCGGATCTGTACCTTCTTTTCGATCTGAAAGTGCCGACACCGAACGATTGGTCAAACAAACGTTTTAGTCATGCGGTATCGTACGTCACCATCATGGTCATGGCCGAACCCGACACGCGCTCCGCGGGGCGGGAGCACCTCGCCTCGCTACGGGCGTACGTTCTCGATCCGGTATCGGCCGCCGAGACCGCCGTCGAGCGGGAGGCGACCGAGATCCGCCGCGAGCGTGACGCCTTCGAGGCCTTCGCCGACCGGGTCGAGGAACTGGCCGCCGACTCCCCGCGACGGTCCGCGCTGCCGGCGACGACGGTGCTCGACGAGCGGCCGCGCCGGAGCGCCGGCGCGGCCCGCCGGGCCTACGACGACACGGTGGCGAGCCTCCCCCACTACGACGAGGTGTACGGCGAGTCGATCGTGGCGAACGCGGCGGCGGAGCTGGGACCCGACGCCGCGAGCCTGCTCGTTCCGGACAACGACGGGCCGCTGACCGAGCGCCACAAGAGCGTGCTCGCGGGGGCCGCCCGGCGAGCCGCGACCGAGCGGGACGGCTTCCTGAACACCCTGGAGGTCGAACGCGAGTCGCTGCGGGCCGCCGGCGAGGAGCTGACCGCGCTGCTGGACGAACTTGACGCGAGCGTCGTCCCGGACTGGTACCACGAGCGCTTCGAGAGCCGGCTGCTCGAGGTGGTCCGGGACCGGCAGGCCGAACTGGCCGGCCGCTCGATGTCCTACGTCGACGGACACGACCTCTGTGAGTATCTCAACGCCGACGTCGACTGGACCTACCCGGTCTGTATCGCCGTGGCGCGGCTGCTGGAGTCGGTGACCGTCCGGGACTGACGGCCGGGTCGGGGTCCCGCGTCGTCTTGCTGGCGATTCTTCCTCGCGATTCAGGAACGTATCTGACGAGTAACCCTAATGTGACCCTGTCCCAAGCGGCGGTATGGCGGACGACCCGGCCCCGGAGCCGGACGTGCTCCGGGCCATCGAACTCGCGGACGGCTACGTCGCCGAGGCCGAGGACGCCCTCTGGACGGCGGCGTCCGAGACCGACGGCGAACTGGCCGAGTCGATCGAACAGGTGACCCGGGACGTGTGGGGTGTCCAGCAGCGACTGGAGGAGCTGCGCGAGCGGCTCGAGGACTGAAGCCGGGCGCGTGGTGGTGACGACGCGGTGCGTGCGGTGGTGACGACGCCGGACACGAGATGACGGAGACGCTGGACACGCGACGGTCCCGGAGCGCGCCCGTAGGCGACCACGCTCGGACGCGCGCCCGTGAAGCGAGGGCGTCCGGGTCGGTCCCGAACCCCCACCCTCGCTCCCGGGTCTCACCCGGAAGCCCGCCCGCCGACCGTCCGGACGACCGTCGTGAGGTTCGCCCGGCGGTCCGCGGTGACGACCCGCAGGTCCAGCCCCACGGCGAGGACGTGGGTCCGGCCGGCCCGCTCCTGGACCACGACGGAGCGGTCGACCTCGCAGTCGCCGAACGCCCGCCCCGGGCCGCCGGGGCAGTTCCTCGCCGCCCACGCCGCCGCCGCCGTGGCGTTGTAGCCGATCCGCCTCGCGACCCCCGACTCGACGCGCGCGGACTCGATCGTCGCCAGACGCCCCGAGAGCCGCGACCGGACGCCGTCGACCGCGGCCGTCCGCTCGCTCCAGGTGTGGTTCGGCGGGGCGCCGGTCCCGGCCTCGTGGACGGCCGTCTCGAGCGCCCGGAGCGCGTCCGCGCCGGGACGACCGCCGTCGGCGGCGGCGACGTCGGGGTGATACCCCAACTGGAGGTACGCGAGCACGACCGGCGCGAGCGCGACCGCCAGCAGCGCCGCCGCCACGAGCACGAACTGACCGCGGGCGGTCCGGCTCACGCGTACCACACCCGGATCGTCACCGGCCCCGCCGGCGTCGTGACCGTCGCCCGCCCGACCGCGACGCCGTTCGGGACCGGCTGTCCGACGGCGCCGTGGGGCGTCGACAGCCGGAACATGACGTTCTCCGGGAGGACGCGCCCGACCCGTCGTTCGAGGGCCGCCCGCTCGCGGTCGAAGGCGTCGGCGGAGGCGGCGACCTCCGCGAGCCGCGAGCCCCCCTCGTGGCGGGGCGGCGACTCCGACAGCAGCGTCGCCGCGTCGTCGGCGTAGCGGTCCAGTTGGACCGACCGGGTGTCGGCCGCCGGGACGCCCAGCGCGAACCCCAGCGCGACGCCGGTCACGAGGACGATCCCCAGGGCGGCCTCGAGCAGCGACACCGGGAGTTGTCCCCGGTCTCGATCCCTACCCTCGGGCCGCTTCTCACCGCGACGGCGATCCTCAGCCATCGACGGTCACCGCCAGGCTCGTCTTGGTCGTCCCGACGGCCGCGTACTCGACGGTGACGGCCTCCGCGGGGAGCGGGCCGCCGGACTCGAAGCGCAGGGTCGTCGTCTCCCGTGCGGAGAGGGCGACTCCGAACGTCCCGTCGAGCCCGTCGTCGTCGTGGAGGACGGTCCGTCCGTCCGCGCGGACCGACCAGACGGCGGCGTCCGTCGGCGTGTCGATCGAGACGGTCACACGGCCGGTCCGGCGGGGCACGGTCACCGCGCCGCCGGGAGAGAGCGCCGGCTCGACGGTGCGGTTCGACCGCCGCTCGACCGCCACCAGCCGCCGGACGGTCGTCCCGCCCGCGGGGTCGCCGGTCGCCGCGACGACTGCGTCGCCCCGACGGACGCGGAACGACCGGCCGTCGAGCGCGGGGACGGCACGCCGCAGGTCGGCGGCGTCCAGGTCCGCCAGCGCGTCGGCGTCGAGGACGTTGGCCCGCCGGCTCGTGAGCCCGTCCGGCGCGGTCAGCCGGTCCGCGACCGCCCGGGCGACCCGCCGCTCGCCGGGGTCGCGGTCGGCGTCCGTGATCGCCCCCGAGGCCATCGCCAGCGCCAGCGCGGCGACCACCGTCAGCACGAGCAGCGCGACGGCCAGCGACGGCAGCGTCGTCTGCCCCCGGAACCCAGCGCCCGTCCCCTCGCTCCGCTCCGGGCCGTCGACCGACTCGCGCCGGCTCACGGCTCGGCCTCCGTCAGTTCGATCCGCGCCGTCCCGTTCTCGACCCGGACGATCGCGACCGCTCGGACGCCGCTCCCCCAGTCGCCGTCGATGTCCGCGACACGGTCGGGCAGCGCCAGGCGGGCCCGCGCCGTGATCGCCTCGTCCGGGTGATCGAGGACGAGTTCGCGACCGTCGACCCGGATCCGGTAACCCGAGCCGCGGATCGTGGCGGGCAGGTCGACCCGCGCCCGGACGGCCCCGTACCCGACCGCCGGCGGGACGGCGTGCTCGACCTCCTCCGCGGCGGCCGCGACGGTCCGCTCGGCCAGTTCGTCCCCGACCGCGTCCCGCTGTTCCGGCACCGCCCCGCCCAGCACCGCGAGGGTCACGCCCGCCACGTAGAGACCGACGACGCCCGCCGCGAGCACCTTCTCGACGACCGGAGTCACCGCGCGGTCGTCCGCCGCGATGCCGGAGCCGGGACGCCGCTCGTCGCCGGTCCCGATGCCGGAGCCGGACCGTCGGCTCACGGTCCCACCTCCAGGTTGAGGTCGTGGACGACCAGGTAGCCCCGCCGCGTCCCGTCGAACTCGACGACGATGCTGTCGACGCCGTCCCCGTCGAACGACTCCACCCTCGTGTCGGCCCCGATCCGCTCGGCGTAGCGCTCGAACGGCCCCGGGGTGGCGGTCTCGATCGCCACCGCCCACTCCCCGCCGCTCAGGTTCGTCCGGTCGTGTGCGACGTCGGTCCGGAGACGGGCCCGCACGCCGCCGGTCCCGCCGAGGCTCCCGGCGCCGTCGGCGTCGAGCGTGACGGCGCCCGCGACCACGACGTCCGGACCGGCGACGACCGGCGGCTCCCGCTCCAGCCACGCCCGACCGGCGTCCCCGCGGACGACCGCGCCGGCGAGGCTCGCGACCCGCCGGTCCCCGGACTCCCAGACCAGGGCGTCCACCGCCACGCGCTCGACGACCGTCCCGTCGTCGAGAACGCGCAGATCCCGCGGCTCGACGGCGACGTCCCCTTCGGAGAACCGGACCGGCACGGTCCGGTCGCCGGTCGTGGCGACCGGGTCCAGCCCCGCGAGGTCGGTCGCCACCCGCTCGGCGTCGGCGTGGGCGGTCTGGCGGTCGACGACGGTCCCGACCGCGGCGGTGAGCCCGCCCAGCGCGATCGCGCTCAGACCCAACAGGAGCACCACGCCGACGACGTGGGACTGTGCCCGGCCGGACGCGTCGTCGCGGCCGGGAGACGGCGCGCGGCTCACACCATCCCCACCCCCGCGAAGACGACGTAGGCGACGAGCACCAGCGCCCCGGAGTGCAACAGCGCCTCGTGCTTCCCGCGGCTGGCGGTGCCGGCGAACCAGCCACAGGCGAGCATCGTCGCCTGCGTGACGACGTAGAACCGGAACCGGTCGCGCTCGGGCTCGACGGCCGACGGGTCGATCGCCATCCCGCCCGCGGACCCGCCCGAGACGGTCGACAGCTGTGCGAACCCGTCGAGAACGTAGGCGTTGACCGCCACGACGATCCCGACGACCAGCAGGGCCGTGGTCCAGCCGACCGCGACGTACACCAGCAGCGACGAGCGCAACTGTTTGCGCTCGTGGTAGAGCGCTCCGATCTCCGTCTGGAGCGTCTCGAAGACGTCCTCGGCGTCGCTGCCGGCGTCGAGCGCCCCGACGACCAGCCCGATCGTCTGGTCGGCCATCGGCGTGCCCACCCGCTCGACGAACCGGTCGAGCGCCGCCGCCCGGCCGTCCGTGGCCTCGCCGGCCGGGCTGTCGGTCAGCCCCAGCGTGAACGCCAGCCGGTCGACGTCGTCCTGGAGCGCCCCCAGGTCCACCTCGGCGGCGACCCGCTCGACGGCGTCCGGGAACGGCCGGCCGAGGCTGACGTGGCCCGACACCGCGTGGACGAAGTCCTGTATCTCGCGATCCTTGGCGTCGTCGAGCCGCGCCCGACGGACGGCGACGGCGCCGACCGGGACCCCGAAGGCGGCGTACGACAACAGGACCGTGTTCACGGACCCGTAGCCCAGCAGCCACAACAGTCCGGCGACCGCGACCGCCAGCGGGGCGGCGAGCCACACCGTGCTCGCGGGGTTGCTCGTCGCCGTCTCCAGCACCGCCGCCGGTCGCTCCGGGCGGGAGTATGCCGGCGACCGAACCGACCGCGGTCGGATGGTCATCACCAGGAACGCGGCCGTCGCGCCCGCCGCCAGCACGAACCCGGCGCTGGCGTAGACGACGATCCCGCGGACGCTCGTCCGGCCCAGCGGCGTCGACACGGGGTTCGAGAGGTTCGGCGCCAGCACCCCCATGACGGTGACGATCAACACCAGCAGGGCCGGCAGCACCAGCAGGACGACGAACAGCTCCGCCAGCAGCTCCAGGTAGCCCGTCGCCCGCTCGCGGCGGCGGGACTGTCGGTGAGAGAGCAGCCGTCCCTCCATCTTCAGATACCCCTCCAGCGCGTCGGCGCCCTGGTTCGCGTGCTCGCGGAACTTCAACAGGAACGGGGCCAGCAGGTCCCGCGAGGGGGTCTCGCTGGCGACCCGCTCCAGCCCCTCGTCGAGGCTACCGGTGAGCCGTGCGCGGTTGAGCGCGCGCCGCGCCGCGACGGCCGTCTCGCCGTAGGCGTCCTGCTCGGCCACCCGCCGGAGCATCGCCCGCTGGTCGTGCTCCCCGGAGGCCAACACCCGGAGATACCGGACCGCGCCGGGCAGCGTCGACTCGATGTCGGCCCGGCGGGCGGCGGCGACCCACCCCAGGTACGCGACGCCGGCCCACAGCGCCGACCGCCTGGCGACCAGCCCCGTGACGAGCGACGCGACCAGCGCGACGACCGGCCGGGGCAGGTCCGGCAGCGGCGCCCGGTTGACCACCGGCAGCCCGCGGCCGACGAACGACCCGATCGCGCCGACCACCTCGGCGGGCAACAGCGCGACCGTCAGCCCCGCCGCGGCGCCGACGACCGCCGCGGTCGCCCACGCCAGCCCGTGGACGCGAGCGACGTACACCTCGAAGCTGGTGTCGAGGTCGGCCGCCCGGTAGCGCTCCCGGGTCCGGTCGTGGCGCGTCCGGTCGGCACGGCCCGCGAACAGGGCGTACAGCACCCGATCGACGGGGTTGAGCCCCCGTCCGGCGGCGCCGACGTCCGGGCCGGTGCCGGCCGGCGGGTCGGGCCCGCCGGCCCCCGACCCCGGCCCGGACTCAGGCGTCGCCATCCGCCCCCTCCCGACGGTCCGCTGTCCGGCGACGACGGAGCCGCTCGACCGTCGCCGCCTCGTTGGTCGCCAGGTCCGACAGCACCGCGAACAGCTCGTCGAACCCGTCGATCCCCTCCTCGACGAGGTACCGGACGTAGCGGTGGCGCCGGTGGAAGGCGGCCTCGACCGCCTCGACGCTCCCGTCGTCCATCTCGGCCAGCCGGCGGAAGGCGTCGACCCGGCAGTCCCGCTCGGGATCGCCCAGCTCCGGGTGGTCGTAAGCCAGCTCGAAGCCGTCGTCGACGTGACGGGCGACGGCGTTCCAGCGGATCGTCGTCCCGTCCTTGCGGATCGTCCCACACCGGTCGTCGGCCCGGTCGAGCTCGCGGAACCGCTCCTCGTCGACGAACTCGACGACCTCGCCGACGTACCGGTCGGTCCCGTCCCGACGGGGGAAGACCAGCAGGTCGATCTCCCGGAGCAGGTACGCCGGCAGCCCCCGCTCGACGAACCGGTTGACCAGCGCCCCCACGTCGCCGGCGTGGGTCGTCCCGAGTACCCCGTGGCCCGTGTTGAGCGTCTCCGCGAACGTCTCGAAGCTCTCCGGGGTGTTGACCTCCGCGATCACCTCCACGTCCGGATTGAGGTAGTTACACTCGGTCATCAGGTCGGCCATCGTCACCCGGCGGTGCTCGCGCTCGTGCTCGCGGGTGGTCAGCGACACCGCCGTCTCGTGGGGCAGCGCCACCTCCCGGGACCCCTCGTCGATGCTGATCGGCCGGTCGCGGTACGGGATGAACGGCATGTGGGCGTTCATCAGCGTCGTCTTGCCCACCCCGGTCGGACCACAGAACAGGACGACGCCGTGGCGCTCGTAGAACAGCCACAGCAGCGCGACCAGCTCCGTCGACAGCGCCCCCCGATCGACCAGCTCGATCGGCGTCATCGGGTCGGGCGACTGCTTGCGGATCGAGATGTGGGGCCCGTCCTCGGAGATGGTCGGCAGCGCCACGGCACACCGGATCGTCTCCGAGACCCCCGCCGGGCTGAGG
>CAZMWG010000052.1:0-6102 GCA_964569925.1 uncultured Halobacteriales archaeon | reverse complement strand
CCTTCGCGCTGGGCGTCGAGGCGTTGAGCTCCGTCCCGTCCTCGGCGGCCAGCCGCGTCACCACGTTGACGAACGCCCGCTCGGACTCGAAGGCCAGGTTCGTCGGGATCCGCTCGCTGTGGCCGACGTCGACCCGCGGGACCACCTTCACCCGCTCGCCGACCCGGTTGGCCTCGACGTCCTCCAGCTTCGGGTCCCGGATCGGCACCGTCAGCTTCCCGTACCCCACCAGGTCCCGCAACACGTAGTACAGCAGGTCACGGAGCCGGTCGTCGGCGAAGCGCCGGTCGACCGGCGGCACCGCGAGGTCGTACTCGGCGAGCGCCGCCCGGAGCCGGTAGCGGGCGGCGTCGACCCACGCCCGCGTGTTGCGGATCGTCAGCCGCCGGGCCAGCAGCGTCTCGGCCCGGTCCCGGACGAACGCCGTCCGGTCCTCGACCAGCCCGTCGACGCTTGCTTCCCACACCCGGGTCTTGCACTCCTCGATCAACGCCTCGTCGCCCGGCAGCAGGTCCGGCTCCCTGACGGCGTACTTCGTGGTGAACGGGTCCTCGCCGATGACGTTCTCCTCGTAGAGGATCACCGGCACCTCGAACCCGTGGAAGCGGACGGTGTGGCGGGCCAGCCGCCGACTGGCGAACCGGTCGAGGTGGTCCGCGTCGGCCGGCAGCGCCGTCCGGGCCGGCGCGAAGTCCTCCGTGTGGACGACGACCCCGCCGTCGCCGACGTCGGCCACCTCGATCCGGTCGTCCAGCGCGTACGGCGTCAGTTCGGCCAGACACGAGAGCCGGCACAGCGCGTGGTATGTGAGCCGCCGGTCGGCCGCCGGCGTGGTCTCGACCAGCCGGTCCAGCACGCGCCGGTGTTTCGAGTCGAACCCCCGCTCCATGCGCTCGACCGTCCCCTCGCGGGTGCGGGGCCGGACGACGTGAGCTTCCTCGAAGTACGTCGCCACCCGCTCCAGCCGCTTCTCGTCCTCTGCCGTCGTCCCCGGCTCCCGGACCTCGTACTCGAAGGCGTCGGCCCGCTCGCGGACCGTCACCACCACGCCCGGGTGGATCTCGTCCTGTGCGCGCACCGCCGGCGCGTACCAGGCCTCGGGCTCGTCCGGCGCCGTCGGTGCCGGTACCTGTAACGGATCGATCCCCCGCCGGTCCTCCCGGAGCATACCGGGTGTGGTGGACAGATACGACTTAAACTTTCGTAACCGAACAGGGAAACAAAGGCGGTCGGCGGTGCGACGCCCCCCGGCGTGACCGGGCGAACTCGCGACGCCGGCCGCCCCGGTCCCGGGCCGGGACGACGGACCGCGACCGCCGGTCAGGAGTCGTCGGCCGTCGAGAGCCACAGTCGGACGACGGTGTGGCCGTCCTCCCGGTCGTAGGTGAGCCGTCCCTCGCAGGCCTCGACGATCCAGCGGACCATCCACAGCCCGACGCCGTGGTTGTGTCCGAGGTCGGTGATCGCGCCGTTGTCGAACACCGGCCTGCGCTGCTCCACCGGGATCCCCGGCCCGTCGTCGGTCACGGCGACGACCGCCCGGTCGCCCTCGCGGCGTGCCGTGACGGTCACCTCGGGCGCGTCGCCGGCGTGGACCGCGGCGTTCTCCACCAGCGCCCGCACCGCCCGTTCGAGCCACGTCACGCCCTCGACGGGCAGCGACTCCGGGGCCGAGACGTCGATCGTCGCCGCCGGCTCGGCCTCCCGGACCGCCCGCGCCGCCCGGCGACAGAGTTCGGCCGCGTCGATCCGCTCGATCCGGTGGTCGTCGAGCAACACCCGCTCGACGATTCGGGTCTCCTCGCCGACGGTGGTCAGCGCCTCCACGTGGTCCAGCACCGTCGCCACGCGCTCGGCGACGCGGTCGTCGTCGACGAGCGCGTCGATCCGGTCGACGCCGCCACGGATCACCTGGAGGTGGTTGCGGAGGTCGTGGCGGAGCAGTCGGTGGACGACCCGCATGTGTCGCTCGTAGCGGCGCTGTTCGGTGACGTCGACGTAGACGGCGAAGCCGTACCGCCGACCGTCCCGCTCGTAGGGGATGCCACGGTAGAGAAACTCCCGGAGGCCGTCGGCCGTCTCCCGGGTGACGAACCCGACGTTCGACTCGCCCGCCGCGGTGCGCCGGTCGAAGCGGGCGGCCTCGTCGGCGGCGGGCTCCGGGACGACGAAGTCGTTGAGCGACTCGCCCACCACCAGGCCGGGGTCGTAGCCGAAGGTCGCCTCGAACGCGGGGTTGACCGCCCGCACGATCGGCTCCCCGTCGACGAGTTCGAACGCCGCGACGGGGTCCCCGATCAGCTCGAACAGCGCTCCGCCCCGGCCGACCCGCTCGACGTCGCTCATCCCGGCAGCGCCACGGCGACGCTCTCACAGGTCGGCGACCGGCGCACCCGGACGGTCCGGCTCCCGTCCGCGTGGTCGAGTTCGAACACCTGGTCGGCCGCCCCGGCGTAGAAGGCGCCGAAGGTCCCGTCGACGGCCGCGTCGTCGACGACGTTCACCACCGTGTCCCGGGGGTCGAAGACGCTGTCGTCGTTCTCGTAGCGCGCCTCCCGGGCCCGGCTCTCGCCCAGCACCTCGACCTCGGCGGCCACGTTGCCGACCACCAACAGCGGCGTCGTCCGTCGCTCGACGGTGGTCCGGTTGATCGACGACAGCGACGCGTCGGTCAGATCGAAGACGTTCTCGCCCTCGGTCCAGTCCCCGAAGGCGTCGAGTACGAACAGCCGGTCGTCGGCCAGCAGCCGTTCGGGTCGCCCGTCCAGCGCCGCCGCCAGCCGTCCGCGGTCCAGCCCCGGCGGCGGCGTCAGCGACACCGCCAGCCCCGCGGCCGCCGCCCCGGCACAGAGCCGGGCCACGACGTCGACGGCGGCGGTCCCCTCGTGGCGCACCACCGCCCGGCCGCCCTGGAGCATGCCGCCGGCACGCGCGTCCAGCGGCTCGATCCCGGTCGGGACGGTCTCGAGGGCGTCGGCGTCGAGTCGCGGGGTGACCGTCGCGACCGTCGACTCGACCTCCTCGACCATCGCGGTCTGCTCGGCGCGCTCCTCGCGGATCGCCGCGACGGCGCGCTCGATCCCGTCGGCCCGGTCGGCCGCCGCCTCACAGCGGTCGGCCACCCGCCCGGCGGTCGAGGCCTGTTCGTCGGTGGCCGCCGCGACGGACGCGATCGACTCCTGGACCGCCTCGACGGTCGTCGCCACGTCGGCCAGGTCCTCGGCCGCCGACTCGACCAGGTCCGCCGCCGCGATCACCTCGTCGACGGACTCGCGGAGCCCGTCGACGGTCGTGTCCGCCGTCGTCCGGACCTCGGCGAGCGTGTCGGCGATCTCGTCGGACTGCTCGCGGGAGGCCTCGGACAGCGCCTTCACCTCCTCGGCCACGACGGCGAACCCCTCGCCCCCGTCGCTCCGGGCGGCCTCGATGGAGGCGTTCAGCGCCAGCACGTTCGTCTGGTCGGCGATGTCGTCGATCCCCGACAGCGTCTCCTCGATCCGGTCGAGCCGGTCGCCCAGTCGGTCGACCGCCTCCAGGGTCTCGTCCCCCGTCGTTCGGACCGATCGCATCCGCTCGGCCGCCCGCTCGGCGCTCTCCCGGCCGGCCTCTGCGGTCCGGACCGCCTCCGTGGCCCCGTCGTCGATCTCGTCGGCGCTGGCCGCTATCTCCTCGATCGTCGCACTCAACTCTCCCACGTCCTCGACGACCGCCGCCACCTCCGCGGACTGCTCGACGGTCCGGTCGTCGATCGCCGTGAGCGCGTCGTCGACGGACTCCGAGGCGGCGCGGATCACGGCCAGGGCGCCCGTGGCGTTCGACAGCGCCCGCCGGTCCGCGTCCGCCACCCCCACCGCGTCGTCGGTCATCGTCCGATCGCCCCCGCGAGGACCGACGGGGTGTCCGCGCGCACGTCCCGAGAGAAAATCGACGAACGACGTCTTCCGCGACTGGTATCCATCCGTGTGTTTCGATCCCGCCGAAGCGTGTTAACGGCTGTCCATCCAGCCCCTCTAGGACCCTATATCGATCTCGTCGACAGGTCTGCCCGCGGAACGGTCCCGTCTCGCCCGCCCGACTCCGCGCGCCCCGTTCAGTTGTTGCGCTGCAGGTCCCCGACGAGGTCGTCGATCGCCCGGTCGACGTCGGCGATCTGGTCGGTCTGCTCGTCGGCCGCCTCGACGATCCCGGTGGTCTCCTGGGCGATGCTCTCGGCGTTCTCGACCGTCCGATCGATCATGCTCGCCACCTCCTCCGTGGAGGCGGCCTGCTCGTCGGTGGCGTGTGCGACCTCGGCGATCCCGTCCGAGACCTCCGAGACGGTGTCGTGGATCCGGTCGAGCACGTCCGCGGCCTCCTCGACGGACTCGATCCCGTCGTCGATCCGGTCGTTGTTGCGGTCGAGGCTGTCGACGGCGCTCTCGGTGTCGTCCTGGAGTCCGCCGACCAGCTCCTCGATCTCGGCGGCGTGGCGCTGGGACTCCTCGGCCAGCCCCTTGACCTCGTCGGCGACGACGGCGAACCCCTCGCCGGCCTCGCCCGCGCGGGCGGCCTCGATGGAAGCGTTCAGCGCCAGCATGTTCGTCTGGTCGGCGATGTCGTTGATCACCTCGACGATCTCGTCGATCTCGGCCATGCTCTCCTGGATCGTCCGGACGTCCTCGGCCACCTCGTCGGCCGCCTCGCGGATCTCCCGCATCGCCTCGGTGACCTCGGTCGCCGAGGACTGGCCCCGTTCCGCCAGTTCCCGGGCCCGCTCGCCGGCCGTCGACACCTGCTCCGAGGAGGAGGCGATCTGTTCGACCGACGCCGACAGGTTCGACACCTCCGACGCCACCTGTGTCACCGACTCGTGTTGCTCGGCCGCGTCCTCCCGGACCTCGTCGACCCGCCGCGCGATCTCGACCGACCGGTCCTCGAGCTGTGCGATCGAGCTCTGGATCTCGCTCGCCGCCTCGTGGTCGTAGCCGGCGTTCCGCTCCACCCCCTCCTCCACCTCGTCGTGGATGTCCACGTCGACCTCCTCGTCGATGCTGTCCTCGGCGTCCAACCCCTCCGAGACGATATCTCCCGACATCGGTGCCCGGATACAACCGCTATCGTGACAAATATTTTACGGGGTGGTTATCAGATCTGATCCTCATGCGGCCGGTCAGCCGCCCGCGACGGCCCGCAGCGCCGTCGCCAGCGACGCCCCCGGCGGGACGTACACCGTGGTGGCCCCGTCGACGACGCGGTCGTCCCGGCCCGTCGTTGGGTCGAGGACGACCGGGTCCTCGAGCGCCGACCGGATCCCGCCCCGGCCGCCGACGCCGACGAACCGGTCGGCGACCGCGGCCATCGCCAGGTCCCGCTCCGTGTCGCCGACCGCGACCGTCCGCGACCACCCCCGTCGCTCCCGGAGGTCGGCGACGGCGGCCCCCTTGTCGACGCTCTCGAACGAGCCGACCAGCCGCCCGCCCTCGGCGCCGTACCGTGTCCCGACGACTGCGGCGTCCTCGCGGGCGAGCGCCACCTCCGCGAACGGCGCCGCGACGTGCTCGGGCATGTCGGTCACGAGCGCCACCTCGACGTCGAGATCCCCGAGCGTCCCGGCGATCCCGTCGTCGATCGGCCGGTGCTCGGCCAGCACCGCCGCGGCGCCCGCCCGCACCGCCTCCCGGTCGTGACCCGCCAGCGCCCGGCCGTACCGGCGGAGCAGTCGCCGGCGCATCCGGTCGTAGCTCCCCCGCGGACCGTCATCACCCGTTCGATCGCCCGCCGACGAGCGACGGTCCGCGATGCGGTTCAGCGCCGCGGCGCCCAGCGACGGGTCGATCGCCCGGAGCCCGTCGACCACCGACAGCGTCGCCCGCCACCGCAGCTCCGCCGGCCGGCCGCCGCGGTAGCGTCCGACGGCCCCCAGCGCGCGGCGGAGGTGGCGCCGGTCGGACCGCGACAGCGGGAGCACCTCCGGTAGTCGGACCGCGGTCTCCAGGAAGACCGATCCGTCCCGGCGCAGCGTCCCGTCGACGTCGAGACAGAGCCCGACGCGGTCGCCGGAGCCGTTCACCCCTGACGGTCCGGGCCGGGACCGGGTAACGGTGTCGCCGCCCCGGCCGACCG
>CAZMWG010000051.1:0-16824 GCA_964569925.1 uncultured Halobacteriales archaeon | reverse complement strand
CAGGTCATTGCCTCGAGAGGGCAATATGATTGGCCGGACTACACTACCGGAGCGCCACGCATCACAGGCTAACGCCGAGCTACGTTTAACCGTTGCGCTTCGGGATCGGCGTGAGACGGCCCCTCACGCCTGTTCGGTGCCGTGTTCGTCGATCTCGCCGGCCACCACCCGGGTCGAGGAGATCCGCTCGCCGTCCTCGGCGGTCACCAGCGGAACGACCACCGCCACGAGCGGCGCCATCCCCCGCTCGCGCCGACGCTCGTTCACCGCGGCCACCTCCTCGTCGGTCTCCTCGGAGACGACGATAGCCTCCAACTCGGAGTCCTCGACGGCCACGCCGTACTCGTCGGACAGGGGGACGATCTCCACCTCGCGGCCGAACTCGTCGAGGTCCGCGAGCGCGGACTCCAGGACAGTCCGGCGGCCCTCGAAGGGGGGCACCGGGCGCTCGCGCTCGGCGGTCGCGAACGCGTCGGTGGTCAGCCCCACGACGAGTCCGTCGATGGCGACCTCCAGCGCCACCGTCAACAGACGACGGTGCCCGTCGTGGAGCGGACCGAACGTACCGGCGACGACGGTGCGCACGGTCGACACGACACGGTCGGGCCTCATAAAGACCAGCAGACACCACGAACACCGAAAGAGAGCTCACGGGAAGCCGACCGTGACACGGAAAAGCCGTTGGCACCCGCGACAGAACTCGGGTAGTGCGCGTTGCCTTCGTCTCGAACGTCGTCTACCCGTTCGTCACGGGTGGAGCCGAGAAGCGGATCCACGAGATCGGTACCCGTCTCGCCGAGGACGGACACGACGTGACCGTCTACGGGCGCCACTTCCGGGACGGTCCACGGGAGACCACCCACGACGGGATGACGCTCAGGGCCGTCGCCCCAGAGGCCGACCTCTACGCCGACGACCGGCGCTCCATCGCCGAGGCGATCGACCTCGCGGCCCGGGCCCTCCCGTCGGTCCGGGGACGACTCCGTCGCGACGAGCACGACGTCGTCGTCGCCAGCGTGTTCCCGTACTTTCCCGTACTCGTCACGAAACTCGCCGCTCTCCGGACGGACACGCCCCTAGTCACGACGTGGCACGAGGTCTGGCGCGACTACTGGGGGGAGTATCTCGGCTCGCTCGCACCGTTCGGGAAGGCCGTGGAGCGTCTCACCGCGCGCACGCCACAACACCCTCCGCATCACGTTCGTCGAGGCGATGGCCGCCGACTGCACCGTCGTCGCGGCCGAGCATCCCGACTCGGCCGCCGACGAGGTCGTCGGCGACGCCGGCTTCCCGGTCGATCCGACGGTGGAGTCGCTGGCTGAGATCTTGGAGGCCGTAGCGGACGGCCGGCGTCCGCCGACCGACCCCGTCGAACGCGCACGGCGGTACGACTGGGACGCGGTGGCCGACCGAGCGGAGACGGCGTACTCGCGCGCCGTCGACGGCTCCTGGTGATCGGCGGGTCGCCGCTCCAAACCGGCTTCCGGGCCGTCCGTGCTCTCTCCTCGTCGGATCGAGACCGGTCAGGACTCCTCGCTGTACGCCGTCGCCAAGAGGCCGTACCGGTGGAGGTCGACGCGCTCCCCGTCGACGAACGCCTCGTCCCGGAGGACGCCCTCCCGCTCGAAGCCTGCCTTCTCGAGCACCCGCCGGGAGGCCTCGTTGGTGGCCAGCACGGGCGCCACGATCTTCGCGTACCGCAACTCGTCGAAGGCGTACCGGACCAGTTGCCGGGCGGCGTCGGTGGCGTAGCCGTTGCCCCACGCCGCGGGGTCGAAGAAGTAACCCAGCTCCGTCACCCCCCAGGCGCGGTGTTTCTCGTGGAGGCCGGCGATCCCCACCCGCTCGCCGTCGGCCCGGACCACGAAGCCGTAGTCGCCGTCGCCCAGCGACTCCAGCCACGCCCGCTCGTCGTCGAGGGTCTTCGGCTCGAACGCCCTGAGCGGCTTTCGGACCGCCGGCCGATTGATGAGTCGCCTCGCGAACTCCAGGTCCGCCTCGTCGGCGGGCGACAGGACCACCCGCTCGCCGTGCAGGAATGCCGGCGCGACGCCGTCGTCGTCCTCGGCGTCGCTCCCACTCTGTCCGTCCGCTCGGTTCTCATCGCCACTCTCGTGGCCCTCACGGGCGTCATCGGGCTCTTCCATACCGAAGGAAGTGTTCGCCCGGACAAAGAACGGTTCGGAGGTGTGGAAAGCGGTACCACGAGAGCACCCCACCGAACCGACACCACGCCTCCCGCTCACTCCGCCCGACTGAGCGTCACGACGTCGGCGCGGTAGTCCTCGATGAAGCTCCCGGGTCCGCCGACGCTGACCGGCCCCTCGGCGGCGTCGACGACGATCGTGTTCTCGAGGGTGAACTCGTTGGTCTCGGGCTCGATCAGCGCCTGTCGGACGTCGAGCACGGGCCCGGAGACGGTCGCCCCGCCCTCCGTCCGGACCTCGGCGTGGAGGTCGACCCCGGCCTGCCGGTGGAGGATCGCCTGCAGCGAGGCGGTCCGGAACCAGTCGAACGTCGCCGGCAGCGAACCCCGGTCGGCGACGTGTAGCTCCTCGGCGACGGGCCAGTAGGCGCCCAGGAAGCTCCCGATCACCGCCCCGGCGAGGTGGTCCTCCGAGACGACCGACGCCTGTGCGTCGCCGTGGGTCCCCGACAGCAACTCCGAGTTGCCGTTCATCGCCGAGCGGTCGTCGACCGCGAACAGCAGCGGCAGGCTCTCCGACCAGTAGCGGGCCAGCGTCGCCGCCTCGCCGACCCCGTCCGCGATCCCGCGGGGGTTCGTGAGATCGCCTACCAGGAGGAAGACCAGCACGCCCCGGTCGACGGCCTCGACCAGTTCCGTCCTGATCTCCGGGTACACCGCGGCCGGGACGGCAACCATCGCCTCGTGTTCGGCGGCGTCGATCGCACGGCGGAGCCGCTTGAGCGCCGTCGAGCGGGACTTGACGATCCTGATCTCCGGGGCCTGTGGCTCGGACTCGTCGAACCGCTCCTCCAAGTCCGGCGCGATCGACTCCAGGCGCTCGGTCAGGTTGCCGATCGCCTCGTCGGGCGGCAGCGCCCGGATGGTCGTCGGCGACGCGTGGTCGTTCACCCTGACCAGACCCCGCGACTCCAGGCGCTCCGCGATGTTGTACACCGCCCGCTGAGTCACGTCGGCGTCCTCCGAGACGGCGCTCGTGGTCGCCTCGCCACGGGACAGGAGTGTCAGGTACGTGTCGATCTCCGTGTCCGAGAGCCCGAACGTCGACAGCTCCTCCCGGAGCTCCCCCTCACCGCTCCGTGCCATGGTGGCCCCGTACGCGCGTGTACCGCATAACGTCTTCCGTGGCGCTCCGCCCGCCGCCGGTCGCGTCGTCCGTCCCTCGTCGTTCTCGGTCGCTCACCGTGGATCACCGTCGCGTGTCGAGCAGCTCCTCGAAGGGGTCCCAGTCCAGGTAGACGAACAGGGCCGACCCCAGAAAGACCACGAGCAGCATGGTGGCGCTGAGCAGCGTGATCACGAACGTGCCCGTCCCGCGCTCGACGAACGGGAGCGACAGCGCCAGGAAGCCGAGCATGGCGGCGCTGGCCGCCAGGAACCCCCGCCAGACGCCGCTGTCGGTCACGGGCGATCACCCGTCCGCGGGGGCTCGGCTCCCGGCGAGTCCGTCCTCCCGGTGGCCGTCGCGACCGTCGTCGCGGAACGTGCGTTCATGTCAGCCGTCCAGGGTCGCCGTCTCGACGTCCTCGGTCCCGTCGAGCGGTTCACTGCTCCAGTACTCGTGGTCGCTCTCGGTCCGGTAGCAGGCGGCGTGGCGCTGCCCTTGGAGGCCGCCGTCGCCCAGTTCGGGGGCCTCGCGGGCACACACCTCGCGGGCCTCGGGACAGCGGGTGTGGAACCGACAGCCCGAGGGCGGGTTCACCGGGTCCGGGATGTCGATCGACCGGACCGGCGGGTCCCGGAGCTCCTGCTCGCTGGGGTCCAGGTCCGCGGTCGCCCAGCGCAACACCTTTGTGTAGGGGTGTTGTGGGTCGTTGAGTACCTCCTCCGGCGGGCCGATCTCGACGATCTCGCCGAGGTACATGATCCCGATCCGGCCGTCGCCCCGCTCCGCGAGGTAACGGGCGTTCGAGAGGTTGTGACTGATGAACACGTAGGAGGTGTCGAACTGCTCCTGCAGTTCCAGCAGGAGGTCCATCGTCTCGACGCGCAGGGAGACGTCCAGCGCCGAGACGGCCTCGTCGGCGAGGATCACCTCCGGGTTCATCAGGAGCGCCCGCACCAGCGCGATCCGCTGTTGCTCGCCGCCGCTGAGTTGATGGGGGAACCGGTGTGCGTAGTCCTCCGGTGGCTCCATCCCCACGCGGTCCAGCAGCGCGAAGATCCGCGCCCGGCGGTCCTCGACGTCGAGGTCGGGCTCCCACCGCTCTAAGGGCGCCTCCAGCGACGTGAGCACCTTCTTGTTGGGGTTGAGCGACCCGGAGGGGTCCTGGTGGATGATCTGGAGCGACCGGCGGATCCGGTCGAACGAGATCTCCACGTCGCCGCGGCCGTCCTTGGCGTCCCAGACGTCCTGCCCGCGGAACTGCACGCTCCCGCCGGTGGGCCGCTGGACGCCGATCATCGTCTTGCCCAGCGTCGTCTTCCCGCAACCGGACTCCCCGACCAGCGCGAGCACGTCCTCCTCCTCCAGGTCGAGGTCGATCCCGTCGACCGCGCGGACGCTGTCGGGGTCGCCGAACAGCGAGTCCACGACCCCCTGGCGGTTGTCGAAGTGGACCTCGACGTCCTCCAGGGAGATCACGGGCTCGCTCATTCGGACACCCCCAGGTCCATCGGGACCGCGTCGGCGGCGTCCTCGTGGTGGAAGCAGGCGGTCTCGTGGTCGGGACCGGCCGTCTCCCACGGGGGCTCGCGCCGGCGACACTCCTCGGTCGCCAGCGGACACCGCGGCGCGTAGTGACAGCCGTCGGGGACGTGGGCCGGGTTCGGCGCCGTCCCCTCGATCGGTCGCATGGTCTCGGTCGGCGCGTCGAGGTTGGGTACCGCCTTCAGCAGCGCCCTGGTGTAGGGGTGTCGGGAGGCGGTGGTGATCCGGTCGCTGGGACCGATCTCGGCCAACTCGAAGGCGTAGAGGATCGCCAGCCGGTCGGCCAGCCCCGCGACCAGCGGCAGGTCGTGGGTGATGAACAGGATGGTGAGGTCGTACTTCTCCTTGATGTCGTCGAGCAGGCTGAGGATCGACCGCTGCATCAGGAGGTCGAGCGCCGCCGTGGGCTCGTCCATCAACAGCACCTCCGGCTCCAGCACCAGCGACAGCGCGATCAGCGCCCGCTGGCTCATCCCGCCCGACAGTTCGTGGGAGTAGGAGTCGAGCACCCGGTCGGGGTCGAGATAGAGGTCCGACAGCAACCGTCGAGCCCGCTCCATCCCCGCCTCGACGTCGTAGTCGTGAGCTTCCAGGGTCTCCTCGAAGTGGCCCCGGATCGTCAGCGTGGGGTTGAACGAGGACAGCGCCCCCTGGAACACCATGGCGATCTCCTCCCAGCGGACCCGCTTGAGGTCGTCCTCGTCCAGGTCGAGGATCCGGATCGGGTCCGCGCCCGGTTCGGGGTAGTAGCGGACCTCGCCGGTGGTGACGCCGGGCTCCTCGACGGCGTCCATCATCGCGTTGGCGAGCATCGACTTGCCCGACCCGGACTCGCCGACGACGCCCAGGGTCTCCCCCCGGCGGAGGTCGACCGAGACGTCGTCGAGCACCATCGCGTCGTGGTTCTCCAGGTCGTACGTGACCGAGACGTCCCGGACCTCGACCGCCGGGTCGGCGGCTCCCGTCGGGGTCGACTCCCTGGCGCCCTGCATCTCAGGCACCCCCCGTGGTCTCCTCGTCGGCGACCGACTCGGCGTGGCGGGCCCGCACCCGCGGGTTGAAGATCCGGTCGGCGCCCTGTGCCAGCAGCGTCAGCCCCAGCGCCAGGACGATGATCGTCAGCATCGGCACCAGCATCCAGTGGAAGGCGGCGGGCGAGGAGACCGCGCCGGCCCGGTTGACGGCGGCGTTCATCATCACGCCCCAGTTGACGGTGGTGTAGGGGAGCACGCCCAAGAAGTACAGCCCCACGGAGCCGAAGATCACCGCCCGGGCCTGCCGGACGAAGTTCATCGCCACGTAGGGCATCAGGTTGGGGACGATGTCGCCGATCACGATGGTCGACGTGCTCATCCCCATGATCCGGGAGGCCTCGACGTACGCCTCGTCGCGCAGGGTCAGTACCTGCGACCGGATCGCCCGCGCCAGACCCGCCCACGCGTTGATCGTGATGAGGACGCCGATGACCACGGGGTTGCCCTCGATCTGTAACACCGTCGCCAGCACGATGGTCAGCGGCAAGCCCGGGATGGTCATCATGATGTCCGAGACGGTCATCATGACGCTGTCCACCCGGCCGCCCTTGTAGCCGGCCACGGTCCCGACGGTCAGCCCGAGCACCACCGTGAAGACGGCCCCCGAGGCGACCATCAGCAGCATCGACGGGGTGGCGTACACCACCTGCGAGAGGATGTCGATCCCGGAGGAGGTGGTCCCCAGCGGGTGCTGCGTCGTCCGGAACGCCCCGACCAGCAGGTCCCCCTGGTTGGGGCTGGGCTCGGCGACGATCCGGGGCCCGACGATCCCCATCAGGAGGTAGAAGGTCACGACGACGATGCCGGTGCGGGCGCGCCAGTCGTCCCAGACGATCCGGGCCGGCGCGAGCACCTTCTCGTCGAACCACTGCCGGCGCCGCTCGCCGGCCGTCATCGACACCTCGGCCATCTGCTCGAACTCCGAGACCGGCGAGCCGCCGTCGGCGGCCAGCCGACCCGTCCGGTCGTGCCCGGTGATCGACGGCTCGTGGTCGGGCCGCTCGTGGGGGTCGAAGTCGTCGTCGGCGACAGCGTCAGTGTATGCATCACCGCCGGAGTCGGTCCCGTCAGTAGGACTCACGCGAACCACCTCCTCCGGCGCGGGGGTCGAGTCTCCCGTAGGTCAGGTCGGCGATGGTGATGCCGATCACCATCGCGACGGTGATGAGGATGAACCCGCCCATCATCAGCGGGTAGTCCCGGGCGTTGATCGCCTGGATCAGGTAGAAGCCCACGCCCGGGTACGCGAAGATCTTCTCGATGATCACGGCGCCGCCGAAGACGGTGCCGATGGCGATCATCAGCCCGGTGTACATCGGCAGGATGGCGTTGCGGGCGACGTAGCGGACGGCGATCCGACCCGTCGACAGCCCGCGCAGACGGGCGGCCCGGAGGTAGTCCTCGCCCAGCACGCGGATGCTGTTGCCCCGCATGTTCAGCGCCCAGCCGCCGAAGGCGACGACCGCCATCGACGTGATCGGCAGGACGCCGTGCAGGGCGACGCTCCCGAGGAAGGGGAGGTTGAACCCGGGGTCCAGCGCGGAGTTGTACCGGCCGCCGGTCGGGAGGATCCCCGTCCGGTAGCCCAGATACGAGACCAGCAACAGCGCGACCACGTAGTTGGGCGTGGAGTTGAGAAAGAGGCCGACGCCGGTCGAGCCGACGTCGAACCGCGACCCCTCCTCGTACGCCATGAACGCGCCCAGCGTGATCCCGACGACGAAGGCGATGAACAGCGCCGACGCCGTCAGGAAGACGGTCCAGGGGATGGCCGGCCCGATGACGCTGGCGACGGGCTCCTCGTACCAGATCGAGGTGCCGAAGTCGCCCCGTGCCATCGCGACCATGTAGTCGACGTACTGGACGTGGATCGGCTCGTTCACCGCGATGTTGGTCTGTGCGGCGATGCGACGGTTGATCTCCGCCATCGAGACGTCGCTGCCACCCCGCTGGATCGCCTGTGCGCGCAGGTAGTCCAGCGGTCCGCCGGGCAACAGCCGGACGAGGCCGAAGCTGGCCGACACGACGACGAAAACCGTCAGCACTGATTGGCCCAGACGCTTGAGTACGTATTGCATGGGGGACCCCTACTCGGTGGTCTCGGCGAGCTCCGCGACGAGCTCCCCGGGCGTGACGGCCTCCCCGGACCGCTCCGCGGAGTGGAGCACGGGCGCCTCGAACTCCGCGGGGAGGTTCCAGGCGTTCTCGGCGTCCCAGCTGTCGAAGATCCACTTGTAGTGGAAGTAGGGGTAGGTCTGGTTGTAGTTGGCCCAGCCCTGCAGCCCCACGACGAAGTTCGCGTTCGAGTAGTCGCTGCCCCAGTAGGTGGAGCTGTCCTTCATGACGGCCTCGGCCTCGATGCCGAAGTCCTGGAGCTGGGAGACGGCGGTGCGCGCGCCGGCGACCCAGTCCGAGAAGCCGGCGGGGCCCTTGATCGGGAGCCGGAGGGGCTCGCCGTCACGCTGCCAGGTGCCGCCGGACTTGGTGTAGCCGGCGTCGCGCAACAGTGCCGCCGCCCGCTCGGTCTGTGACGCCTCGCGGCCGTACGTGTCGAACTGGTCGACGACGCCCTCGAGCCAGCTGTTCTCGATCTGGCCGCTGAACTCCCCGGTCAGGCCGCTGGGGTAGGTGACGGGCACCTTCGTGCCGGTGCCGGCGCCGGAGTTCTTCGCCACCGCGCTCCGGTCGACGACGTGGGCGATGGCCTTCCGGACCCGCGGGTCGTCGACCGGCTCGGCCTCGAAGTTGAACACCATCCCCATCCCCCAGTGGCGGGGGATCAGCGACACCTGCACGGAGTCGGGGAGCCGGTTGAGCTGGTTGTTGGGCATGAACAGCGTCGCCGACCCGTCGGTCTCGCCGTTGATCAGCGAGTTCCACCGCCCCTGGTTCTGGGGCTTGTAGAGGTACTCCGCCTCCGAGAAGTTGACGTTGTCCGCGTCCGGGTGGTCCTCGAACTTCGTCAGCAGCGTCCGCTGGGTGTCGGCGTCCTCGAACTGGAAGGGGCCACAGGTGACCGGCTCCGGCGTCGTCGCGCCGGTGAGCTCCGACAGCGCCGCGGAGCGCTCGTCCTCCGAGCCCGCGCTGTCCAGCGCCTCCACGTACTGCCCGTAGGTCCCGGTGTGGGCCACCAGGTACTTCGGCTGGAGGTAACCCAGCAGGATCTGCCGGTTGGCCGGCGCCGCCAGTTCGATCTCGACGGTGGTGTCGTCGGGCACGCCGACCCGCTCCGAGACCGCCCCCATGTCCTCGGGGGCGATGAACTGGCCCATGCTCCCGCCGTTGTAGACGTCGAGCTTGATCTGGTTGGCCACGTCCGTCGCCGTCACCGGGTCGCCGTTGGACCACGTCCGGTTGTCGGCCACGTCGAGGGTGAGCGTCCCGTCGGAGAGGGTCGCCTCCGTGACGACGTACCCCTCGTAGGACTGCTCGGCCAGGTTGTAGTACATGAACCGGTCGAACATCAGCCGGCGGCCCTCGGCGAAGTTCTTCCCGTTCCAGGTGTTGTACTGGGAGTCGGCCGGCACCGCCCACTGGGCGAGCGTCAGCCGGTCGTCGTCGCCGCCCTCCTTCGCGGTCCACTCGCCGCGGCGGGGGAGCCACTCGGTTGGCCAGTAGGTCTGGACCGCCGCCGAGTCGGTCGAAGGCACCGACCAGTCGTCGGTCGTCTGGAACGACTGTGCCAGCTTCTCCTGGATCGGCAACACCGGCAGCGTCTGGTTCGTGATGTAGGCCAGTTCCTGGATCCTCTGGAGGGTCTCGCTGGTGGCCTCGACCTCCGTCGGCGTCGCCGTCTCGGTGTCGGTCGCGGTCGCCGTGTCCCCGCCGTCGCTCGACGTGGCGGTGGGGTCCTGTGTCGCCTGCTGACCGCCACAGCCGGCGAGGCCGGCCGCTCCGGTCGCGCCGAGCGCCCCCATCAGGCGTCGGCGCGACAGTCCTGACTCCGACGAACTCCGGTTGTCACCATCGCTCATGGTTCGTCTATCATCAAAGACAGGGTGGTAATAAAAATTGTGGAGAAGAGTTTCTTCGAGATTTTGGAAAGGCTGAAGTCGGTCGGTGGTCCACCTCGCTGACGAGTGAACCCGTGGTGTGCCAACCGATGCCGACACGCGTGAGAACCGTTCGCCGCGCGATCCGGCGGCCCGTCGGAGCGACGGTCGGTCCGGGGGCGCTCCGCCGACGCTCGACGGTTCGGCGGCGAACGCCGACAGCCGGACGACCGACCGCGAAGCGACGACTCGACGCGCCGGGCCCGTGCGCCCGTGGTACAGCGTGACCGACGGCCTGACCGGGGAGGGTCTCGTAGCCGACGGCGTGCCCGACGACGAGCGGCGCTGGTGGAAGGAGGCGGTCGTCTACCAGATCTACCCGCGCAGCTTCAACGACACGGACGGCGACGGGGTCGGGGACCTGCCGGGGATCGTCGAGAAGGCCGACTACCTCGACTCGCTGGGGGTCGACCTGGTGTGGCTCTGCCCGGTGTACGACTCGCCCGACGTCGACAACGGCTACGACATCCGTGACTTCCGGGCGATCGGGGACGACTTCGGCGACATGGACGACTGGGAGCGGCTGCTCGAAGCGCTCCACGACCGCGGGATCCGACTGATGATGGACCTCGTGTTGAACCACACCTCGGACCAACACGTCTGGTTCGAGCGCTCCCGGCGCCGCGAGGAGGGCTACGAGGACTACTACCGGTGGGTGGACGCGCCGCCGGACGAGCCGCCCAACAACTGGGAGTCGATCTTCGGCGGCCCGGCCTGGACCTACGACGAGGTCCGCGAGGGGTGGTACCTCCACCTGTTCGACGAGGCCCAGCCGGACCTGAACTGGGCCAACCCGACGGTCCGCCGGGAGGTCCACGACGTCGTCCGGTGGTGGCTCGAACGGGGGATCGACGGCTTCCGGATGGACGCGATCAGCCACCTCGCCAAGGAGTCCGGGTTCCCCGACGGCGACCCCGACCGGAGTCCTACCGGTGCCGAGCGGTACACCCACGCCCCGGGGTTGAACGACTACTTCGAGGAGCTCCACGAGGCGGTGCTCTCGGAGTACGACGTGGTCACCGTCGGCGAGATGGGGTTCACGTCGATCGAGCGGGCCGCCGAGTACGCCCGCGCGGACGGCAACGGCCTCGACATGGTGTTCCAGTTCGACCACACCTCGCTGGACGCCGGCGAGGCCGGGCTCCGGGACCCCGACACGCTGGGTGAGTGGGACCTCCGGGAGTTGAAGCGGATCTTCGCCCGCCGCCAGGACGCGCTCGCCCCCGACGGGTGGGACGCGGTGTTCATGGGCAACCACGACCAGTCCCGGGTGCTCTCCCGCTTCGGCGACCCCGACGGCCACCGCCGCGAGTCGGCGACGCTGATCGGGACCTTCCTGCTGACCGCCCGCGGGACCCCCTACGTCTACCAGGGCGACGAGATCGGGATGACCAACACCAGCTTCGACAGTCTGGCGGAGATCGACGACCCCGAGACGGTCGGCCACGTCGAGGCGATGCTCTCGGCCGGCGAGATCGACTCCTTCGAGGAGGTCAGCGACGCCGTCGACTACTGGTGTCGCGACCACGCCCGCACCCCGATGCAGTGGTCGGACGGACCCGCCGCCGGCTTCACCGACGGCGAGCCCTGGCTCCCCGTCAACGACGACCACGGCGAGGTCAACGTGGCGGCCGCCGCGGCTCCCGACTCGATCCTCCAGGACTACCGCGAGCTGATCGACCTGCGCGACCGCGAAGAGACGCTCGTCTACGGCGACTTCGAGCTGTTGCTCCCCGATCATCGACAACTCTTCGCGTACACGCGAACCCGCGGCGACGACACGCTGCTGGTCCTGCTGAACTGGTCGGCCGAGCCCGCCCGCTTCGAGCCCGACGCCGACCTGGACGGGGCCGACGGGGCGACGACGACGCTGTACGCCAACCGCGACGCGCCGCCGGCCGACCCCGTCGGGGCCGAGTTCCGGCCCTACGAGGCGGTCGTCTACCGGATCGACGCCGCTCCCGACCGGTGAGTCCCGGGACCGTCGTCGACGACCGAGCCCCGAGACGGTGTTCGGACACGAGATCGAGAGGATCGGCCGGGAGGTATGAAACACCCTCCGCATCCTCCGGAGTTCTGTGAGGGACACTCTCTCCGTTCGTGGAGTGCCGCCGCAGATTCCCGCAGGGCCTCGCCCGTCCGTCCGGCAGGATTCGGCCGGTGACCCATCTGAACCCTGGCGGACTGAAGGGGCGAGTGGGGTTGCACAAGCCCGGCGACGGGAGCACGCGAAGCGCGCAGCGAACCGCGGGACCGCAACCCCGCGAGGACTTTCCCCGTCTGTCGCTCGGTACGTGATCGTCTATCCGAACACCACCGCGATCCGGAGCCCGAGTCTTGAAACCCCGGCCGCCCGTGGCCCGGGTATGGGAACGCCGCTGCCGTCACGCGAGGACCAGGCCGCCGAGGTGATCGAGCGACTCCACGAGGAGTACCCCGACTCGGCGATCTCGCTGCGCTTCTCGAACCGGCTGGAGCTTCTGGTCGCGGTCGTGCTCTCGGCGCAGTGTACCGACGAGCGGGTCAACGAGGTGACCGCCGACCTCTTCGAGAAGTACCCGACTGCGGCGGACTACGCCGCCGCCACCGAGGCGGAACTCGCCGAGGACATCTACGGGATCACCTTCCACAACAACAAGGCCGACTACCTGCGGGAGACCGGGCGGATCCTCGCAGAGGAACACGACGGCGAGGTGCCGGACACGATGGACGAACTCACCGAGCTACCCGGCGTCGGGCGCAAGACCGCCAACGTCGTCCTCCAGCACGGCCACGACGTCGTCGAGGGCATCGTCGTCGACACCCACGTCCAGCGGCTGTCCAGGCGGCTCGGGCTGACCGAGGCCGAACGGCCCGAGGCCATCGAGCCGGAACTGATGGAGGTCGTCCCGGAGTCGGAGTGGCAGGCGTTCACCCACCTGCTGATCGACCACGGGCGCGCCGTCTGTGGCGCCCGGAGCGCCGACTGCGAGGAGTGTGTCCTGGCGGACGTCTGCCCCTCGGAGAAGGGGGACGAGGGAGCGGTCGACCTGGCCAGCGGCGAGCCCTGGTAGACGCGAGCGCGCGTCGGGTTCGCCTACACGTACCGGATGACGTAGCGGGCGACCCCGACGAGGTACGCGAGGATCCAGAAGATCACGTAGCCGAACACGCCGATCCGGAGCCGGGAGCGCCAGTGGCTCATCGACTCGTCGCCGATCTCGTCGAGCAGCAGGTCCTCGTCGTACTCCTCGTAGAGGTCGTGTTCGTACTTGGCCCGGAAGATGCGGACGATGCCCGTCCCCCCGAACGCGAGCATCGCGTAGGCCTGCAGGCCCAGGAAGGCGTGAAAGGCAGACAGCCCGCCCAGTTGATCCGGGAGCCGGGGCGCCATCCACAGCACGAGCGGGACGGTCGTCAGCACGAGCCCGGTGGTGACGAACTTGAGGTGGTGGAGCAGGACGTCCCAGGTGACCGGTTCGGTCTCGATGATGTACCAGGCGCCGTACAGGAAACAGGGGAGACTCAGGGTCACGGACGCGAGCACGACCGTGGCGATCAGATCGGGCGACGGGCTCGGCATACGCGCCGCGGTTAGGAGAGGGGCGGCTTCAGGGTGACGACCGCCGGCGCCGGCCGGCCGACGCGGGCCGGGAACGACGGGAGCCTCCCTCACCGGCGCGGTCACGCCCGTCGACGCCGTGGTGGCGGCAGGTCAGAAAAGCCAAGCCTCTCGCGTCCAAACGTCCGGCGATGGCCGACCCCCACTCGACGCCGTCGACGGGGTCCGAGGAGGACCGGACCGACGACCAGGCCGATGCCGAGGCGGCGTCCGACGCCGACGAGGAGGCGGACCTCGAGGCGCTCCGGCGGGAGGTGGAGGAGAAGTACGACTTCGAGGAGTTCGGCCCGGCCCAGATGGCGGAGATGACCGTCGAGGAGTGGCAGGCCGCCTTCGACCACGAGACCTGGATCACGGGCGACGCGCTGCTGGACCGGGTGGCCGACGACCTCCGCTCGCGGGTCGCGACCCGCGAGGTGTTCGCCCGGATCGAGCGCCACGACCGCCGACTGCTGGCCTACTCCGACGAGGGGTACGCCGTCGTCTACCCCGACGGCAGCGTCGAGGGCGAGGGAACGGTGCTCCGGGACGTCAAGCCCTCCGTGGCGCTGTGCTCGATGGAGTCCTACGACGTCCCCGAACCCCCGGAGGACGCGGTACTCCCCCGGCCCCAGGAGGTGCCCGAGGGCAGCGGCGAACTGGGCAACCGGATGTTGCAGGCGATCGCCGGCGCGCAGATCCTCGCCGGCCTGGCGCTTCTCGGCGGTGCCGTCCTGTTCATCTTCGGCGGCGCCGGCGGCGGGGGCAACGCGATCCTGCTGGTCGTCGCCGGCATCGCCTTCCTCGTCATCGGCGTCCTCCTGTTCATGGTGGTCGCCAACGCCCGACTCTCGGACAAGTTCCGCGCCGAGGAGTACCGCAACCGGCTCCGTGCGGTCGGGCTCGAGGGCGACGACCGCCCCGAGTTCGTCCCGCCGATGCCCGGCGAGGACGGCGCGGACGACGGTCGTCCGGAGGACGAGGAGGCGGACGACGGCCTCCCGGAGGAAGGCGACGGCGACGAGGACCTCGCCGCCGGGGACGACGGGTCGACCGTCGACGGTGAGCGGACGAGCCCCGAGGAGGACCGGTCGACCGGGGGGACCGGTCGGAAGGCCGGGGGGTCGACATCGACGGACGGCGGCGGGACCGCGCGGACGGACGAGGACGGCTCCTGACCGTCCGCGGGCGGCCCGTTCGGTGGGTTTATACAACCACGGACCTGAGCCCCGACCGTATGAACAGGCGGGAGTTTATGCGGACAGCGGGAGGGACCGCCGGCGGCACGGCGGCCCTCGCTGCCACCGGCGGTGTGGCCGCCCAGGAGGAGGGTGGTGACGGTGGCGGCGGTGGCCCGCCCGACTACGGCGGCTGGTTCGGCAACGTCGGCAACTTCGGCGGCGAGACCGTCGACGCCACGGGACAGAGCGAGGTGACGATCACGGTCGGCGCCTCGGGCAACGGGGGCAACCTCGCGTTCGACCCGCCGGCGGTCCACGTCGACGCCGGTACCACCGTGGTCTGGGAGTGGAACGGCCAGGGCGGCACCCACAACGTGGTAGCCGACGCGGGCACCTACGACTCCGGGACGGCCGTCGCCGAGGAGGGGACCACCTTCGAGTACACGTTCGAGGAGGACGGCATCTCGAAGTACTACTGCTCGCCCCACGAGGGGCTGGGAATGAAGGGTGCGGTCGTGGTCGGCACCGACTACCCGATCGCCGCCCCCGCCGGGGGTGGTAGCACGGAGGTGAACCCCGAGCACATGGGCGTGCCGTTCCAGGCACACTTCGTCGGGATCGCGACGATCCTGGCGATCCTGGTGTCGCTCCTGTTCACCTTCTTCACGCTGAAGTACGGCGAGTCGCCCAACACGAAGGGAGGTAACAACTGATGTCCTCGACCGGATCCACCTACGGCGACATCCACCGCTACGAGCCCGCCCGAGAGAGCACCGCCGCCGCGGTCGCGATCGTCCTGTTGACGATCGTCGAGGTCGTGTTCGTCGGGCTGTTCACGGTCGGGCTGGTGACGGGCTGGGCCGGCCGGATGAGCCCGCTGGGCAACATGTTCCTCGGTGGAATCCTGGCCGCGATCTTCATCGACCTGGCCTTCATCATGCTGTTGTACCGCAAGGAGTTCCTGCCGGACGTGATGATCGTCAAGAAGCGCCGGCGCAAGTGGGAGGACCTCTACCTCAGCGAGGACGACGTCGACGGCAACACCATCGCCGGCGACGACATGTGGGACTCCGTCAAACGCGCCGTCTACCCCTACTACAAGAAATAATGCCGAAGGACGAAGACGTCTACCCCGAGGAGTCCGGCCGGCGCCGGTTCGTGAAGGGCGTCGTCGGGAGCGCGGCGCTGTCGACGGTCGGCGCGAGCGGCGCCGCGGCACTGGACGCGACAACCTCGCCCAGCGGCGAGGGCGGCGGTAACACCCGCTTTTTCGGGATCGAGAACACCGCCGGGCCGGCACCGCGGGGGATGCCCGTCATGCCGATCGAGATCACCTCCGCCGGCGAGATCGAGGGGGTCGCCCCCTCGCTGTCCTCGGAGGCCGCGGCCAGCGGGTTCAACGGCAGCGGCGTCCCGTACGTCTGGGAGTGGTTCCAGTACTGCGGGATCCAGTCCTACCAGGGGATCGGTCCCGCCGAGGACGCCGACGGCCTGCTGCGCAACAGCCCGGGCACCTTCGACTGGCAGGGCGACGTCGAGGGCGGCACGCCGCTGACGGTCGACATGTTCTCGGACTACGAGGAGTGGGGCAACGGGATCGGTCGTGCCGGCCTGGGCAAACCCGCCTCCGCCACCTGGCGTTCGGAGGCCGAGGGCGCACAGTCGATCCCGGTGCAGGTGCTGCGTAGCCCGGAGATCAGCAAGATGGTCGACGCGGAGGGCAAGTACAGCGACATCGACGAGAGCACCCGGACGTTCCTGGAGGGGGCCACCTCGCAGAACTTCATGGCGTGGCTGAACAAGTGCACCCACTTCTGCTGTACCCCCGGGTTCAAGGCCTACAGCGGCTCCGCGAAGTTCGGCGGCGAAAACCGGGTGTACTGTCAGTGTCACCAGTCGCTGTACAACCCGTTCAGCGTGGTGCAACTGAGCTTCGTCGCGCTGCCCCGGCCCAGAGAGTGATACGATGAGTCTCGAACGCAAAGACGACCACGACCACGGCGCCTGGATGGAATCGCGCGATCTGACCGCCATCGAGAAGACCTACCTGACGGTGCTGGTGTGGCTCGACAAGCGTCTCCGGGTGGTCGACTACCTGGAGGTGCTCGAGGACCTCTACTA
>CAZMWG010000050.1:6701-17402 GCA_964569925.1 uncultured Halobacteriales archaeon | reverse complement strand
CGTTGGCGGCGTTCGACGCCCCCGCGGAGAACGCCATGTAACAGCCGATGACCACCACCAGGGCGGCGCCGATCCGCTCGCGGACGGTGGTCCCCGGTCCCTCGCTCTCGAAGGTCAGCCCCGCCTCCAGGTACGGGTAGAGGTAACGTCCGACGACCGCACACACCCAGAAGGCGGTGATCGGCGCGACGAGCCACCAGGAGACGATCCGGCCCATCACGCTCCAGTCGATCGTCCCGCTGGCGACGCCCAGGCCGGCGATGGCGCCCACAGCCGTCATCGACGTCGAGGCGGGCACGCCGAACAGGTTCGAGACCAGCAGCGCCGTCCCGACGAAAAAGAGGACGGCGACGCTGGCCGCGAGCGTAAACTGGTCGGCGGGGACGATCCGACCGCCCATGGTCTCGATCACCTCCGTGCCGAAGGTGGCCCCGCCCAGGAGGAAGAAGCCGGCCATCAGCGCCGCCGCCGCCGTCTTCGACAGCGTCCCCGAGCCCACGGCCGGCCCGAACGCGACGCCGGTCGAGGAGCCGCCGATGTTGAACCCGACGAAGACGGCGACCAGGAGTCCGACGACGAGCAGTACCTCGACCATGTCCGGGAGTCGCCCGGCGACGATCAAAAAAGCTGTCCGGCGGTCTCGACCCCCCCCTCACCCGCGACCGCGAACCTCTTTGTCGACCCCGTCACAAGCCGCGGGTATGACCATCGAGGACAGGGGCGACGCGGCCGTCGTAACCCACGCGCTGGCCCGCGACCAACTGTCGGTGCTGCGGGACGCCGAGACCGAGCAGGTGGCCTTCCGGAAGGGGCTGGTCCGGCTGGGCCGGATCTGTGGCTACGAGATCATCGACGGCCGGATGGAGACGGAGTACGTCAGCGTCCGGACGCCGCTCACCGAGACGATGGGCGAGCGCGTCCAGGGGCTCGACGACGTGGTGATCGTCAACGTCCTGCGGGCGGCGACGCCGCTCGTCGAGGGGCTGTTGAAGGCGTTCCCGCGGGCCCGTCAGGGCGTGATCTCGGCCAGTCGCGACGAGAGCGCCGGCATGGACGACGACGGCGCCTTCCCCATCTCCGTCGACTACGTCAAACTCCCCGAGATCCGCCCCGAGGACACCGTCATCGTCGCCGACCCGATGCTGGCCACCGGCTCGACGATGTGTGCGGTGCTCGAGGCGGTGCTCGACGGCGCCGACCCCGAGACGCTGATCGTCCTCTCGGCGGTCGCCGCCCCGCCCGGCCTGGTCCGGGTCGGCGAGCGGTTCCCCGACGCCGAGGTCGTGACCGTCGCCGTCGACGACGAACTGGACGAGGACGGCTACATCGTCCCCGGCCTGGGCGACGCCGGCGACCGCGCGTTCCGCACGACCTGAGTCGGCGGCGGCTCGGACCGCCGTTCGCGGCGCTCCCCGTCGGGTCGCGGTCGACGACCGTTCCCCCACCGCGCGACGCCGGCTTCGTGGATCGTCGAACCCGATCGTTTCGGGTGGAGAACCGCCCGACGGGACCGAATCGTCGTCCTCCCGGCCTCGAACCGAAACGCACCCCCGGGCGACGGGGCCGCCGTCCGGACCGCCGCCGCGCGCCCGAATCTAGTCGAACGACGAACCCCGCCGACGGGATCCCGGCCGGACGCCGCGCCGCCGCCCGCCGCCCTCAGCCGTCGCGTTCGACGTCGGCCCGGCCGCTGGTGGCGCTGGCGATCCGGTCGAGCAGGGCGTCGGCGTCGGCGACCGGCACCCGCAGGTCGAAGACGACCCGCTCGCCGTAGTCCGCCTCGAACTCGACCCGCTCGCTCTCCAGGATCGACCGGACGCTGCCCGAGTCGTCGTACCCCACGACGACCGTCAGGTCCTCGTGGGGGCGTTCGACCGCGACGCCGGCGCCGTCGACCGCCCGCTTCACGGCCCGGGAGTAGGCGCCGGCCAGTCCACCGACGCCGAGGTTCGTCCCGCCGTAGTACCGCACGACGGCGGCGACGACGTTCTCCAGTTCCCGGCCCTGGAGGACGTTCAGCGCGGGCTCGCCCGCCGACCCCGACGGCTCCCCGTCGTCGCTGGCGTACTCGCGGAACGGGTCCGCCCGCACCCGGTATGCCGGGACGACGTGGGTCGCGTCGGGGAACTCCCCGCGGACGCTCTCGACGAACGCCTCCGCCGCTTCCACGCCGCGGACGGGCGCGACCCGGCCGAGGAACTCGGACCCCCGCATCTCGAAGGCCGCCGCCCCGCGACCGGCCACGGTCCGGTACTGCTCGCTCACCCACGGCCGTCGGCGGGCCGGCCGGATAGCGCTTTCCCACGCCGGGAGGATCGTGTTCGGACGAGAGATGGAGAGAGTCGGTCAGTAGGCGCCGAAAGCCCTCGCGGGGTTGCGGTCCCGCGACTCGCTGCGCGCGCTTCGCGTGCTTGCGTCGTCGGACTTGTGCAACCCCGCTCGCCCTTTCAGTCCGCCAGGGTTCGGACGGGTCGACGGCCGATTCCCGGCGGATGGTAGGACGAGGCGCCCTCCAGGGCTCTGTGACGGCACTATCCGAACGGAGGGAATACCCGTCACAGAACCCCGGACCGTGCCGAGGGCCTTCGACGCCTCGGTCCCACAGTACCGGTCGCGTATCCGAACACCACCGCCGGGAGCGAAGCGACCCCGGCGGCGAGCTACTTCCGACCGCCCCACACCAGCTTCTCGGGGACGCGGACCCGCATGCCGTCGGCGACCCGGAGCTGACAGGAGAGCCGCGGGTAGCCGAAGCGGTCGGCCAGCCGGTCGTGCCAGTGGTCGGGGGCGGCGTCGCCGTCGCCGGGGTCGAGCACGCGGACGCCACAGGTGGCACAGAGCCCGCGACCGCCGCAGTTCAGGCGCCTGCCGGCGTCGCTGTGGGGCGTCAGGCCGGCGTCCAGCAGGGCGTCCCGGAGGACGGTCCCCGGGCGGGCGCGGACCTCGCGGCCGCCGTCCTCGCGGTCTCCGTCGGCGATCTCGACCTCCACCCGGACGGGATCGGGGTCGGTCACGCCAGCTCGATCCGGCGGACGAACTCCAGCCGGCGGATCTCGTTTATCAGCTCCCCCGGCAGCTCCCCGTCGACGATGACGTACAGCCGGGGTTCGTCGGTGAACTCCGGGTCCTCGCTGATCACCTGCCGGATCGTGATCCCGCGCTCGGCGATGGCGCTCGTCACCGCTGCGACCAGCCCCGGCGCCTCGGCCTCCGCGACGGCCACCGTCAGGACGGTCAGGTCCAGCACCGGCGCCAGGTCCATCAGGCTGGGGATCGCGGAGATGTTGGTGAAGATCCGGCGGAGGTCCTCGTCGGCCAGCACGGCGTCGGTGGTGGCGTTGACCACCCGCCGGTCGACGTCGGCCTCGCGGGCGATGCCGGTGTTGGGGATCTCGATCCCGCCCGAGACGACCCGGCCCTCCTCGTTGACGGAGAAGCCCCGCTCCAACAGCAGGCGGATCACCCGCCGCTGGCCGGGCGAGTCCTCGAACCTGCCGAGGATCGCCTCGAAGCTGCCGAGGTCGCTCACAGCTCGCCCTTGGTGCTGGCGACGTCCGAGCGGCGCTCGTCGACCCGGGTGGCGTCGTCGAGCGCCCGCGCCAGCCCCTTGAACATCGCCTCGATCTCGTGGTGGGCGTTGTCCCCGTCGACGTCGACGTGCAGCGTCGCCCCGGCGCCCTCGGCGAACGAGCGCCAGAAGTGTCGGGCCATGACGCTCGTGAGGTCGCCGACCCGGTCCTGGGAGAACTCGCCGTCGAACGCGAAGTACGGCCGTCCCGAGAGGTCCAGCACCACGGAGGCGACGGCCTCGTCGAGCGGGGTCCGCCGGTCGGCGAACCGCTCGATCCCGCGGCGGTCGCCCAGCGCCTCGTCGAAGGCGTCGCCCAGCACGATCCCCACGTCCTCGACGGTGTGGTGGTCGTCGACGGAGAGGTCGCCGTCACAGCGGACCGTCAGGTCGAACAGGCCGTGGGTGGCCAGCGCGTCGAGCATGTGATCGAGGAAGCCGATCCCGGTGTCGACGGTCGACTCGCCGTCGCCGTCCAGGTCGAGGGTGACCGCCACGTCGGTCTCGGCGGTCTCGCGGCTCCGGGCCGCCGTCCGGTCTGTCATAGTCGGGCTTCCGCGGCCGCGCACAAGTGCCTGCCGGCCGATCGACCACGACCGACCGGCGTCAGTCGGCGACCCGCGGGGCCGGCTCGCGGCGGCGCTCGCCGATCCGGGCGGCGACCAGCACGGCGAGCGCGACCCCGATCGGGATCAGGAGTAGTTCCATCGCGGTGCCGGCGTCGGCGCCGCTGATCACGCCGCCCATCAGCGCCGGCACCACGCCGACCCCCAGCGAGGAGGAGACCGCCGCCAGCGCCGTCACCGGGCCGCTGTACTCCGGCACGGCCTCGGTCGCGTACGAGACCAGCATCGGGTAGATCCCGGAGAGCAGCGCCCCGACGGCGACGACGCCGACGAGCAACGCCCGGCCCTCGGCGTAGCGGAACGTCCACAGGAAGACGGGGACCAGGAGCGCCAGGACGCCGACGAGCAGCCGGACGTAGCCGACCCGCTCGGCGAGCCGACCGTACACCGCCCGACCGGGGACGTAGCCGGCGATCATGGCGGTCAGGGCAACGCCGGCCAGCGCGGGGGACAGTTCTCCCTGTGCGTAGGTCGGCAGCCAGGTGAACAGCCCGCCCTCGACGCCGGTGGCGAAGAACATCGCGGCCAGCATCGCCAGCACCTCCGGCCGGGCGAGCAGTTCCCGCACCGCCTCGCGGTCGATCGGCTCCTCCTCGGTCTCGACCGGTGGGTCCGCCAGCCGCCAGACGACGACGGCGACGACCGTCATCGCCGCCGCCAGGACGTAGTAGGCGACCCGCCAGTTTACGACCGCCACCGCGGCGACGACCAGCACCGGGCCCAGCGCGGCGCCGACCGCCCAGACCATGTCGTAGTAGCTGTACATCCGGCCGCGACTGTCCGGGTAGAGGTGGCTCACCAGCGGCCGGTTGAGCCCCCGCACGACGCCGTTCGCCGTCCCCCGGGCGAGCACGGCCAGCAGGAACACGGCGACGCCCGGCGCGACACCCATCGCCAGAACGGCGACCGCGCTGCCGGCCAGCCCCAGCGCGACGAACCGTCGGGGGTCGAGGTGGCCGGCGCCGAACCCGACCGCCGAGACCACCACCAGGTAGCCGACGGTCCCCGCCGGCGCGACCAGCCCCAGTTGCCACTCCGGCGCGCCAAAGTCCCGGCCCAGGTACGGCAGCACCGGCCCCCGCAGCATCAGCGCCGTCCCCGACAGCGCCATCGCCGCGAAGATCGCCGCCGTCCACCGCCGCCGGTCCCGCTCCGCGATCGTTCGCGTCACGACTCGGCGGAGAGGAGATAACGTAAAAAAGTTTTTCAGATAGTGAACAAAGTGGAGCACGTGGTGAACGAGTCACACGTCCGGGACGTGCTCGGGACGTTCGGGCTCTCGGAGACGGAGGTCGACGCCTACCTCGCCGTGTTGCGCCGCGGATCGGCGACGGCCGGGACGGTGTCCGAGGCCGCGGGGATCTCCCGGAGCTACGTGTACGAGGTGGCGACGAGCCTGGCCGACACGGGGCTGGTCGCCGTCGACGCGAGCGCGTCGCCGACGACCCTCCGGGCACGCCCGCCCGACGAGGTGGCCGAGTCGCTGTCGGCACGGGTGGCGGAGTTCGAGTCGGCCGCGACGGAGCTACGCGGCGACGCCGCGGCCGACCGGCCGCCGGTCGAGGTCGTCCACGCCACGCCGACGATCCGCCGGCGGGTCGAAGACTACATCGCCGCCGCCGAACACGAGCTGTTCCTCGTCCTCCCGGCGTCGACCTTCGAGCGGGTGGCCCCGGACCTCGCGGCCGCGGTCGACCGCGGCGTCGCCGTCTACTGTATGCTGACCGGCCCCGACTCCGACCCGACCGCGTCGGCGCTGGAGGATCCGGGTCGGTACGCCGACGTCGTCCGAACGTGGGACGCCCGGCCGAACCTGTTCGTCGCTCGTGACGAGCGGGCCGGGGTCTGGGGGGACTACCGCGCCGCGACCGGGAGCGGCGACGGCGGTTTCGCGCTCGCCTTCGACCAGACGGAGGTCGGGAGCGGGCTGTTCGGCCACGTCGTGAGCAACGTCTGGCCGATGGGGCGCCAGCGGTTCGTCGGCGAACCCCCCGCCCTGCCCGACGAGTTCGACTGGTTCCGATCGGCGGTCGTCACGGCGGCGCTCCACACGACCGCGGGCTGGGACGTCGTGGTCGACGCCGAGGCCGAGGAGATCGCCACTGGCGAGCGCCGGACGCTGACCGGGGTCCCGGTCCGCGAGGTCCGACAGAACGTGGTCGACCCCTCCCCCGACGGGCTGGGCATCGAGTTCTCGCTGCTGGTCGAGGACGAGGACGGACTGACGAGCGTCGGCGGCGTCACCTCCGGGTTCGGCCCGTTCTACGAGGAGTACGCCGCCGACGAGGTGTGTCTGGAGCGGGCCGAGTGACCGCCCGACCGAGCACGGCGGCATTCAGGACGGCCGGTCCGGGCTCCGGGTCCGTGACTCCGCCGGTGTCGCTCGCGGGGCTCACTCCAGCGCGGCCCGCGCCTCGGCGAGCGTGAACCGGCCCTCGTACAGCGCGCTGCCGACGACGACGGCCGCGGCCCCGGCCGCCCGGACCGCCCGGATGTCCTCGACGGTGGCGACGCCGCCGCTGGCGATCACGGGTGCGTCGACCGCCTCGACCAGTCGTCGGATCGGCTCCGTCCGGACCCCCTCCAGCCGCCCCTCCACGTCGACGTCGGTGAACAGGATCCCGGCGGCCCCCGCCTCGACGTAGCGGGCGGCGGCTTCCGCGGGGTCCAGGCCGGTCCCCTCGGTCCACCCCTCGACGACCACCTCGCCGTCCTTCGCGTCGAGGCTGACCAGCACGCCCTCGGGGTGGTCGGCGGCGACCTCGCCGACGATCGCCGGGTTCTCGACCGCGGCGGTGCCCAGGATCACCCGGTCGACCCCCCGTTCGAGGAGCCCCCGGGCGTCGGCGGCGGTGCGGATCCCGCCGCCGAGCTGGACCGCGGCGTCCGTGGCGTCGAGCACCGCGTCGATGGCGTCGGCGTTGGCGCGCTCGCCCTCGAAGGCGCCGTCCAGGTCGATCAGGTGCAGCGTCTCGGCGCCGGCCGCCACCCAGCGCTCGGCGGCCGCCACCGGCTCGCCGTAGGACTTGCCGGTTCCCCGCTCGCCCCCGACCAGCTGGACCACCTCGCCGTCGCGCATGTCGACGGCCGGGATCACCTCGAACTCCGGGAACATGCTCTCCCGTGGGCGTCGTCGCGTCGAAAGCGTGTCGGAACTCGCGCTCGCGGGCGAGCGGCTCGCGGCCGACGGCGCGGGACGAGCCGTCCAGCCCCTCGACTCTCGCCCGAACGGTCCCCAATCATTAGGGCGAGGTCGGTACACACGGGTACACGTGACGTACAGAGTGGTCATCAGCGACAACAAGACGGTGGACCCGGCGACCCAGGAGGAGATCCTGGAGGCGGCGGGCGCCGAGATCGAGATCCTCGACGCGAAGACCGAGCAGCGGGTGATCGAGGCCGTCCGGGGCGCCGACGGCCTGATCGTCGACGCGGCGACCCCGGTGACCGCGCGGGCGCTGGCCGCGACCGACACCCTCCGCGTCGTCGGCCGTGCCGGGATCGGCGTCGACAACGTCGACGTCGCGGCCGCCGAGGATGAGGAGATCGTCGTCGTCAACGTCCCCGACTACTGTCTGGACGAGGTCTCCACCCACGCGTTCGCGCTCCTCCTGGCCTGTGTCCGCTCGATCGCGGTCTACGACCGGTCGACACGCGACGGCGAGTGGGACTGGCAGGTCGGCGCGCCGATGCGCCGGCTCCGCGGGCGAACGCTCGGGCTGGCGGGTTTCGGCGGCATCGCCCGCCGGCTGGCGGCGAAGGTCCGCGGGTTCGGCCTGGAGGTGATCGCCCACGACCCGAACGTCGACGCCACGACGATGACCGACTACGACGTCGAGGCGGTGGCGTTCGACGGACTGGTCGCCCGCTCCGACTACCTCTCGGTCCACGTGCCGCTGTACGAGGCGACCCGCGGGCTGTTCTCGACCGAGGAGTTCGCCGCGATGGACGACGACGCGGTCCTCGTCAACACGGCTCGGGGTCCCGTGGTCGACGAGGACGCCCTGTACGCGGCGCTGACCGAGGGGGAGATCGCTCGCGCCGGGCTGGACGTGCTGACGACCGAGCCGCCCGACCCCGACCACCCGCTGCTCTCGCTCGACTCGACCGTCGTCACGCCACACACGGGCTGGTACTCCGAGGAGAGCCGGCGTGACCTCTCGCGGGGCGTGGCCGGCGACGTCGCCGCGGTGCTGACCGGCGAGGAGCCGCGCAGCCGCGTCGACCCGTCGACCCCCTGGATATAGATCGCGGGGTTCAACCGTCCGAGGGGCCGACCGCCCGCCGTGACACGCGTCGAGACCGGACACGGAGCCGCCGCGGACGCCGACTCTGACGCTCGCCTCGCCGTCGCCGCCGGCCTCGACGGGAGCGGGGGTGGGGACCCCGGACCGCGCCTACGGGTGCTAGACGGCCCCGGTCGACCCCCGGGAGGGGGGACGTGAGCGCCGGCGCCGACGGCGTCGGCCGCCGCGGCCGCGCGGGCGTGTTCGTCGCGATCTGTGGGCTCTCCTTCCTGGTGAACTTCGGCCGGGTGGCCTTCGCGCCGCTCGTCGACGTCTTCATCGGGTCGGGGGTCACGCCGGCGACCGCGGGGCTGGCGGCGACGGCGGTGTGGGTCGGCTCCGCGCTCCCGCGGCTCCCGACGGGCTACCTGCTCACCGTCGTCCGGCGCCACCGCGTCGTCGTCGGCATGGGCGTGTGGCTGTTCGGCGCCGCGGCCGTCGTCGCCGTCTCGCCCGGGATCGAACTGACGATCGCCGGCGCCCTGCTCGTGGGGATCGCCAGCGGCGTCTTCTTCGTCGCCGCCAACCCGCTGGTGAGCGAACTCTACCCCGAGCGGGTCGGCGCCGCCGTCGGCCTCCGGGGGATGTCCTCGCAGGTGGCCGCCGTGGGCGCCCCCTCCCTCGTCGGGCTGGCGATCGCGCTGGGCTCCTGGCGGCTCTCCTTTCGCGGACTCGCCGCGTTCGCCGCGCTCCTCACCGTCGGCTTCGCGCTGGCGGCCCGCCGGGCCGACCTCCCCGACGCCGGCGCCGACGACCGGGACTTCCTCGCCGGCATCCTCGCCCACCGGCGGCTGATCCTCGCCGGCATCGCCTTCGTCGGTCTGACCGGGTTCGTCTGGCAGGGCGTGTTCAACTTCTACGTCACCTACCTGGGCGCCGCCAAGTCCGTCGAGACCGGGACCGCCAACACCCTGCTCACAGTCACGTTCGCCGCCGGCGTCCCCTCCTTCCTGGTGGCCGGCCGCCTCGCCGACCGGTTCGACTACCTGCCGCTGCTCTGTGGGATCCTCGCCGCCTTCGCCGTCGCGCTGGCCGCGCTCACCGTCGTCCGGGGGACCCTCGCCGTCGCCGCCGTCTCCGTCGTCGTCGGCCTCGTGATCCACGGCCTCTTCCCGGTCGCCGACGCGTACATGCTCGACACGCTCCCCGACGACACCCGCGCCAGCGCATACTCCGGCTTCTCCGCGACGATGATGCTCATCCAGGCGCCCGGCAGCGTCGCGGTCGGCCTGCTCGCCGGCTCCGGTCTCGCCTACACCGACGTGTTCCGCGCCTACGCGGTCGCGGTCGGTGTCCTCGTCGTCGGGCTGGCCGCGCTGGCCCGCGCGGGTCGGCTCCCGACGGGCAGGTGACCGATCGGGGACGGACCCGTCCCGGTCGGACGACGTCCCGCCGAGGTTTTTTCAGCGGAGAGGGAGCAGGGAACCAACGATGGGACTCTCGCTCGCGGTCGCGGGCGCCTGCGGGGGCGCCGGGACGACCCGTCTGACGGTGGAACTGGCGGCGACGCTGGCCCGCGCCGGCCGGTCGGTCGCGGTGCTCGACGCCGCCTTCGCCACACAGGGGCTCGCGACCCACGTCGAGGGGCGGATCGACCCGGACGTCACCGCCGTCCTGACCGAGGAGGCCGCGCTGGACGACGCGCTGATCGACCTCTGGCCGGGGCTGGACGGCCGCGTGGTCGTCTGTCCGGCGTCCGCGCCCTTCGAGCGGCTCGCCCGCGCGAAGGGTCGGACCCCCGCCCGCCGGCTCGCCGACGCCCTGGAACGGGCCGCCCGGCGCTTCGACCACGCTCTCGTCGACGTCCCGCCGGTGGCCTCGAACCCCGCCGTCGCCGCGGTGACCGCCGCCGACCGCCGCGCGCTGGTCGCGCCGGACGACCGTCGGGGCGCCGACCACCTCCCGCGGATCCGCGGTCGGCTCGCCGACGTCGGCGCCGACCCCTCCGCGACGGTGCTCACCCGCGCCGCCGACCCGCCGACGGCCGGGATCGACGCCGACCACGCGATCCCACCCCTCGAGGACGCCGTCGAGCCACTCGCCGCCGACCCGGACCCGACCGCCGCGCCCGCCATCGCCGACGCCGCGGAGGGGCTGTTCGACGTCGAACTGGACCTGACGTTCCCCGAGGAGGGCTTCCTCGACGGGCTCGGCTCGTAGCCGGTCGGCGAGGGTCCTCGACCCTCTCGGTCTCGTTCGATCAGGTCGCCAACATCGCTCG
>CAZMWG010000050.1:0-6601 GCA_964569925.1 uncultured Halobacteriales archaeon | reverse complement strand
GTTGCCGACGGCGATCTCGTACTCACTCGATCAGGTCGCCAACATCGCTCGACGCCTCGCCCAGCGCCGCCAACCGCTCCCCGGTGGCGTCGTGTTCCACCAGCGTCCCCTCGGCGGCCTCCCGCGCGGCCGGGATCGGGTCGTGGGTGAGGACGTACGCCCCCAGCGCGAACTCCCGCTCCCCGACGCCGGCCAGCGTCAGCGCCTCCCCCCGGGGGAGCCGCCCGTCGAGCCAGTCCCGGACGACCTCGCGGGCGTGTGGCGCCAGCGGATCGACCTGTTCGCCGAACAGGTGCAGCGTCTTGGCCGCGGTCACCGTGGCGAGCCCGGCTGCCGCCCCCGCGTCGCCGACGCTCCGCCCCTCCGTGTAGGCCTCGAGCAGCGTCGCCGCCGCCTCGGGGTCGCAGGGCAGGTCGGCCTCGAGCGCCGCGATCCGCTCGGCCAGCGTCCCCTCGGTCCGGTCGACCGACGCCACCCCGGTCTCGCGCTGTTCGGTCGTGGTCTCGATCCCGGCCGCGATGTCCGCCAACCCCATTACTTGCACCCTCTCGCGGGCTCGATTTAACGGTGGCGGACACCATCGGACGCCCCCGACCGCCCGCCGGCGGTTACCTACCGGTGACCGGTCGGTAGAAGCCGGCTGCGGCGGCTGTTTCACCCCGATTCAGACGGAATTTAAAACCCGTTTCCGGCCGCAGTTCGAAGTGTCATGAGCGTCACGACGCGACGCTGTCCGGAGTGCGAGGGGGAACTGCGCGCCGAGGGCTGTGAGACGGTGTGTGCCGACTGCGGGCTGGTGGTGGCCGCCGACGAACTCGACCGCGGGCCGGAGTGGCGCGGCTTCGACGACGAGGAGGAGTCGAAAGCCCGCACGGGCGCGCCGCTGACCCGGTCGCGCCACGACCGCGGGCTGTCGACCGAGATCGGCCGCTCCTCGCGGGCGAAGGGTCGCAAGCGCCGGCGGCTGGCCCGGATGCGCCGTCAACACTCCCGCGCACAGACCGGCTCGAAGCGGGACCGCAACCGGATGGTCGGCTTCATCGAGATCCGGCGGATCGTCAGCACGATGGACCTCTCGACGACGATCCGCGACCGGGCGTGCGTGCTGTTCGAGTCCGCCCAGGAGTCGGACCTGCTGATCGGCCGGTCGATCGAGGGGTTCGCCGCGGCGGCGGTGTACGCCACCTGCCGGACCGCGGAGGTCTCGCGGGCGGTCGAGGAGGTGATCGACGCCGCCCAGGCCGAGGAGTCGGAGCTCCGGGCGGCCTACGACGCCCTCAACCGCGAACTGGGACTGCCGACGGGGCCGATCGACCCCCGCGAGTACCTCCCGCGGTTCGCCAGCGAACTGGACCTCCCGCAGGCGGTCGAGCGCCGCGCCGCGGAACTCGTGGAGGCAGTCCGCGACCGGGGGCTGGTCGCCGGCAAGAACCCCTGCGGGGTGGCGGCGGGTTGTCTCTACACCGCCGCCCTGGAGACCGAGACGGAACTGACCCAGGCCGAGGCCGCCGACGTGGCCGGGGTGAGCCCCGTCACGCTGCGCTCGACGTACCAGGCCCTGACGGACTGAACGCGAGACGGAACCCGCGACCGTCGGTGGCGGTCGATCGGCCACCGTCCGGCCGGGACCGACGGCGCGGACGAGGTCGGCGGGAGAGGCGGGCGACGGTGTGTGCCGGGACGCCGAGGGTCGTGCGGAACGACGGGGAGCGAGGCCGTACGCGACGACGGGGAGCGACGTCGTGCAGGACGACGGGGAGCGATCGTTTCTCTGGGCCGCGTCGACGACGAGACCGTGCTCAGCCGATCCGTTCGACCGGATCGGGCCGACAGGCGGCCGCTAGTTCGGCGATCCGCTCGGTCGCGGTCGCGTCGGGGGCGACTGCCCGGGCCGGTCGCCCGGTCCGCTGTGCGCGAGCCAGCGCCTCGGACTCCGGGATCGGGACGACCGGCGCGCCGACACAGTCGGCGATCCGGTCGGTCGGCGCGGAGCCGTCCGCGCGGTTGCAGACGACACGGACGAGTCCGGCGTCCAGGCGGCGGGCCAGCGCGCGCACCCGGAGCGCGTCGGCCAGCGCCGCCCGGTCGGGCGTCGTCACGAGGACGCAGGCGTCGGCGGCCAGAAGCGGTATCCCGATGTCGGCGGCCAGCCCCGCCGGCGCGTCGATCACGACGAGCCCGTGCTCGCGCTCGACGGTCTCGACGGCCTCGACCAGCGCCGACGGGTCGGCCGCCCGGGCGCCCGCCAGCGACCGGCCACAGGGGAGGATCGCCACGCCGCCGGCCGTCGAGACCGCCTCGACGGGGTCGGCGCGACCGGCCAGCACGTCGTGCAGGTCCGGACCCCGGCCCGTCGGGAGGTCGGCCATCCCGAGGTCCGCGTCGACGACGACGGCGTCCAGTTCGGCCGCGAGGTTGAACGCCGTCGTCGACTTGCCGACGCCGCCCTTGCCGCCGGCGACGGTCAGGATCACGCGATCGCCTCCAGCGTCGACAGCGGCACCTCGGCGTCCTCGGCCCGCTCGGCCAGCCGCGCCGCGCGGTCGGCGAGCGCCGCCAGCCGGTCGGCGTCCCGGTCGAGGTCCGTCGCGAGCCGGCGCGCGCCCGCCAGCCCGCCCACCGCCGCCAGCGCCTCGGTCGCCGCCGGGAGCGTCGTCGCGTCCCCCAGCCGCTCCGCGCTCTCGATCCGCCGCTCGGCGGTGCGCAGCCGCGTCGCGAGCGCCGCCGGGTCCGCCCGGGGTCCCGCGTCGGACCCGTCCGGACCGACCGCTTCCGGGTCCCGACCCTCCGACTCCGCGTCGTCGGGCGCCGCCCGGTCCGGCTCCGGGACGGAACCCCCGCCGGGGTCGGACCAGGAGAACGGGTCGTCGCGGTCCTCGGTCGTCACGACCGAGCCCGCGCCGACGGTCTGCTCCGCGTCCGTACTGTGGACCGACCCCTCTGTCGTGTCGGAGGCCGCGGAGTCCACCCCGGCCTCGGCCGCGCCGTCAGCGATCCCGTCTCCCGTCTCGTCCCCGTCACCGGGCGCCGGGACGGCGTCCCGAGGCGGACGAGGATCTCTCAGCTCCCGGCGGACGCTCCGGACGGTCGGCTCCGGACCGCCCGTCCCGCCGTCGGTCAGCGGCGTCGTCGTCTCGATCTCCACCGGCGGATCGACGGGCTCGGCGGGCGAGGCGAAGCCGACGACTAGCGTCCCCTCGGCGGGGACCGTCCGCTCGACGGCGTCGCCGTCCCACCCCCGTTCCGGAACCCCCCGGCGTCGCGGCGGCCAGACCGGCCCGTCCAGGCGGCTGACCAACCGCACACGCGTCGGCACGGCACAGCCGCCGACCCGCGCCTCGACCAGCGTGACCCCGTCCTCGCGGGAGACGTCGGTCGCGAGCGTGACCATACCGGCCGTGGTCCCGGGATCGCACTTGAACTACGGCCGGACGATCGGCGCGTCGAGGGTTCGGAGCGCCGCTCCCGGGTCCGGGAACCGATCGACCGCCAGGACCACCGGCGCGCGGATCTCGGCGACCCGGACCGTCGCCAGCGCGGCCGTGACAGGGTCGGCCGCGAACGGGTCCTCGGGACCGCCCAGCGTCGCGACCGCCCGCCGGAACGCCGGCTCGACCAGGTCGACGAGGTGTGCCCGGGCCGCCCGCTCCAGGTTGGCGACGCGGTCCTCGAGCCGGAGGCGACGCTCCCGGCGGTCCCGCCGGTCGCGGGTCCGATCGCGGGTCTCGACACGGGCGATCCGGCGGGTCTCCAGTTCCGAGAGCCGGCCGGCCGCCTCGCGCAGCCGCTCGCGAGCCGCCGCGGGATCGCCGTCGCCCTCGCCCTCCGACAGCGTCCGCACGCGACCACGGAGTTGTGCCACCCGACCGCGGAGCCGATCGATCTCCTCGCGCGGGGGCGCCTCGGGCGGGTCGGCCGGCTCGGGCGGCTCGAACGACCGCAGTTCCTCGCGAACCCGGCCGAGTTCGTCGTCCTGAGGGGCGGCGAGACCCCGTGACCGGGCCGCCTCCGCCAGCGCGGTCCGCGTCCGCAGTCCCATGGCGGGCCGGACGTGGCCGACCCGCTCGTGGACCGGTCCCGCGGGCGGGACGACGGCCAGGTACGGCGACGGCTCCCCCCGGATCGCCGCGACGAGGGCCTCCGGATCGACCGGTTCCCGGCGGAGGTCGAACGGCGGACCGCGCACCGTTCGACCCGCCACGCGGAGGATCACAGGTCCCGCTCGCGCATGGCGTCGGCGGCGGGATGGTCGGTCCCGGCCGCGAACCGCCGGTACGGCGTCGACGGTGCGTCGCGGGCCTCGTAGGCCGCCGCGGCCTCGCGCACCCGGTCCGGGACGTCCGCCGGGACGAACGGCTCGACGCGCTCGACCTGGACGTCGGCACCGTGCTTCTCGCGCATGCGCAACGCCTGGAACGCACCGAACTCGGTGCCCGCGAGCAGCGCCGCCCGTCCGAACCGCCGGACCGTCGTCCCCTCGTGGGCGCGACAGACGTTGCGCAACGTCCGACGCGCCGCCCGGGAGTAGGTGATCACCAGCAACACGGGCGATAGTTCCGCCGGTCTCTCGGTTAAAACTAGGCCCGGTCGACCGGCGCGACCTCGAACCGGCCGGGGTCGTCGACGAGTTCGACGACGCGCTCCCTGGCCGCCGGCGCCGACGGGGCCAGCACCACCACCCCGTCGGCCGCCCCGCCCTCGGCGCGGAACGCCCGCGACTCACCCTCGAACTCCGTCGCGTACGTCCGCAACACCCCCCGGACCTCCCGCTCCAGCTCCCCGAGCGCACACTCCCCCGTCTCGAACCGGGCCAGGGCCTCCTCCACCCGCCGCAGCGCCGCGATCCGGTCCATCGGCGGAGTTCAGTCGACCGTCACGTAAATTTCTTCGGGACACGGGCGGTACTTTTCCCGCCGTGCGGTCCGCCCCCGGCGTCCGTGCGAGCGACCTCGGCTCCCCGGAGCGGGACGGTCGGCGCCGGCGTCGACACCCGTTCTCCGACCCCGAAACCGACCACGTACTTACATGAGCGTGGATCAACAAGCGCCGCTCGAAGCATGAAGAAGGTCCTCGCGAGCATCGGCATCGGCAACGCGACCGTCGACACCGTCCTCCCCTCCGAGACGGTCCGGCCGGGGGAGACGGTCGACGCGGAGGTGAACGTCACCGGCGGCGACGTCGAACAGGAGGTCGGCGCGATCCGGTTCGAGATCGAGACCCGCTACCGTACCGACGACGGCTACCGCGAGGCCGACGTCGGGCGCTTCTCGCTGGGCGACGGCCTCACGATCGCCCCCGACCAGCGCGAGACCAGGCAGGTCTCGATCGACGTCCCCTACCGGACCCCGGTCTCGATGGGGAAGGTCGAGGTGTGGGTCGAGACGGAACTGGACATCGACCTGGCCGTCGACCCCGAGGACAAGGACTACCTCGACGTCCGCCCGACGCCACGGCTCCGGGCGGTCTTCGACGCGCTGGAGGAACTGGGTCTGCGCCTGCACACCGCCGAGTGCGAGGCCGACCCGTACGGCCGCTACGGCGCGCAGTTCGTCCAAGAGTTCGAGTTCCGCGCCCACGACGGCCCGTTCCGGGGTGACCTCGACGAACTCGAACTCGTCGCCAGCCCCGGTCCCGACGAGTTGGCCCTCTACGTGGAGGTCGACCGCCGGGGCGGCCTGCTGAGCGAACTCGCCGAGACCGACGAGCGCCACGTGAAGACGACCGTCCGCTCGACCGACGTCGACGCCGTCCGCGGGGACCTGCGCGAGGCCATCGAGCGGCGCGTCTGAGCGGCCGGCAGAACGGGGTCGAAGAGTCCGGCGACGCCGCCGCGCGGCCGGTCAGGTCGTCCGGAGGTGGTCCGTCTGGGGCTCGTACACCTCGCCTCTCTGTTTGAGCTTCTCGATCTCGTGTTCGGCCTTCGACTCGTCGATGCCGACCTCCTCGGCGCGCTCGATCACCACGTCCACCGGCGCGCCGCCGTCGTACTCGTCCTCGATGTCGTCGATCAGCGCCCGCAGGTTCTGGATCCGGTCGCGCTGGCTCTTCGAGGTGCCCGTCTCCACCACGTCCGCGTCGAACTCCCCCGTCTCCGGGTCGACGCCGATGTCCTCCAGACACGACCGCACGATCTCGATCACCCGCTCGGCGTCGTCGATCTCCACGGTGTCCGAGAGCCGCACCCGCGCCGAGGCCTCCGCCAGCCGCACCACCGCCTCCAGTTTCCGTGCGGTCACCGGCACCGGCGCGTCCTCGTCCTGCCCCTTCGAGCGCAGGTCGACGTAGAACTGCCTGATCGCCCCCTTGGCCTCCTCGGTCATCGTCGGGTAACAGTTGCGCTTCGCGTAGGCGATGTACTTGCGCAGCAGGTCGGGCTGGATCGTCGGCTCGACCTCCTCGGTCACCGTCTCCACCTCCTCGGCGCTGTAGTTCGACGTCGCCGTCTCCGTCCGGTGTGTGTGCAGTTCCCCGGCGTAGTTGGTCTGGAGGATGTGGTCGGCCAGGTTGGCGTCCTCCTCCTCGTCGGGCTCGTCGGTGACCGTGAAGATCAGGTCGAACCGCGAGATCAGCGCCGGCTCCAGGTCGATCTGCTCGCCGATCG
>CAZMWG010000049.1:0-18550 GCA_964569925.1 uncultured Halobacteriales archaeon | reverse complement strand
CTCCAGGTCGGCTCGGACGTCACCCAGTACACCGAACTCGGTGGGTCGATGGCCAAGACCGCCGACTCGCTGTTGATGGTCCGGCCGGACTACACCATCTACGACGAGGTGCGCAAGACGGACGACTTCGAGGTGTTCGCGGACATGCGCCTGGCCGGCGTCGGGATGGTCGGCGTGGTCCACGCGACGCGGGCGATCGACGCGCTCCAGCGGCTGATCGGCCGCGTCGAACTGGGACTGATCCCCCAGGTCGTCGACACCGTCGTCTACATCGACGCCGGGACGATCGACACCGTCTACGACGTGACCACGGAGGTGAAGGTGCCCCACGGGCTCACCGAGGAGGATCTCGCCCGGCCGGTGATCGTGATCCGCGACTTCGAGACCGACCGGCCGGCCTACGAGATCTACACGTTCAACCGGCAGGTCGTCACGGTGCCGCTGAACGACGAGGAGGAGGGCGACTCCGGGATCGAGCGGGTGGCCAAACAGGAGGTCGAGCGGGAGATCCGGTCGATCGCCCGCGGCCACGTCGAGGTGGACCTCCGGGGACCGAACACCGCCGTCGTCTGGGTCGAGGACGACGACATCTCGCAGGTGATCGGCAAGGGCGGTGGCCGGATCAACGACGTCGAGAACCGCCTGGGGATCGACATCGACGTGCGGACCTTCGCCGAGCGCCCGGAGGGCCGCTCCGGGTCGGGAGGCGGCGGTGGCGGGGGTGGCCCGCCCAGCGCCCGCTCGGAGGGGCAACTCGTGACCCCGGAGGTCACCTCCCGGCACGTGATCGTCCCGATGGAGGGCCACGCCGGCGACACCGTCGAGGTCCGAGCCGACGACGACTACCTGTTCACCGCGACCGTCTCCCGTGGGGGCGAGATCCAGGTCTCCCGGGGGTCGGCGATCGCCGAGGAACTGGAGCAGGCGATCGACCGCGGGAAGTCGATCAGCGTCGTCCCCTCGTAGTCCGCCGGTCTCGTCCAGCGTTCGGACACGCAACGGCGTAGCGGAGAACCGAGGCGTCGAAAGCCCTCGGCACGTTCCGGGGTTCCGTGACGGATATTTCCTCCGTTCGGATAGTGCCGTCGCGGAACCCCGGACCGAGCCTCGCCCTTTCAGTCCGCCAGGAATCGGCTGTTTGGCCGTCCGAAACCTGGTGGACCGAGAGGGTGGGTGGGGTTGCGGGGACCCCGGCGACGCGAGCACGCGGAGCGCGCGGCGAGTCGCGGGACCGCAACCCCACGAGGGGGTTCGCTGCGTAGTGACCGTTTCTCTCGACCTCGTATCCGAACACCGTCGTTCCGTAGAGGTGGATTTTTGAGTCGGGCGCCACGCCCGGAGCGCATGGACGGGACGAGCGGCCCGCTCGCGGGCCTGCCGGCGGAGCGACGCGAGGAGATCGAACGACGGGTCGAGCGGTTGCTGGACCGGGCGACGCTGGCCGAGCGGGTCGGCCAGTTGGTCCAGGTCAACGCCGACTTCGCCACCGGGACGCCGGTCGGCGGGATGGACGAGGCGACCGCGGCGGCGGAGGGACGGGTGGGCTCGCTGTTGAATGTCGGCGACCTCGACGCGGCCCGCCGGTACCAGGAGGCGGCCGTCGAGGAGTCGCGGCTGGGCGTGCCGCTGTTGTTCGGGCTGGACGTGATCCACGGCTACCGGACGACGCTGCCGGTGCCTATCGCCGGCGCGGCGACCTGGGACCCGGACCTGGTCGAGCGGGGGGCGTCGGTCGCGGCCACCGAGGCCGCGGCGGCGGGGGTCCACTGGACGTTCGCCCCGTCGGTGGACGTGAGCCGCGACCCGCGCTGGGGGCGGGTGATGGAGGCCGCGGGGGAGGACCCGCGGCTGGGCGCCGCGATGGCCCGTGCGCGGGTCCGGGGGCTCCAGGGCGAGGCGGGGGAACTCGGGGCGACGGACACGGTGCTGGCCTGCGCGAAACACTACGTCGGCTACGGGGCCAGCGAGGCCGGCCGGGAGTACAACACGGTGGACCTCTCGGAGACCCGCCTCCGGGAGGTCCACCTGCCGCCCTTCCGCGCCGCCGTCGAGGCGGGGGTCGGGAGCGTGATGAGCGCGTTCAACGTCCACGAGCGGGTGCCGGTGACCGCCCACGGCGGCCTGCTGACCGAACTGCTGCGCGAGGAACTGGGCTTCGAGGGGTTCGTCGTCTCGGACTGGAACGCCGTCGGCGAGCTGATCGAACACGGCGTCGCGGCCGACCTCCGGGAGGCCGCCGAGGCGGCCCTCGAAGCCGGGACGGACATGGACATGGTGAGCGGCGCCTACGCGGAGCACCTCGCGGACCTGGTCCGCGAGGGGCAGGTGTCGGAGGCCGCGCTCGACAGGGCCGTCCGACGGGTGCTCCGTCTAAAGGGGGCGCTGGGGCTGTTCGAGGACCCCTACCGCTACTTCGACGACGACCGGGCCGAGCGTCGGGTCGGGACCGACGACCACCGGGCGACGGCCCGTGACCTCGCCCGGGAGTCACAGGTCCTGCTGGAGGCCGGCGAGGCGCTCCCGCTGGCCGAGGGGGCCGACGTGGCGCTGGTCGGGGAACTCGCCGACGCGCCCGGAGAGATGCTCGGCGCCTGGCGCGCCGAGGGGCGGCCCGACGACGTCGTGACCCTCCGGGCGGCGCTCTCAGAGCGCGCGGAGTACGGCGTCGACTACGCCCCCGGGACGACGCCGGCGGGCGACCTGACCGACGAGCGCCGCGCGGCGGCGGTCGACGCGGCGGCCGACGCCGACGTCTCCGTCGTGGCTGTCGGGGAGCCGGCGGCCTGGACCGGCGAGGCCGCGAGTCGAGCACGGCTCGACCTCCCCGGGGAACAGGGGGCGCTGGTCGAGGCGGTCGCCGCCACCGGGACGCCGACGGTCGCGGTGGTGTTCAGCGGCCGGCCGCTGACGGTCGGGGACGTCGCCGAGGCGGCCGACGCGCTCCTGTACGCCTGGTACCCCGGCGTCGAGGCGGGCCCGGCCGTGGCGGACGTCCTCGCCGGATCGGACCCGGGCGGTCGGCTCCCCGCCACGATCCCCCGGACCGAGGGGCAGATCCCGGTGTACCACGGCTCGCTGCGGACCGGACGGCCGGCTCCCGACGACCTCGACACCGGCCGACCGCCGGCCGACGACGGCGAGAAGTACGTCTCCCGGTATCTGGACTGTCCCAACGAGCCGCTGTACCCGTTCGGCGCCGGCGAGAGCTACGGCCGGCCGGTCTACCGCTCCCTGGAGGCCGAGGAGGCCGTCGCCCCGGACGGGACCCTCGGGGCGACCGTCGTCGTCGAGAACGCGGCCGACCGGCCCGTGACGGAGGTCGTCCAGGCGTACGTCCGCGACCGGACGGCCAGCAGGGCGCCCGAGACGACCCGGCTGGTCGCCTTCGAGCGGGTGGAACTGGCCGCCGGCGAGCGTCGCTCCGTCGACCTGTCGGTCGCGGCCGACGACCTCGCGGTGTGGACCGCGGACGGCGAGCGGACGGTCGAGCCCGGCCGGTTCGACCTGCTGGTCGGGCGGTCGGCCGCCGACCACCGCGTCGAGAGGTCGTTCGCCGTCGAGGAGTGAGCGAGGCAGTCCGCCGGCCGGGTCAGTCCGCGGTCCCGGCGCCGGGGTCGGCGGCGGCCCCGGCGGCTCCGGCGGTCGGGTCGTCGCCGCCGAACATGCCACGCCGGGAGTAGAAGAAGTAGACGTAGGGAACCTTTGCGGCCACGTCGAGGAAGGCGTAGACGAGGGTCGTCCCCAGGACGGAGGAGTAGCCGAGACCGGTCGGACCGGCCAGCCAGACGACCGGGTATGCGACCCACAGCAGGCCGATGTGGTTCTTCAGGAGCGCGAACAGGCCGATCCGGCGCGGGTCGTCGGACAGCGTCCGGGGGAACACGCCGTAGAGGTACGCGAACAGGGAGACGTGAAACAGCACGGAGAGGCCGAACAGCGCCCACTTGGTCGTCCCCGTGGAGAGGTTCGCGGCCACCCCGACGACGATCATCAGCGCGTCGGCGATCATGACGCCGCCGACCGCCCGGCGGGAGGCGCCGGCGATCCAGCCGACGAAGCCCACGAGCAGCGGCGTGGTGACCAGCCAGTCGACGTACCGCGCCAGGACGACCGGCCGGCCGCCGACGGTGATCGTCCCGATCCCCAGCGCCATGGCGACGTAGGAGACGCCGGCGAAGCCGGGGATCACGGCCATGAACGCGAGCACCCGGCGGTCCCGGCCCGGCGGCAGCGAGCGGTACAGCGCGACCGCGATCACCGTCCCGAGGGCGAAGGCGGCGACGGCGAGCCAGTAGGCGGCGGTGCCGGCGTCCATCACTGCTCACCCCCGTCGGTCGTCAGCGCCGCGCGGTCGCCCGGCCCGTCGCCGGTCGCGTCCGACCCGCCGCCGGCCAGCGGATCGTCGTCCGCGTCGTCGGGGACGGCCGCGGGGTCGGGGCCGTCGGCCTCGATGGTGAACGTCTCCACCTGTGCGCGCAACTCCGAGACCGCGCTGTCCCGGAACTCCTCGAGCGAGCCGACCACCGACCGGACGCGCTCGCGCTGGTCGCCGACCACCTCGGCGGTCTCGGCGGCCGTCTCGGCGGTCTCGTCGCTCAACTCCGTCACCGCGTCGACGGACTCGGCGGTCTCCTGGACCGTCGCCGCCTGGTCCGAGGTGGTGCGGTCGATCTCCTCGATCGAGTTTGATATCTCCTCGATCGAACCGGCGATCGTCTCGATCTCCCCGAGCGCCGACTCGACGGTCTCGGAGCCGGTCCGTACCCGCTTGCGGGCCTGGCGGACGGACTCGGTGACCTCGTCGGTCCGCGTCGACACCTCCTCGACCGTCGTCGCGATGTCGTCGGCCCTGTCGGCGGTCTCCTCGGCCAGGGACTTCACCTCGTCGGCCACGACGGCGAAGCCGTCGCCGCCACCCTCGTCGCCGGCCCGAGCGGCCTCGATCGAGGCGTTCAGCGCCAGCATGTTCGTCTGTTCGGCGATCTCCCCGATCATGTCCGTGATCTCGGTGATCTCGTCGGCCGTCGTCCGGAGTTCCTCGACCTGTTCGACCACCCGGTCGACCTCCGTCTCGATGCGGTCCATCTGGTCCAGGGCGGTCCGGGCTGACTCCTCGGCGTTGGCGCTGGCGGCGGTCACCTCGTCGCTGCGCGAGGACAGGTCCGCCGCCGTCGCGGCGATCTCCTCCGCGGAGGCGCTCACGTCCCCGACGTCGCCGGCGACCGACTCCAGTTCCGTCCGCTGGTCGCCCGACAGCGTCCGGATCCCGTCGGCCGCCGTCACCGCCTCCTCGACCTCGGACTCGACCTCGCGGCTCAGCCGCGTTATCTCGCCGGTCTCGGACTCGACCCGGTTCGACACCGTCGTCACCGCCCGGACCGTCCGCTCCAGGTCGTCGAGCATCCCGTTGAACGACTCGCCGATCGTCGCCGTCGCCTCGTCGGTCTCGTCGACCTCGACCCGGCGGGTGAGGTCGCCGTTCGCCGCCGCCTCCATCGCCCCGGCGTACCGGCGGGCGGTCTCGCGGTATGCCTCCGTCCGCTCGCGGGCCTCCCGCTCGGCCCGTTCGGCCTCTGCCTGGGCCCGCTCGGCCTCGGCCTGTGCCCGCTCGGTCTCGCGGAGCCGCTGTTCGAGCGAGGCCCGCATCTCCTCGATCGACTCCGACAGCCGGCCGAACTCGTCCGCACGGCTCGACCGGACGGTCCCGTCGAGGTCGCCCTCGGCGACCGCGGCGGTCTGTTCGGCGGTCTCACGCACCGTCGCGACCCCGTCGGCCGCGTTGAGCGAGCCCAACGCCAGCAGGCCCGCCACCCCGGCCACGACCGTCGACGCGGCGTCGTTGGTGAGGACGCCGACGGCGACGATCAGGGCCCCGGTGGCGGCGTAGGCGACGCCGAGCTTCGCACCGTAGTATCGCCTCAGCGTTGATATCACAGTAGCTCGTGCTATTCACCGCAGGTGATTAAACGGTACGCCAACAGAATCATATCTGAGAACTGACCCGCGGCCGACCCCGCGTTCCGGCCGGCGACGCGGAGAAATCGGGGGAGGACGGACCGGGAGAGTCAGTCCGAGACCGCGGGGTCGGCTTCGGCCGGGTCCGGCTCGACGATCTCGTAGAGGTTCTGGCGCGCGTCGGCGAAGTAGACGTCCTCCTCGACGACCCCCACCTCGTCGAGACGTTCCAGCGCGTACCGGACCGTCCGTGCCGAGAGCATCGACTCCTCGACGATCCCTTTCTGTGTCAACGGCCCGTCGTACTCGAGTACCTTGTAGACGAGTTTCGCGCTCGGCGGAAGGTCCGCGATGGCCTCCCCGTCGGATTCCGTCATCGGTTCGTACGAGTGACGCCGGCTTCATAAAGATTGAGGGGACAGGGGCGAGCGCGCCCGGATACGGGCGGTTGCGACACCGAGCGATCGGCACACTCCCCGGCCCGGAGACGGGGTGGCCGCCGCCGCCCGGACCGGCGTGGGAACCGCGGCCCTTTTACTCGCGGCCGGCGAACCTGTCGGTATGGCTACCGAGAGCGTACCGGGCATGAGCTCCCACCGCCGGGGGATCACGGTGACCACCCTCGCCACGCTCGGCGGCATCCTCGCGGCGGGGGCCTCCCACGTGATCACCGGCGCGGCCGCCGATCCGACGGCGGCGGCCGGGTCGGAGACGGCGGTGCTCGTGCTCGCCGCGGCCGTCGTGGCCCAGTTCCCGATCCTCAGGCTGCTTGGGGTCAACACCGGCGACCTCTCCACGAAGGACTACCTCTACGTCGCGTTCATGACGTTCGCGATGTGGTTCGTCTCGTGGGGGATCCTGCTGACCACCGCCTCCCTCTGACATGGCCGAGGACAGCATCGCGGTCGTCGACCTGGACCGCTGTCAGCCCGACCGGTGTAACTACGAGTGTGCGAACTTCTGTCCCCCCAACCGCACCGGGAAGGAGTGTATCGTCAAGCGCGGCGAGGTCCACGAGGACGACGAGCAGTACGAGGGCACGCCCGACCAGGTGTGGATCTCCGAGGAGATCTGTCTGGGCGAGTCCTGTGGCATCTGCGTCGAGAAGTGTCCCTTCGACGCCATCGAGATCATCAACCTCCCCCAGGAGCTCGACGAGGAGCCGGTCCACCGGTTCGGCGAGAACGCGTTCGCGCTGTACGGCCTGCCGGCGCCACAGGAGGGGCGGGTCACCGGCATCCTCGGGCCCAACGGCATCGGAAAGACCACCGCGGTGCGGATCCTGGCCGACGAGTTGCGCCCCAACCTCGGCCGCACCGGCGGCGAGCCGCCGGGCTGGGGGGACGTGCTCGACGCCTACCGAGGGACCGCCCTCCAGGAGTACCTGGAGTCGGTCCGTGACGGCGACGTGACGGTGGCCCGCAAGCCCCAGTACGTCGACCGCATCCCGGACCGGTTCGACGGCACCACCCGGACGCTGCTCGAGCGCACCGACGAGCGCGGGGTCCTCGACGAACTGGTCGAGCGGGTCGGCATCGAGCCGGTGCTCGACAACGCCGTCTCGGAGCTCTCGGGCGGCGAGCTCCAGCGCGTGGCGCTGGTGGCCACCCTCGCCCGCGACGCCGACTTCTACTTCCTCGACGAGATCACCCCCTACCTGGACATCGGCCAGCGGATGACCGCCGCGCGCCTGATCCGCGAACTCGCCGAGGACGGCGGCCGGTCGATGCTGGTCGTTGAACACGACCTCGCGATCCTCGACCTGCTCGCCGACGCGCTCCACGTCGCCTACGGGCGGTCGGGGGCGTTCGGGATCGTCACCCCCCCCAAGTCGACGAAGAAGGGGATCAACGAGTACCTCGACGGCTACCTGGAGGCCGAGAACGTTCGGGTGCGCGAGGAGACCATCGAGTTCGAGGAACACGCCCCCCGGAGCGGCGCGACGGGCGACCCGGTGGTCGAGTACCCCGACCTGGAACACAGCTACGGCGAGGGGGAGTTCTCCCTGGCCGTCGAGGGCGGCACCATCCGCGAGAACGAGGTGCTGGGCGTGGTCGGCCCCAACGGGATCGGCAAGTCCACGTTCGCGAAGCTGCTGGCCGGCCGGCTGGAGCCGACCGCCGGCGAGGTCGACGCCCGCCTGGAGATCGCGTACAAGCCCCAGTACGTCGAGGTCGACCAGCCGATGCGGGTCGACGCCTTCCTGGCCTCGATCACCGACTCCTTCGGCTCGTCGTACTGGCGGACCGAGATCGCGAAGCCGCTGCAACTGGACGCGATCATGGAACAGCAGCTCACCGACCTCTCGGGCGGCGAGCGCCAGCGGGTCGCCATCGCGGCCTGCCTCTCGAAGGACGCCGACCTCTACCTGCTGGACGAGCCCTCCGCCCACCTCGACGTCGAACAGCGCGTGCTCGCGACCTCGGCGATCCGGCGCTACGCCGAGAACCACGACGCCACGGCGATGGTGATCGACCACGACATCTACATGATCGACCTGCTCTCGGACCGGCTGCTGGTGTTCGACGGCGAACCCGCCGAACACGGCCGCGCCAGCCCGCCGGTCGGGATGCGCGAGGGGATGAACGACTTCCTCTCGAACCTCGACGTCACCTTCCGCCGCGACGAGCGGACCGGCCGCCCGCGGATCAACAAACCCGGCTCGCAGCTCGACCGCGAACAGAAACGCGAGGGCGAGTACTACTACGCCCCCTGAACGGGCACACGACCTCGCCGCCGGTGTCGTCTCGGACCGCGAGAGTCGGGAGAGCCGCGAGAACAGTTCGGTCGCGTCGTCTCGTCGTCGATCCGTCCGCTCGCCCGAGACCGATCAGTCGTCGATGGCGCCCGGGTCGCCGGCCTCGGTGACCTCGGCGCCCTCGACGGCCTCCTCCAGGCCGTCCGAGACCTCGAAGTCGGTGTCGGGCACCTCGCGGTCCCCGGTCTCGCTCTCGTCCTGTTCCTCGACCACCGACTCGCCGCCGGTGACCGCCACGAACACGTCGCCCAGCTCCTCCGTCCGATCGGACTCGCTCTTGCTCATCGTGCTCTCACGTACACACCGGTCGATCATGGGTATATTCCCTAACTAAGTTGGGTATTTCGGCGACTTGGCGCCGGTAGCGCGAAGCCGTTTATACGTTCGTCTCCCGGGAGCCCCGCCGCTTTCGGGACGAGGTTCGTCGGAGAACGGTCGAGCGCCGCGCGGTCCGTGGTGCCGGGTCGTCTACTCGGGGCCGCCGCTCGTCGACCGCAACTCGCCGCCCTCGACGGCCTCCTCCAGACCGTCGGAGACGTCGATGTCGGTGTCGGGCACCTCGCGGTCCCCGGTCTCGCTCTCGTCCTGTTCCTCGACCACCGACTCGCCGCCGGTGACCGACACGAACACGTCGCTCAGTTCCTCCGTCCTGTCGGACTCGCTCTTACTCATGTACTCTCATCTACGACGGGATCCGGTATGGGGACGGGTCCTAACTGGGTTGGGAGTCGCGGGTGTCCGCCGCTCGACCGGACCGGCCCTTTTATATACTTTTTATAAAGGGCGGGGGCGTGGATGTCCAGCGAGGTCGCGCGCGAGCGCGCGCGAAGAGCCTGGTGCCTTCGGGGGTACGAGCGGGCGGGGAGAACGGAGCTTTCGAGGGTACGAGCGGGCGGGCGAGGAGAGCGGGGCCTCCGGAGGTACGGGACCGTCCGGGATCGACCACGAGAGAGGAAGACGCCGATGAGCGGAGGGGGACGGAACGCGGCCGAGGATCGAAGGGGACGAGGGGACGCGTCAGCGGGACCGCCGCGGGGAGTGCGGGCGGGGGCGGGACGAACGAAGGGACGGGCGGAGAGGGGTGGGGTGGGAGTGAAGAGGCGGAGGGGGAGTCGGCGCGGTCAGACGACCTCGATCGCGCCGAGCATCCCGCCGCTCTCGTGGACCTCACAGACGTACAACTGGACGCCGGTGTTGTCGAACGACTGGGAGAAGACGGTGTCGGTGTCGCCGGTCGGGTCGCCGCTGTCGAAGTCCGACTCGGAGTCCGACGTGGAGGCGACGTTGTGGGTGCCGCCCTCCCAGGTCCAGTCGATCGTGGTGCTTGAGTCGATCCGGAGGGCGACCGGGTCGAAGGCCAGTCCGTCGCCGCCGACGCTGACCGTCACGGAGTCCTGGCCGGTGGCGTCGACCATCGTCCCGTCGTAGCCGTTGGCGTCGGCGAGGAAGTCGTCGATCGCGGCCGGCGGTTCGAGGGCGGAGCCGCCCATGCCGCCGCCGCCGACGTCCTGGACGACGAGCAGGTCGAAGGCGGCGTCGCCGGGGTCGTCGTCGGGGGTGAGATAGCCCGCCGCGAACGCCGTGTAGACGGCGCCGCCGGCCAGGCTGACGTCGAACTCCGCGACCACGTCGCCGTCGTTGCCGTCGGTGTCGCCCCGGATCTGGACCGTGTAGTCGCCGGCGGGCACCTCGACGTAGCCCGACCCGCCGTAGGGGACGCCGTCGAACAGCGCGTCGCCGGTCGAGGCCGCCGTGATGTCCACCGCGGGGGCGTCCGGGGAGACGTGGACCGCCCGCAGGCGGGCGGTGTCGCCGCCGGGGTCGCCGTTGTCGTCGGTCAACACCAGCGGCGCGAACGGCTCGTCGGCGTCGTCGGCGACCTCGCCCGCGGCCGCGACGGTGTAGTCGACGCCGTCCTCGACCGTCACGGTCCCCTCGAACACCGAGGCGTCGGGGTCGCCGGCGGCCGTGATCTCGACGGTCCGGTCGCCGGCCGGGACCTCCAGGTAGTCGCTCGTCGCCCCGAACGGGACGTCCTCCAGGACCGCGGTGCCGTCGACGTAGACGTCGACGTCGGGAGCGTCGGGCGAGACGTGTGCGACCCGGACGTTCGCCGCCCCCGTCGGGGTCGGGGTGCCGACGGGCTCGCCCGCGACGTCCTCCGCGACCAGCAGGTCGAAGGCGGCGTCGCCGGGGTCGTCGTCCGGGGTGAGATAGCCCGCCGCGAACGCCGTGTACACGCCGCCCGAACCCAGCGTCACGTCGAACTCGGCGACCACGTCGCCGTCGTTCCCCTCGGTGTCACCCCGCACCTGGAGGGTGTAGTCCCCGGCGGGCACCTCGACGTAGCCCGACTCGCCGTAGGCCACCCCGTCGTAGAGGACGTCGCCGTTCGCGGCCGTGACGTCCACCGCGGGGGCGTCGGGCGAGGCGTGGACCAGACGGACCCGGGCGGTGTCCTCGCCGGGGTCGCCGTTGTCGTCGGTCAACACCAGCGGCGCGAACGGCTCGTCGGCGTCGTCGGCGACCTCGCCCGCGGCCGCGACGGTGTAGTCGACGCCGTCCTCGACCGTCACGGTCCCCTCGAACACCGAGGCGTCGGGGTCGCCGGCGGCCGTGATCTCGACGGTCCGGTCGCCGGCCGGGACCTCCAGGTAGTCGCTCGTCGCCCCGAACGGGACGTCCTCCAGGACCGCGGTGCCGTCGACGTAGACGTCGACGTCGGGAGCGTCGGGCGAGACGTGTGCGACCCGGACGTTCGCCGTCCCGGCCGCGGTGTCGGTCGCCGTCTCGGTCTCCGTGGCGGTCATCTCCCCCATCTCGGTCGCTGTGGGGGTCGCGGTGGCCTCGTCGCCCCCGTCGCCGCCGTCGCCGGTACAGCCCGCCAGGCCGACCGTCGCGGCGCTCCCGAGGCCGAGCAGTATCCGTCGTCTCGTGGCGTCGGAGCCGTCGTCCGTGGCGTCAGGTCTGTCGGGTGACATCCGGGCGTAGCTATGGACGAGAGAGACATAACAACTTTCGTAGATAGTACGAACGTCTCTCTCAACTCTCCCTCGAATCCGACTCGAATCGGAGCTCGGGGTCTGAGACCGACGTCTCTGCGAAAGCGTTTTATCGAACATCGACGGACGTATAGAATATATGTTACAGGCCGGCCGGGGCGGGGTCGGGCCCACCGCTCGCCGTGTCGGTAGATTCTTACCGGCCGGTCGGGAACCCACGGCGGAATGGACACGGTCCTCTGGCAGACCCTCGCCGGTACGCGCGGAGGACCCAACAGGGCCCGCATCCTGCGGGCGCTGGACGAGCGACCCCGAAACGCCAACCGGCTGGCCGAGGAGATGGACCTGGCGTACAACACCGTCAGGTACCACCTCGACGTCCTCGAGGACAACGGGATCGTCGTCAGCAGCGACTCGGACTACGGCACCGTCTACCTCCCGAGCGACCGGGCACAGGACCACTGGGAGACGGTCGAGCGGATCATCACACAGGTCGAGTAGGATGCACCACGAACGGACCCACCGCACGACGCACAGCCACGGAGTGATCGCATGAGCCTGATGCTCGACGCCGCCCGCGTCGCCGCCGCGGTCAACGTCGTCCTGTTGCTGGTGTTGCTCGGGGTGTGGGTCCGGACCTACCGGGAGATCCGCGCGCCCTTCACCCTCGGCTCGATCGCCTTCGCCGTCCTCCTGCTGGCGGAGAACGCCGTCGCGCTGGCCTTCTACTTCACCGCACCCGCGATGCCCGCCGTCGCCGTCCAGGTGATGATGGTGTTACAGATGCTGGAGACGGTCGGCATCGGGGCGCTCACCTACGTCACCCTCCAGTAGCGGCGACCGTCGGGTCCCCGCGGTCGGCGACGTCGCGTCCCCTCGTCGAAGGTTCGCTCGGATCTCGAACTGCGGGGCTCACGGCCCGGCGACGCTCTCGTCCGCCACTCCCACCGCTGTGTCACCCGCCACCGTCACGTTGCCCGGTCCCGACGTCGCGTTCGCGCCCGCCCCGTCGGTGGCGTTCGTCCCGCCGGGTGCCCGCTGGATCACGTACTCCTGGCCGACGAGCGGGTCCAGCAGGCTGTCGACCGGCGCGCGGTCGTCCCGCAGCACCGGGACGTCGTCGGTCGCCGGCGACGCGAGACGGCTGTCGATCGCTCCCGACAGGTCGATCCCGATCGACCGCTCCCGGTTGCGATCGGCCAGCAGCGCCGTCGGGAGCCGCTCGCCCCGTCTGGTCGCCACCAGTTCGACGTTCTGGACGACGGCCGTCCCGGGCGCGGTGCCGTAGGCGTACACCTGCGGGTACACCTCGTTCACGGTGCGGTACTGTGCGCGGTAGAACCGCGAGGCGGGTCCGGTCGGCGCCGAGATGATGTTCGCCACGAGCGTCCCGTTCTCCGAGAGCCGATCGCGGGTCAGTTCCATGAACTCCGTCGTCGTCAACTGGAAGGGTACCTTGTCCTTCTTGTAGGCGTCGAGCACGATCAGGTCGTACTGACGGTCCGTCGAGCGCAGGTACCGGCGGCCGTCGTCGCGGATCACGTTCAGCCGCGACGAGGAGGGCACGGCGAAGTACTCCCGGGCGACGTCGATCACCTCGGGATCGATCTCCACCACGTCGACCTGGACGTCCTCGTACTCGGCGAGGAACCGCTTCGGGCCTGTGAACCCGCCGCCGCCGACGAACAGCACCCGGTCGATCCGGTCGGGCTCCTCGGCGAACAGGTACGGCAGGTGGAAGTACCGCGTGTACCGGAACACGTGCCGGGTGGGTTCGTCGACGTCCATGGCGCTGTGGCGCTGGCTGTCGAGGTACAGCGTCCGGGTGTCCCCGCGCTCGACGACCTGTAGCTCCTGGTAAGGGGTCTGGGTGCCGTAGAGGACGTTCCCCGAGACAGAGAGCCCCGCCGCCCCGGTCCCGACGGCCGCGACCAGGAGGAGGCCGGCCAGCGCCGTCGTCCGGAGCACCCGTCGGTCGGCGCCGGCGGCGGTCAGCCCGCCGGCGGTGAGGACGAGCAGCCCCCCGAGCGTGAACCCGACCAGTTCGACCGAGAGTTCGGGGATCAACAGGAAGGTGGTGCCGAAGGCGCCGACGATGCTGCCGACGGTGCCCAGCGCGTACACCCGGCCGGAGGCGGCCCCGACGCCGTCGGCCTCGGCCAGTTCCGCGGCGTACGGGCTGACGAAACCCAGCAGGTACGTCGGCGGGCCGAAGAGTACCGTCACGGCGGGCAGCGACGCGAACCGGGCCGGCAGCGGGACCGCGCCCCCGGCGGCGACGATGGCGTCGCCGGCGAAGATCACCACCGCGACGAACACCGCCGTCCCGGCCAGCAGGCGGGCCAGTCGCTCGGGCGCCGCGCGCTCGGCGGCTCGCTTCCCGCCGTGGTGGTAGCCCAGGCTCAGCGCCGCCAGGAACACCCCGATGATGCTCCCCCAGGTGAAGATGCTGCTGCCGAACTGGGGCGCGACGATCCGGCCGGCCAGGATCTCCAGGCCCATGCTCGACACGCCGGAGGCGAACACCGCGGCCTCCGGGCCCGAGTACCGGGTCGCGAGTCGCTCCACGGAGACGGCCATACCCGGGCCTGGGACGAGGCGACGATAAGGGTGGCGTCCGGTGACGATCGACGTGCCGGACGCCGGTCCCCGGCCGCGGTGTCACGCCGTGGGGCGGTCCGACGCGTGACCGGACTCGCGGTCCGCTACCGCGTCGTGTTGGCCTGCCGGAGCGTCTCCAGGGTGTCCAGGGAGAGTTCCGCCTTCTCCTCCGAGTCCGTCGAGACGGTCTCGGGCCGGAGCGGCGTGAACGTCGGCTCGGCGGGCCCGCTGCCCCCGTACCGCTCTTTCAGCGTGTCCAGCAGCGTGGCCACGGCCATCTGCTCGCCCAGCAGGGCGCCGTAGGTGTGGTCGCTCCAGTAGTGGACCCCCGCCCAGATCCGGGCGGTGCCGACGTTGTCCGCCAGCTTGTTCAGTTCCGAGTGGACTGTCAGGTCGTCGGCGTCCGGCCCGTCGTAGGGGACCGGCTCGTCGTCGTCGGGCCCCGGCGGCTGGCGGAGCTCCGCCTCGGAGTCGGCGAACAGGTCCGTCAGCCGGTCGTCGGCGAAGAACGTCTTCAGCACCGTCACCGCCGCGCCGGCGAGCACCGAGTGGCCGCTGGGGTAGGCCGGGTGCTGTGGCGCACCCTCTGGGTAGGCCTGCGGGAGCAGGTACGACGGCGCCTCGCCGGCGGTGTCGCTCGCGGCGCACCTGGCGTCGGTGGTGTAAGACTGGTTCGCGGCGGTCTCCTCGACCGCGGTCGACTCCAGGAGGAGCGTCGGGATCGGGTACCCCTCGGCGTTCGAGTCGACGGCGTCCGAGAGCCGCTCGTGGACGTGGCCGCCGTAGGTCTCCGGCCGGAGCCGCCGGTGGACGCCCCACTTGTGGTACCACGCGGCGGCCAGCGCGTTGTGAGCGGCCCGCGTGATCAGGTCGACCAACCCTGCCCCTCCGTACCGCTCGTACGGCAGCACCCGCTCGCTGTCCGTGTAGGGCATCCCGCCGTCGAGGCTGGCCCCCCAGCCGGCCAGCTGTGCGGTAGCCATGACGTAGTGCTGGACGGACAGCTCGTCCCGGACTAGCGAGGCCAGCTCCCGTCCGGTCGAGATCCACCGCAGCGTCTCCCCCTCGTAGCTGCTGCCGCGTGCCGGCTTCCCGCCCGGTTCCGCGCTCCCCTTGAAGTGGCCCGCCTGCGCGGTGACGAACGTCTCCGTCGGGTAGCCGCTACACCCCTGGTAGGCGTACTGGACCAGGTGGTCATCGACGAACGGAATCACCGTCGGCCGGATGCGCAGGTTCCCCAGGTCGGCCCGGTGGGTGTAGAACTGCGAGAGGTACGGCCCCCGCTTCGAGCCGGGGAACGAGCCCCGGAACGGCGCCGTCTCGTCGAGCCAGGGAAGCTCCTCGTCGACCGCGAAGTCGATCACGTTCAGGTCCGTCGTGTACGACCGCCCGTCCCGGTCGAACCGCGGATCCTCGGTCAGCTCTCGAAGGTTGACGTCCCGGAACTGTGCCATCCAGTGGCAGTCGATCAGCTCCGCGGCCGTCCGCAGGCTGTCGTATGCCGGCGCCGGCGGCATCGTCCCCATCCAGGAGTCCATCCCGTCGTTGGGGAACTGCGTCGCCGCGTTGGGCGCGACTAGCCGCCGCGGACCGTCCTCGTCCTGAAAGACCGGGTCCTCCTGCGGGATCTCCGACAGCGGCACCTCGGGATCCGTCAGCGGCCGTACTACCCGCCGCTCGTACTCCTCGGCGTCGTAGGAGCCGACCCCGGGGAGCCCCTTGGTGTAGACGTCCACGTACTCGCCGTCGACCTCGATCGGGTCGGTCGACTCCGCCGGGAACCGCGACAGCGACGACCGGTACGGCGAGACGAGGTCCCGCATCGCCGTACGCCGGACCCGCTGTGCGGCCGCCCGCCGCTCGCGCTTGGACCGACCCGGTCCGGATCCGGCCGCGGCGGCCGTCTCCGTGGCGGCCCCCGACCCGAGTCCGAGCGCCGACAGCGTCCCCGTCGCCGCGAGCCCCTGCAGGAGGCCCCGGCGGTCGATCCCCCCGTCCGCTGACCGATCCTCGTCGGACATGCACCCGGAACCCGTCAGTCGTCACTCATATGTCTTTATTTCAATCTTGGCTATATTCATCAAAGTCGGGCCGGGCCGTCGATGTCCGGTCCCGTCACTGGGGTCCGGTGGTCCCGTCAGGTCACGGACACGGTCGTGTCACTCGACGGGAGACGCCGAACACCGCTCGGACGATCGGACCGTGAGGACCGTACGGGCCGCGCTAGACGACCTCGCGCCGGCAGGAGCCACACAGCGACTGCTCCTTGACGTCGACCTCGCGGACGGTCGGCGAGAAGTTCATCACACAGCGTTTGTTGTCACAGTGTTCCAGGCCGAGGGTGTGGCCGATCTCGTGGACGACCTCCTTGCGGACGCGGTCGGCGAAGATGTCGCCGGCCGATCGGTTCGAGAACCCTCCGTCGGAACTGGTCTGGAGCCGGTAGGTCGAGACGACGCTCCCGCTGCCCCCCAGGTAGGCGAGTCCGAACACGTAGTTGCGCCGGCGGTAGAAGAGGTCCTTGTCCGTGACCGCGATGTTCTTCTCGCCGCTGCCGACCCGGCGGGCGAGGTCGATCAGCTCCTCGGCACGGTACTGGTCGCGACCGCTGTCGTAGGCGCCTGCGGGGACGGGCTGGGTGTCGTGCATCGACACCTCCGAGTCGAACACCGACCGGAGGCCCTCCGACGCCTCCCGCTTGACCGTCGCGGAGACGTCACCGATCGGCACGACGTCGACGTGCATACACTCACGAGTAGTGGATCCGCTATCATAAACGTCCCGCCAGCGGGCGCTTCCTCCGGGCGTTCGGACGGCCACGGCGTGCCGTGGTCGGCGTCCCCGTCCCGTGGGATCGCCGGACCGCACGATTCACGTCGCCGGCGCCGCTCGACCCGCCCGTGCCGGCCTACCGACGCGACCGGGCGACCGAGTATCGGGAGATCGACCGTTTCGAGGGGGGCGTCGGCTGGCTCGCCCACCCCGACGAGGACGGCCGGCGGGCGAGCCACGCCGTCGACACGCCCGAGGGGACGTGGCTGTTCGATCCCGTCGACGCGGCCGGGGTGGACGACCTGTTCGACGAGGTCGCCGGCGTCGCCGTCCTCGCGGACTACCACGTCCGCGACGCCGCGGCGCTGGCCCGCCGTCACGACGTGCCGGTGACGATCCCCGAGGGCGCCGACCGGGCGGCCGAGCGGATCGACGCCCCCGTCGAACGGGTCCCCGTCGACGGGACGGTCGACGACCTCCGGGTCGGAGACCCGGACGACGGCGGCCGCGACGACCGCGGCGTTCCGGGCGTCGACCTCTACCGCGTGTCGCCGATGGGCCTGTGGACGGAGACGCTGGCCCACCGGTCGCGGGACGGGACGCTGTACGCGCCGGACTTCCTCTCGGCGCACGCGAAGTTCACCGCCGGCGACGAGCGGGTCGGGATCCCGACGCTCAGCCGGCTCTCGCCGCCCGTCGGCCTCGCGGCGCTCGACCCCGACCGGATCCTCTTCGGCCACGGCGACGGGCTGTTCGAGGACGCCGGCGCGGCGCTGCGGGACTGTCTCGAGGGCGCCCGCGGACGGCTCCCCCGGGCGCTCGTGGAGAACCTGCCCGGCGAACTGCGCCTGATGCTGGGTGCTCTCCGGTGACTCTCGCCCTCCGCGTCGCGCCCGGGGCCCGGGGCGGTGGCGTCGGACCTACCCGTGAAAGACGGCGAGCGGGCCGCTGACGGCCGTCTGTGGGAACCGAGCGCACACTCCCGTCGAAAGCGGCACTCATTTACCCGGGACTCCTGATGGTCCGGCTATGGGATACGAGTACGACGAGGTCGAGGTGCCCGGAGACGGGGAGCCGATCGAGGTCGTCGACGAGGACGCCGACGAACTGTCGGTGCCCGAGAACCCGATCGTGCCGATCATCCACGGCGACGGGATCGGGAAGGACGTCGGCCCGGCCGCCCAGCGCGTGCTCGAGGCCGCCGCGACCGCCACCGGCCGCGACATCGCCTGGATGCGGGTGTACGCCGGCGAGTCCGGCCGCGAGCGCTACGACGAGAACCTCCCCGACGACACGGTCAACGCGATCGACGAGTTCCGCGTCGCGATCAAGGGCCCGCTGACGACGCCGGTCGGCTCCGGCTTCCGCTCGCTGAACGTCGCGCTCCGACAGACGCTCGACTTCTACGCCAACGTCCGCCCGACCTACTACCTCGACGGCGTCCCCTCGCCCATGAAGGCGC
>CAZMWG010000048.1:4069-18660 GCA_964569925.1 uncultured Halobacteriales archaeon | reverse complement strand
CCCCGTAGTTGCGCGGGTTCTTGTAGTGGTCGAGGATCTGCTGTCGGTACATGTCGGAGCCGCCGATACCCATGTCACTCTCACTTAAGCGAAGCCGGTGGAAAAGGGTTCCGGGGGCCTCCGGGCGCGGCGGTGAACCACCGAAGGGTATAACTCCGCGCCGGAGAGATTCCACAGCCGTGGGGGTTAGTCCATGATAGAAGCAGTACGAAATCTATCCGACGCGGTGCGGGGCGGCGACGCGCCGGCCGGGGAGCCGAACGCGGACGCCGTCGGGGGGATCGCGCGGGAGGGGGAGTCTCTGCGGGATGTCCTCGCGAGCGCACGCGGCATCGAACACACGACGGGGGGTCGGACGACGACGGTCGAGCCGGGGACCGGCCACTACGCGTACGCCGCCGTCACCGGCCGGCGGGTGACCTTCGTCGTCGGGGACGACCCGGAGACCCCGGTGGCCTCCTTCGAACTCGGTGACCTCTCGCGGGTCGAGGTGAGCGAGGGGCTGCTCCGGACCCGACTCGTCGTCGCCAGCGGGGAGGAGACGGTCCGGTTCGAGCCGGTTGAGGGCGACGACGAGGCGGTCGAGCGGGTGGCCGACCGGCTCGACCGCGTGAACGACGCCTGGGCGGCCACCCGGTCGGCGGTCGCGGCCGCCCGCGAGGCGCTCGACACGTTCGAGGCCGCGCTGGACGACGACGGGGACGCCCAGCACGCGCTGATGCGGGCCCGGACGCGGATCTCGAAGGCCCACCACTGCGCTCGCCGGGAGGAGGCGGCGCCGACCGATCGTCTCCGGAGCGCGGTTGAGCCGCTGGAGGAGCGACTGACGCGGCTGCGGACCCGCCGGCGGGTCGAACTGATCGAGGGGCTGACCGAGGAGATCGAGGACGCACGACCCGAGGACGTCGACGCCGCCTACGCGGCCTACGTCGAGGCCACCGAGACCGCCGCGGAGGCGCGACGGGCGCTCGCCGACGTCGACGACGAGCCGCCGACGGCCGACCGTCTCGAGGACCTGTGTGACCGGCTCGACGACGTGGGGATGGAGCTGCTCGTGGAGCCGGAGGTCCACTGCCGACGCGCCCAGGACGCCGAGGAGCCCGGGGAGACCGCCGACCGCTGGGAGGCGGCCACCGAGGCCTACCGCGCGGCGCTCTCGAACGGCTGGGACGGGCAGGCCGGCGTCTCGGCGGCGGCGCTGCGCTTCCAGTTGGCCTGGGTGGTGCGCAACTTCCTCGACGCCCTCTTCGAGCACGCCATGTCCATGGAGGCGGCCGCCGACGACATGGACGACGGCGCCCGCGCCCGCTACGAGACCGCCCTGGAGCGGCTCGAACGGGCGCGGGCCATCGCCGAGGAGTATCCCTACGCCGAGCCCGACCGCTTCGCCGTCGCCGCCGAGCGCGTCGACGGCAAGGTGGAACACGCCCGCTGGCAGTGGGGCACCGTGGAGTGAGTCGCCGGCGCCGTCGAGACCCGGCCGGGCGCCGCCCCACGTCACCCCGCCGGGACGCGGGCTTTTTGTCGGTCGCCGTCGGTCGAGGGGTATGGACGACCGCGTCAGGGCGGCGCTGTGGGGTGCCTTCGGCCTCGCGGCCGTGGCGACGGCGCCTCTGGGCGGGCTGGGGCCCGTGGCGATCCTCCAGCTGCTGGCCGGGCTCGCGTCCGTCGCGGTCGCGGTCCTGCTGGCCGGCCGGGCCGGGCTCGTGGAGTTCTGAACGGCGGAACCGGGCCGTCGGTCGGACGACCGGACCCGTCACGCGGCCCCGGAGCGTTACGCGACCCCGTGGTCCCGCCACGCGGACTCGGAGTGTTACGCGACCTTCGAAGGCTGTCCGAACCCGCAGCGCTACGCGAACAGCTCGCGCGCGTCGTCGAGGGACTCGATCAGCGCGTCGACCTCCTCGCGGGTGTTGTAGAGGTAGAAGGAGGCCCGCGCGGAGGCCGGCGCGCCGAGCTTGTCGTGCAGCGGCTGGGTGCAGTGGTCGCCGGCCCGCACCGCGACGGCGAACTCGTTGAGGATCTCCGAGGTGTCGTGGGCGTGGACCGCGCCCAGGTTGAACGCCACCAGCGCCCCGCGGTCGTCGCCCGGCGGCCCGTACACCTCGATGTCCTCGAACTCCTGGAGCCTCTCGTAGGCGTAGGCCGCCAGTTCGCTCCCGTGGCGGTGGATCCGCTCCATCCCCACGTCGTCGAGGTAGTCACACGCCTCCGCCAGGGCGACTCCCTGCGCGATGACCGGCGTGCCGGCCTCGAACTTCCAGGGGAGCTCGTTCCAGGTCGACTCCTCGAAGGTGACCTTCCGGATCATGTCCCCGCCGTAGAGGTACGGCTCCATCCCGTCGAGGACCCGCTCCTTCCCGTACAGCACGCCGATGCCGGTCGGGCCACACATCTTGTGCCCGGAGAACGCGAAGAAGTCGGCGTCCATCTCCGCGACGTCGACCGGCATGTGAGGCACCGACTGACAGCCGTCGACGAAGATCAGCGAGTCGTGGTCGTGGGCGAGGTCGGCGAGCTCCCCGACGGGGTTGATCGTCCCGAGCGTGTTCGAGACGTGGACCACGCCGACCATCTCGGTGTCGTCGGTGATCAGCTCCCGGGCGTGGTCCATGTCGAGGCGCCCCTCGTCGTCGACGCGGACGAACTTCACGTCGGCGCCGGTGCGCTTGCCGATCTGCTGCCAGGTGACCAGCGACGCGTGGTGTTCCATCTCTGTCAACACCACCTCGTCGCCCGGCCCCAACTCGTTCAATCCCCAGGCGTATGCCACCAGGTTCATCGCCTCCGTGGCGTTCTTGGTGAAGACGATCTCCTCGCGGCCGTCCGCGCCGACGAACTCCGCCACCCGGTCGTGGGCCTCCTCGTAGGCGATCGAGGCCTCCTGGCTGAGCCGGTGCAGTCCCCGGTGGACGTTGGCGTTGTACCGGCGGTAGTAGTCCGCGATGGCCTCGACGACCGGCTCCGGCGTCTGGCTCGTCGCCGCGTTGTCCAGATAGACGAGCTGTCGACCCTCGATCTCCCGCTCGAGGATCGGGAAGTCCTCCCGTATCGCCTCCACGTCGAGGGGCGTGACGTCGGTCTGTCCCATTACGCTCCCCTCGGGCCCGGACGGTCAACACTCCTTCGGTCGACCTAAAGCTCCGGCCGCGGTCGGACCCTCGTCGCGTCGCCTCGACCCGCTCCGCCGGAGCGTGTTCTCACCGGAGCGGGTGAATTTTATTATCTTTCGTTCGAAAACATGGTGCCACGCCCGGCTCGCGACGCCGGCCGGGCGCGGGGTGATACCATGGACGGGAGCGACGGAGACGGCCGAGGGGACACGAAGCGATCGGACGACCACGACGAACGGGTCGAGGCGACGCGACGGGCGGTTCTGGCCGCCGGAGCCGCGCTCGGCGCGGGGACCGGTCTCGTCGGGATCGGAACGGGTCCCGCCGCGGGTCGGTCCGCCGGGAACGACGGCGAGAGGAGGAGCGGAGACCGGGAGAGCGCCGGGCTGCCCTTCGGCGTCGACGCGGGCTTCGCGGACACCTCGTGGCTCGACGACGACGCGCGGGTGATCGTCGTGGAGGAGGCCACCCGCGAGGCGGTCGCGGCGGCGTTCGAGGCAGAGGGACCCCGCGTCGTCGCCTTCGCGACGAGCGGCACGATCGATCTGAGCGGGGACCCCCTGGCGATCACCGAGCCCCGTTGCTGGGTGGCCGGCCAGACCGCGCCGTCTCCGGGGATCACGTTCGTCGGTGGACTGGTGCAGGTCGCGGCCGACGACTGCGTGCTCCAACACGTCCGCTCGCGGATCGGCCCCGGCCCGGACGGCGAGATCCAGGGCAACGACGCGATCAACACCGCCGACGGCACCGAGAACGTCGTCCTCGACCACGTCACCGCCTCGTGGGGCACCGACGAGTGCCTCTCGGTGGGCTACGACACCGACCGGACGACGGTGACGAACTCGCTGATCTACGAGGGGCTGTACGACCCCTACGGCGACGGGAGCGACCACAACTACTGTACGCTCGTCGGCGACGGCGCCGACCGGGTCGCGCTTCTGGGCAACACGTGGGCGAAAGCCCGGAGTCGGATCCCGCGGCTGAAGGAGGAGACCCGCAGCGTCGTCGCCAACAACCTCGCGTACTTCTTCGACGAGGCGTGTGCGATCGACGACTCGGCGGCGACGAGTTACGTCGGCAACGCCTACGTCGGCGTGACCGCCCCCGGCGAGTCGATCGTGGAGGGCGACGGGACGGTGTACGCCGCGGACAACCTGACCGCCGACCCGCCCGTCGACGACGACGTCCCGTTCGTCGAGACCGAGGTCGTCGCCGAGCGCCCCCTGTGGCCCGACGGGCTCGACCCGGTCCCCGCCCGCGAGGTGGGCGATCGCGTCCTGCCGGCGGTCGGCGCCCGGCCGGCCGACCGGACCGCGAACGACCGCCGGATCGTCCGGGAGATCCGCGACCGGGCGGGCAACGACCGGCTGGACGAGGAGTACGACTACTGGCTCCCCGACCCCTCGGCCGCCGGCGGCTACCCGGACCCGTCCGGGACCGAACGGTCGCTCTCGGTCCCGGAGACGGGTCTCCGGGCCTGGCTGGCCGAGCACGCCCGCCGCGTCGAGGGACGGACCGGCGACGACGGTGACGACGGGACCGACGGCCCGCCGCCGGTCGACGGCACACGGCCGGCCGATCCGGACGGCGACGGCGACTACGAGGACCTCAACGCCAACGGCCGCGTCGACTACGACGACGTCGTGACCTACTTCCGGTTCATGGAGGAGGCGGTCCTCCGGGAACACCCCGGCGCCTACGACTACAACGACGACGACCGGATCGACTACTCCGACCTGGTCGCGCTGTTCGACGCGGTGTGAGTCGACCGCCGGATCGCCGATCGGCGGTCGGCGGACGCCCACAGCCCTAAGTCCCGAGCGCGAGCGGACCGAGCCATGGCCGCAGTCGTCGGTGCGGGGATGACCGAGTTCGGCGAGCGGTCGGTCCCGCTGCGGGGACTGCTCGTCGAGGCCGCGACGGCCTGTCTCGCCGACGCGGCCGTCGACCCCGGCGCCGTCGAGGACCTGCTCGTCGCCCGCTCCAGCGGCGACTACGAGGGCACGACCGGCCTCGCGGGGGCGCTGGCGGCCGACCTCGGGACGACGGGACACGGCGGCGCGGACGGGTCGGGAGTCCACGCCCGGGCGGTCGACGGGACCTCTGCGGCCGGCGGCGCCGGTATCGCGGCGGCGACCCGGGCCGTCGGCGCCGGGAGCGACCTCGTGCTGGTGGCGGGCGCCGAGCGGCTCACCCACGGGTCGACCGCCGCGACCACCGACGGCGTGGCGGCGATCACCCACCCCGTCGAGCACCGTCACGGCGTCACCCTCCCCGCCTTCGCGGGCCTGGCCGCGCGGCGCTACCTCGACCGCCACGACGTCCCGCGCGAGGCGCTCGCCCACGTCGCCGTCAAGAACCACCGCCACGGGCTCGACAACCCGAAGGCCCACTTCCGGCGCGAGGTCACGGTCGAGGCGGTGCTCGGGGCCCCGACCGTCGCGGACCCGCTCGGGCTGTACGACTTCTGTCCGATCTCTGACGGCGGCGCCGCGGTGCTGATCGCCTCCGACGACCGGGCTCGGGAACTCGCCGCCGACCCGGCGACCGACGCCGAGCCCGTCGCCCTCCCGGGGGTCGCCGGCGCGACGGGGACCCACGTCGTCCACGAGCGCGAGGACCTGACGACCCTCCCCGCCGCGAGCGAGGCGGCCCGCCGGGCGTTCGACCGGGCGGACCGCTCGCCGGCGGACGTCGACGTCGCGGAACTCCACGACATGTTCACGATCCTCGAGCCGCTCCAGACGGAGGCGCTCGGGCTGGCCGACCCCGGCACGGCCTGGCGGGACGCCCGCGACGGCCGGACCGCACGCGAGGGTGCCCTCCCGGTGAACGTCTCCGGCGGGCTGAAGGCGAAGGGCCACCCGATCGGCGCCTCCGGGCTCGCCCAGGCGGTCGAGCTCTACCGTCAGCTCACGGACGACGCCGGCCCGCGACAGGTCGAGCCGGTGCCCGAACTCGGCGTGGCCTGCAACGTCGGCGGCTTCGGCAACGCCGTCGTGGTGTCGCTGTTCGAGCGTCGGTGACCCGGGCGGGACGGTCGACCCGACGCGGGGCGGCCCCGCTCTCCGGACGCCGATCTCAGTCGAACGCGGGACCGTCGTCGATCCGGTACCGTTCGACGACGTGGGGGTCGATCTCGATCCCCAGGCCGGGGCCTTCGGGGAGGTCGATCCGGCCGTCCTCGATGACGGGGCCGGACTCGCCGGTGCGCTCGACCAGGTCCTCCCACCAGGGGACGTCGAAGGCGTGGTACTCCAGGGCGACGAAGTTGGGCACGGAGGCGGCGGCGTGGGCCGCGGCGACGGTCGCGACCGGGCTACAGATGTTGTGGACCGCCAGCGGCACCCCCTCCAGGTCACACAGCGTGGCGATCCGCCGGAGGTTCACCAGCCCGCCGCAGTTGTTCGGGTCCGGCGCCGCCAGGTCGGTCCCCTCGGCGTCCAGCAACTGCTTGAACTCGCCCGGGTCGCTCAGGTTCTCGCCGGTGAGGATCGGGACGCTCGTCGCCTCCCGGACCCGCCGGTGGGCGCCGTACTTGTGGGGCGGCACCGGGTCCTCCAGCCACGCGAGGTCGTACCCCTCCAGGCGGCCGGCCAGCCGCGTGGCCGTCTCGACGGTGAAGTTCCAGTGCAGGTCGAACCCCAGGTCGATCTCGTCGCCGATCTCCTCCCGGACGGCGGCGACGAGCCGCTCCTTGTGGTCCAGCGCGGCGTTGTCCAGCCGCCGGGCCGCCGTGTCCACGTCGGCGTGGGTCCGCACGTCCAGGTCGAACTTCAGCGCGTCGAACCCCGCGTCCACCACCTCCCGCGCCGCCTCGGCGTAGGACGACGGCGTGTACACCTCCCGCGGGTCGACCGTCCCCGACTGGGCCTCCCCCAGCGACTCCCCGCCGTGGGTGTCACAGTACACCCGGACCGAGTCGCGGTACTTCCCGCCCATCAGTTCGTAGGCGGGGACGTCGAGCAGTTTCCCCTTGATGTCCCACAGCGCCATCTCCACGCCGGGCCCGGGCTCCCACATGACGTCCCCGAGACGCTCGACGTCGAGCGGGTTCTGTCCCGCCAGCCGGCCGGGGTCGTCGGGACCCTCGCCGTGGACCTCGCCGTGGCCCACGATTCCGGCGTCGGTCTCGACGCGGACGATCCCCCAGCGGAAGTTCCCCTGGAGCACGGCCGTCGAGACGTCCGTGATCTCGAGGTCGCGCTCCGCGGGGCGGTGTGACTCGTCGTCGGTGAAGTCCATCCACGGCACCCCGCCGCCCGGCGGGATCACGTACTCCGGCGTCTCGCCGTCGTCGGCCATACCCTCCGCGTCGGACGGCCCCGGGTTGAACCTTCCGGCGAGTCGGACGCTGGTGATCGAATACGCAACCACCTCTCGGGAGACCGGGACAGCGAAAGCCCTCGCGGGGCTGCGGTCCCGCGGCTCGCTGCGCGCGCTTCGCGTGCTCGTGTCGCCGGGCTTGTGCAACCCCGCTCGCCCTTTCAGTCCGCCAGGGTTCAGACGGTTGAACAGCCGACTCCTGGTGGACCGAAAGGGCGAGGCGCGGTCCGGGGTTCTGCGGCGGCACTATCCGAACGCGGTGAGGATATCCGTCACGGAACCCCGGAGCGTGCCGAGGGCTTTCGCTGTCCCCTGACCGCCCCTCTCGATCCCTCGTCTGAACACTACCGATAGACCGGCGGTCCTCGCCGCGGACGCGCTTCGACCCCGCCACGGGCGCGCTCCCGCTCTCATCCGAGCGCGCTCCCGCCCCACCCGGCCGCGTCAGTCCTCGACGAGCAGCGGCGCGGCGTCGGCCGGCGCGACGACGGGGCGCTCGCGCCCCTCCTCGCGGTCGGGGTGGTCGGGCCGAACGGGCACGCGGGTCGGGGAGTCGCGAGCGTCCCGGGTCACGAACACGATGTCGACGGCCCGCCACTTCAAGCGTCGGCCGGCGGCGAGGGCAACCGGGCCTCCCCCGAACCGGCAGTGGTTGCCGGAAGAATCGCGGGCCGACCGCCGGGCGAGTCGGGACGGGCGACCTCCGCGGGCCCGGCCGGCGGGCCGTCGCACGCCGAGAACCGGCACCGATCGCCGCTACCCCGCGGGCAACAGGCTGTCGACGACGGCCTCGGGGTCGAACCGGTCGAGGTCCTCGTACCCCTGGCCGGTGCCCAGAAAGAGGATCGGCTTGCCGGTGACGTGGGCCACGGAGATGGCGGCCCCGCCCTGGCTGTCGGCGTCGGCCTTCGTGAGGATCGCGCCGTCGATCGTCGCGGCCGCGTCGAACTCGCGGGCGCGGTTGACCGCGTCCTGGCCGGCGACGGCCTCGTCGACGAACACCGTCATGTCGGGCTCGATCACCCGGTCGATCTTCTCCAGTTGGGCCATCAGGTCGTCGGAGGTGTGCAGCCGACCGGCGGTGTCGCCGAGCACCACGTCCACGTCGTTGGCGCCGGCGTACTCGACGGCGTCGTAGATCACCGCCGCCGGGTCCGAGCCCTGCTCGTGGGTGATACAGCGCTTGCCCAGGCGGTCGGCGTGCTCCTGGAGCTGCTCGTTGGCGCCGGCGCGGTAGGTGTCGCCGTTCGCCAGCACCGTCGAGAGCCCTCGCTCCTCGAGGTAGCGGGCCAGCTTCGCGATCGAGGTGGTCTTGCCGACGCCGTTGACGCCGGTGAACACGATCACCGCCGGCTTCTCGGCCGCCGCGAGCCGGCCCTCGAAGTCGAACTGGCCGACGCTGAGCACGTCGTACAGCGACTCCCGCAGGGCGTCCCGGACGAGGCTGCCGGTCCCCGACAGGCGCCTCCGGGTCTCGCCGGTGAGGTTCTCCTCCACGCCGTCGAGGATCTCGTTGGCCACCCCCATCTCCACGTCGCTCGACAGCAGCGCCAGTTCGAGTTCGTCGAGGTGGTCCGCGAGGTCGTCCTCGTCGATGACCGTCTTCCCCGTGGCGAGGAGCTTCGCCCGCTGGGCGATGCCGCGGTCGTCCTCGTCCTCGTCGGTCTCGTCGTCGCCGTCGCTCGCGCTCTCGGCGCTCCCGTCGGCGTCGATCTCCCCCTCCTCGGCGAGGTCCGGTTCCGCCTCCTCGACGGTCTCGCCCGCGGCCGCTCCGGCGACCGCCGCGTCCGGGTCCCCGTCCACGTCGGCGTCCGCCGGCGTCTCCGGGGTCGACCCGGGAGTCCCGGCCGCCGCTTCGGGCGTCTCCGCGGCGGTCTCTGCCTCGGGATCGGCCTCGACGTTCCCCTCGTCGGCCTCGGCGGCCTCCTCGTCGACGTCGTCCTCGACGTCCTCGGTGAAGCTGCCGAGCTTCTCCCGCAGTCCGTCGAACATCGCCCTACTGTTCGTCGCCCTGCTGTTGCTGTTGCATCATCTGTTGCATCTGCTGTTGTTGCATCTGCTGGGCCTGCTGTTCGAGGCGCTCGGCCTCGCCCTCCAGCTCGGCGATCTCGGACTGCAGCTCCTCGATCCGGTCGTCGATGGTCTCCTTCTTCGTCTCCAGGCTGCTGACGGCCCCGTCCTGTTCGCGCTCGGCTGCGTAGCCCCCGCCCAGCGAGACGATGACCTCGTCGATCTCGGCGATCTCGGCGCGGAGGTACGCCCCGCCGCCCAGGGGCACCTGCACCGTCGACCCGCTGTCGAGGGTGTCGATGGCCTCGATCGCCTCGTCGATCTCGGTCTGCTCGTCGCGCAGCCCCTCGATCTCGTCCTCGATGGCCTCCTGTTCCTGTTCGAGCTGCTCGATCTCCTGGGCCACCTGCTGGAGCTGGGAGTTGCCGCCGCCGCCGCCACCCAGACTCATGCTGCCCCCTCCTCGACCGCGTCGACCTCGATCCGTGTCCGCTTGAGCCCGTGCTGGGAGCCGAAGTTGGCGTACGTCCGCTCGCGCGCCACGTCGGAGTTGGGCGCTTCCACCGTCGTCTCGAAGGCCTGCCAGCCGTCGCGGGCCGCGAACGACCCGGTCACCGTGAACTCACTCATACCTCTCGGTGCGTTCCATGGCCCGAAGTATCTTCCGTCTCTCCGGGCGAGCGGTCCCGCGGCCGCGGCGTCCGGCCGGCAGTGTGGCCGCTCCCCGAGGGTGACTCCGGGCGGCCCGACGACGGAGAGGCAGACCTGCCGGAACCGACCGGGAGCCGGCCCGACACCGCCCACGAGACGGTCCACGGCCCGGAGAGACGACTCGGCGTCGTCGACCCGTTCCTCGAACCCCGAGCGTGGCTCCGACCCGACCGAACCCGGAGCGCCCCGGACGGGACCGCGCTCAGTCGATGTAGCCCAGCGCGTCCTCGATGCGACCCAGCTCCGGCCCGGTGGTGTCCTCCCCGACCACGTAGCCGTTCGCGTTGGCGAGCAGCCCCGACCCCACCAGTGGGCTGCCGTAGTTGACGGTGCCGTAGTCGGCGGGCACGTCGAGCAGGTCCTCGAGGGCGGTGAGCTGTGCCTCGGTGGCCTCCGGGTGACAGAGCGCGCCGCGGTTCGTGGCGACGGCGGCGGTCCCGACGGTCTCGACGCCGGCGAGCGTGCCGTGCTCGACCGGCACGTCGAGGGTGTCGGCGACGACGTCGACCGCCGGGTCGGGCAGCTCGGGGTGGACGTAGGCGCCGCTGTCGTTACAGAGGACGACGTTGCCGGCGGCGTTGATCCGGCCGGGCAGTTCCCGGACCGGGAGGTCGACCGCCTCCCGGATCCGGTCGGTCTCGCGCTCCCGGGCGCGTCCCGACACCAACAGGCCGTTGCGGTTGCCGGTCGCCAGCGCGCCGACGGTGCCCGAGCCCCCGACCGCCGTCGCCACCACGGGCACGTCGAGTTCCTCGCCCAGCGCGGCCAGGCGGTCCTCGTCGACGTCGGGGCGCACTAACAGACAGTCGTCGGTGGTCCTGGCGAAGACGCCGACGTACGCCGATCCGGAGAAGGCCGCGCGAAGCAAGGGTTACTCTGCGGTCTCGGCTTCGACGACGCTCTCGCCGTCCTCGTCGAAGCGAGCGGCCCGTACCCGGAGCTTGCTCGGGGGCTTGGAGCGACCCCGCTCCCACACCGCCTCGTTGATCGAGGGGTCCAGGCGGACGGCCGACTCCGCGACCGAGAAGTGCTGTGCGAGGTGCTCGCGGACCAGCGTCATCGCGCGGTCGGCCCGCTCGGGCTTGGGCTCTGCCCTGGCGTCCCGGAGCGGGACCGTGACCACCCGCTCCTCGAAGTCGCCGGCGCTCATTCGTCGGTGTCGCTACGGCGCCAGTTGCGCCGCTTGGGGTTGCCCTGGACCTCCCGGTCGGTCTTGAGCATCACCCACGCGGGCACCCGGCTGTTCTGACGGTCGAGCTTCGCGAGTCGCTTCTTCTTGGCCTTCGACTTCTTCCCCATAGTTGCCCCTCCTTCCCGGGCGGCGCATAAATGTGTGTTCCTTCGGCCGGGCGGACCCGCCGACGTCCGTTATCAGCTCCTGTAACCGGGCCGTGGTGACTTTATCGGATCGATCGCAGTAGTGTCGACCGATGAGACGACGGGAACTACTGCGCGGTGTCTGTGCCGGGACGGTCGGCGCGGTCGGTGGCTGTATGGGCATGGGCGGGGAGGCGATCGTCGAGGAGCAGGGCTCGGTGCGACTCTCCCCCGGCGAGGCGTGGACGCTGGAGATCCCCGACGTCTCGGACCCCGGTGGGGCGATCCGGTATCGGGTCCGCTCGGACGACGGCCCGTTCGACGTCTACCTCTTCACGGCCGCCGAGTTCGAGCACTACGAGACCTACCTAGAGGGGGGCGATCCGGAGCGGACCCCCGCCGGACACCGGGAGTTCAGCACCGCCGCGGTGCCGGTGCCCGGGAGCGAGGGGCTGTACGAGGCCGAGACCGACGACGGGGGCCGCCAGCCCCTGTCCGCGGAGGGACCCCACCGGTTCGTCGTCGACCACACCAGCTACCGCGACGAGAACCGCGTCGAGGAGTTCGGCGACCGGCTGAGCGCGTTCGTCGACCTGACCGTGATCCGACGGCGGTTCTCGCTGCCCTGACCGCCGGCTGGACCGAGGACCGTGGCGGACCGCCGCCGGGAACGCCGGCGACTCACACGAACGCCAGCGGCACCATCGCGACGACGCCGACCAGCGCGCCCGTGACCAGTTCCCGCCGGCCGCCGCCGGGGAGCCCCTCGCCGTACTCCAGGGCCTCGGGGACGAACTCCGTCGCGACCAGGTAGACCATCGCCCCGGCGGCGAAGCCGAAACCGAACGGGAGGAAGGCCCGCGCCAGCGAGACGAAGTAGAAGGCGATCGCGGCCCCGATCGGCTGTGGCAGCGAGGAGAACACCGCCCACCACACCATGCGGGGCTCCGAGACCCCCATCGACCGCAGCGGGATCGACACCGCCACGCCCTCGGGCACGTTGTGGATCGAGATGGCGACGGTCACGAACACCGCCAGCAGCGGCACCGCCAGTCCGCCGACCGCCACCGTCGGACCCGTGGGGTCGGCCAGCCCCAGTTCCGCGAACGAGACGCCCACCGCCACCCCCTCGGGGAAACTGTGGACGGTGAGCACCCCGAGGATCAACAGTAGCTTCCGGAAGTCCGCCTCCTCGTACCGCCGCGGGTGGGTCTCCACGCCCTCGATCACCTCGTGGCCCACGATCACCAGCACGACCCCGGCCAGCAGCCCCGGCGCCAGCAGGAGCGGCGAGCCGTACGCCAGCCCCTCGCGCACCAGCCCGAACAGCGACGCCGCGACCATGATCCCCGAGGCCAGACCCCACAGCGCCACGTTCCACCGGTCGCTGAACTCCTCGACCAGGAAGAAGGGGACCGCGCCCAGCCCGGTCGCCAGCGCGGTCGCCAGCCCCGCGACGACCACCAGCGCCAGGTTCGCGGCGAACTCCATACCGGCGCTTGCCCGCTTCCGGACTTAAGACCTATCATACCTCTTATCTTTTTTCGGCCGGCCTAGACGGGTCGCGACGCGAGTACGGTGCCGACGTCCTAGAGGACGATTATACGCCTATCTGTCCTTCCACGAAGCGTTTATACAGAACGACGGACCAGAGTCGTGTATGTCCAAAGCAGTCGAGGCTGGAAGCGCACGAACGTACGTGGTCGAGGAGCCGGCCGGCGACGGGAGCGCGGACGCGGAACCGTCGGGGCTGGTACTCCGGCGCCCGGCGAGCGACCGGACCTACGAGGTCGTCGACTACGCGGACCCCCTCCTCCGTGAACGACTCTCCTCGCGGCCGGCGGGCGCGGCCGTGCGTCTCGACCTGGCGCCCGCGGAGGGCACCGACGACGAGTGGATCGTCACGCGGGCGCTGCCCGGCGCGCCGACGCCGCTGTAGTCCTCACGCCCCCGGGTCGTCCGGGAGCGGGAACCGTTCGACCGTCTCGTACGCCGGCCCGTCGTCGGCGAGGACGCTCTCCGTGAGCCGGAGTTCCTCGACACGCAGTCGGCCGACGTCGGGGTCCTCCTCCCGGACGGTCCGCCCGACGTGCTCCTTCGCTCCGGCGTGTTCCATCCGCGCCAGCGTGACGTGGGGCGTGAACTCGTGGTCCCCGGGGTCGAACCCCAGCGCCGTCGTCCGCTCCTCGACGGCCTCGTGGAGTCGGGTCAGCGCCTCGCCGCCCTCGCGGACCCCCAGCCAGATCACGCTGATGTAGTCGAGCGACGGGAAGACGCCGTACCCCCCGAAGGTCGCCTCGAAGGGGGCCACGCCGGCGTCCCCGACCGCCGCGTCGAGGGCGGCCGCGACCTCGTCGACCCGGTCGGGGTCGGTGTCGCCGAGGAACTTCACCGTGACGTGAGCCCCGTCCGGGTCGACGGGGTTCAAGCCGGCGCGGTCCCGGAACGGCTCCTGTGCGGTCGCGACCGCCGACCTCAACCCGTCGAGGTCGACGCTCACGAACAGGCGCTCTCCCATACGCCCGATCGACCGGGCGCGGGCTTGAAGCCCACGGCCGGACCCCCGGCCCGGCGACCGGCGGCGGTCCGATCACCCGCGGCCGACAACGCCGCCCTACCGCCCGGTACGCCGCCGTTTCCCGGGGGCGAACGATCGCGCCGGTATTTGATCGACGGCCCCGCACCGCCGGGTATGTACGACACCGTCGTCGTCGGAGCGGACGGGAGCGAGGGCGCCGCGTCGGCGGTCGACCGCGCTCTCGGCATCGCCGGGCGCCACGACGCGACGCTGCACGCCGTCGCGGTGGTCGACACCGCCCGCTACGGGGAGCCCACGCTGAGCAGCGCCGAACTGGTGGTCACCGAACTGGAGGACCGGACCCACGAGCGCCTGCGGTCGGTCGCCGGGCGGGCGGCCGACGCCGGCGTCCCCGTGGTCACCCGCTGCTGTCACGGCGACCCCCACCGGGAGCTTCTCGACTACGCCGAGCGGGTCGAGGCCGACCTCACGGTGCTGGGTCACCGCGGCTCATCCCGCGGCACCGGGGTCGGCTCCGTCGCCGACCGACTGCTCCGCGACGCCGACCGGCCCGTGTTGCTGGCCTGAACGCTCAC
>CAZMWG010000048.1:0-3969 GCA_964569925.1 uncultured Halobacteriales archaeon | reverse complement strand
ACGCCGCCGCTCACTCCTGCGACTCGTCGTCCGGCGACCGGTCGTCCGCCGCCTCGGCTCCCGTCCTCGCCGACTCGCGGTCGGACGCGATCCGGACGGTGAGCACCGGGACCTCCGAGAGCCGGACGATCTTCTCCGTGACGCTGCCAAGCAGGTAGCGGGTCAGCCCGGTCCGGCCGTGAGTGCCCATCACGATCAGGTCCGCGCCGCTCTCCTCCGCGTGGTCGAGGATCGCCCGGTGAGGAGTTCCCCGGGCGATCTCGCCGTCGCAGTCGACGCCGGCGGCCGCGGCCCGCTCCGCCACCGCGTCGACCGCCTTCCGGCCGGTCCGCTCCATCGCCTCGATCACCGCCCCGCCGGTGACCTCCGTGGAGACGTTGGCGGTGTCGACGACGTACAGCGCCTCCAAGGTCGCCCCGTAGGTCCGGGCCAGATCGAGGGCGTGGTCGATCGCCACCGTCGACCCCTCGCTGCCGTCCGTCGGCACCAGGACTCGCTCGTACATACGGGACGGTACGACGCGGGGCGTGTTAACAGTACGCGACTACCCCCGGCAGCCGGGACACCGGACGGCCCCCGGGAGGGTCGGCTCGCCACACTCCGTACACGTGTCCACGCGGCCGTCACGGCCGAGCAGTCGGTCGAGCAGTCCGCGCATACGCTACGAACGACGCTCCGGGCCGTTCAGTGGTTCGGCCGTTATCGGACGAACGGGCGCGAAATCAAACCGGAACGAGACATATAGATCGGGCCGATCGATTTTTCTCGACACTCCAGGTACGAGTGCTGGATTATCGAAACACCACACGGTCCTCCGGCGCGGCGGCTCGGGGCGGCCGATCCTCGAACGGTCCGGCGCTCCCCGTCGTCGCGGACGAGGCGGCTGCTCGACTCGCCGCCGGGACGGTCCGCGGACCTCGGGACGCTCGTCGCGCGGGCCGCAGACGCCGTCCCCGGGGACCCGTCCCGCGGACCACGGCGGGCGACCGAGACGGTCGGCGGACGGCGACCGGGATCACGTCGGCTCAGCCGGGGAGGGTCGACCCGTCGATCCGGCCGGGGAGGTGGATCACGAGCTGGTCGTCGAGGGCGACGACCTCGACGGCGGGGACGCGGAGCCGGCCGGCGGCGGTCGTCTCGAACTCCTCCCGGAGGGCCGGATCGGCCGGTTCGATCAGGAACGCGGACAGTTCGCCCGACGCGAGGTCGGCGGTCAAGTCGTGGAGGGTGCCCAGTTCGGTCCCGTCGGTGCCGACGACGGGGTGGTCTGAGAGCTCGCTGGCCAGGGCGGGACGCATACCGGCGGTGTCGGGCGGACCTCGACAAAAAGCTGTCCGATCCGGTCGAGCGGCCGTCAGTCGACGGTCGCCGTCTCCTCGATCCGGGCGGCGAGCGTCCCGGCGTCGAGTTCGCCGGCGGCCAGCGCCCGGCCGGTCTCGGCGCCGAGCCGCCAGCGGACGGTCGCGTCCCGCTCGGGCGCGGGAAGCTCCGTCCGGAGACCCAGCCGTCTGGCCGGCGGGCTCCGGGCGAGCACCGCCGCGTAGGCCGACAGGACGGGGCCGGCGCTCTCTCCCGCGGCCCGCTCGACCGCCGCCGCGGAGTCGGTCTCGACCGGCGCCGGCGAGAGCCGGACGGTCAGGTCCGTCCCCTCGACGGTGACCGACCGGACCGGCAGCTCCGGGTCCGACCCGGTGTAGGCCTCGACGAACAGCTCACAGGGGGGACAGCCGGCGGCCGCCATCGGCCGTCGCTACGCGGCCCGGACACAACTGGCCGTCGATCCCCGTCCGCGGGCCGTCCGGACCGACCGGTCCGGTGGAGCCGGGGCGGGACCGACCCGGCCCGCCGACGGACCGAAGTCCGTCCCGTCCCACCGTCGGGTATGGGACAGCGGACGCTGTCGGGCGACGACCTCGACGCCCTGCGGGCGGAGCACGACCGGCGGGTGAACCGGCCGTCGCCCCGCGCCGCGCGGGCGGCGGGCGACTGGCCGATCGTCGCGGACCACTGTTTCGCCCGCGTCGTCCTCGACGCGACCTTCGAGGACGTCCGGTACGACCACGTCGACGGGCGGCCGGCCCACGATCACCTCTCGCCGGCGGAGCTGCGGCGGGCGATCGACGTCGCGGGACGGCTCCTCCGGGCGGGCGAGCCGCCGGTCACGGAGCTGAACCGCCGCCCCCTGCGGTACCGCGGGGAGTCGGTCGAGCCGTGACCGGCCCCCTCGACGGCGGGCTCCCGCCGGGCGTGGAGACGGAGACGGTCGCCGGGGTCGCGGTGCCGGCGACCTGTGTCGACCGGATCGACCGGGCGGCCCTGCGGGCCGTCGTCGACGTCCTCGAGGAGCACGGCGTCGACCGGTACGCGGTGTCGCCGGTCGGCGGGGTGCGGGTCCGGATCGGCGCCCGCCGCCCGGAGCGGGTCCGCGAGTCGCTGCGGACGGCGCTCGCCGCGGCCGGCCACGGGCTCTCCGAGCACGGCGTCCGGGACGGGTACGTCCGGTTGCGGGTGGGGCTCGACCCCGACACCGGGTGAACGACAGGGACGGGCGCGGGCCGTCGGCGGGCCGTCCGCGGGTCGTCGAGCACCGCCAGGCCGGCGCGAGGAACGGAGGGGCCGCCGCCGACGGTGGCGCCGTGGCGGTCCGGGGACCGTCCGGGGGTGCGGACCGCCCGGGGACAGACTCTTCGCCGTCCGGTCCCCACCGGCGGCCGTGGAGCGTCGCCTCCCGCTGCTCGTCGCGCTCGCGGCCCTGACCGCCGGCTGTGCCGGACTGGCCGGCCCCGTCGGTTCGGCCCCCGACGGAGACGCCGGGACGCTGACGCCGGTGCCCGTCGACGGGGTCGCGACCGCCACGCCGCCGGTCGTCCGGGACGGACGGCTCCCGCCGGGGGTCGAGCCGGACGGCTCCGTCGACGCCGACCGGCTCGTCGAGGCCCACGCGGCGACGCTCGCGAACCGGTCGTACACCGCCACGTTCCGCCGGGTCGACCGCCGGGTCGACGACGCCGGCGGGGTCACCGACCTCCGGCTCCGCCGCGACGGGAACCGGACCGCCGTGGTCGACGCCGACGGGACCGACCCCGCCCGGAGCTGGTTCCTGACCGACCGCGAGGGCTACCGCCGGACCGTCGACGGGAACCGGACCGACTACGACGCCGTGTCGATCCCGGTCCGGCCGGGCCGAACCCTCCGGACCGAGTCCGTCCTCGACCGGTACGTCGAGGACTGGGCGACGGAGGTCGACGTCGTCCGGCGGGACGGCCGGCGCTACGTGCGACTGTTCGTCCCGCCGGGCGCGGCCGACTCCGGACCGGTCGACCTCCGACGGTTCACCGCGACCGCCTACGTCACGCTCGACGGGCGGGTCCGGAGCGTCACCGCCGAGTACGCCCTCGACGAGACCGCCGTCGAGGTGCGCCTGGCCTACCGGCGGGTCGGCTCGACCGAGGTCGCCGTCCCGGACTGGGTGTCGACCGCTCGCGAGGTCACGGCGACGGCGTCGAGGGCCGGAAGCGAGGACACTCCCTCGAACGAGAGCGCAGAGTGACCGTCGCCGGGGCTCGTCCCCGCCGGGCACGCGGACGCCGGGCGAACCCCGCGACTCACCCGGGTCCGAGGTCCGCGACGTCGGCGGTCACGGTCGCGAGCGCGTCGGCCGGATTGGGGTCCGCGTCCGCGAGGTGGGTCCACTCGCTGTCGACCGCCGACAGGAGGGGGTCGATCGCCCGACGGTAGCCGGCGAAGGCGTCGTCCGCGTCGCCGCCGTCGCCCCAGACCCCGCGGATCACGGTCATCGAGTCGATCCGGACCTCCAGGCGGTCGGGCTCACAGCGGGCCAGCACCCCGGCCAGCCCCATCCGGAGCGCGGCGTGCTCGGCGGTGTTGTTGTCGGTCCGCGAGCCGACCGGCCGGCCCAGTTCGGCCACGGTCGTGCCGTCCCCGTCGAGGATCACGGCGCCGGCGCCG
>CAZMWG010000047.1:0-19367 GCA_964569925.1 uncultured Halobacteriales archaeon | reverse complement strand
CCGCTCTCCTGGTGCCCGCCCTCGACGGCGCCGTCGCGGCGGCACTCGGCGGCGCCGCCGAGGGCCTCGTCGGGACGACCGGCTGGCACCCCGGAGCGAGGGTCCAGGGCACGAACGAGCCGGACGGAACCTCGACGGTGGACCCCTTTGCCGCCGCCTACCGGGAGCGACACGGCACGGCTCCGACCGGCGCCGCCCGAACCGTCCACGTCGGGACGCTGCTGGCCGCCGACGCGGCCGAGCGGGCCGGCGCCACGACGCCGGAGGCGATCCGCCCCGCGCTCGAGGGCCGGGAGTTCGCGCTGGGGCTGGGAACCGAGCGGCTACGGGCCTGTGATCACACGGCGGTCCGGCCGGTCCCGGTCGTCCGTGGACGGGCCGAACCCGGCGCTCGGGGCGGTCGGCTGGAGACGGTGGCCGTCGAGAACTCGGTGGCGGGGTGTGGCCGCCCGCCGGCGGCGAACTGCTCGCTCTAGTCGTCCGCGACGCCTTCCGAGCGGCCGAGCATGTCCTCCTCCTCGTCCTCGATGATCGGACTGTCCCAGTACTCGTGGGACTCGTCCTCACGGAAGCAGGCGACCTGTCGCCCCTCCGTCCGGTAGGTCGGGGGCTTCTCGGAGCGACAGACCTCGCGGGCCTCCGGACAGCGGGTGTGGAACCGACAGCCCGAGGGCGGGTTCACCGGGTCCGGGATGTCGATCTTGCGCATCGGCGGGTCACCGGTCTCCTGCAGCGAGAGGTCCGGCGTCGCCCACCGCAACACCTTGCTGTAGGGGTGGCGCGGGTCGGCGATCATCTCGTCGGCCGGCGCGGCCTCGGCGAGTTCGCCGAGGTACATCACGCCGATGGTGCCGTCGCCGTGTGAGGTGAAGTAGCGGGCGTTCGAGAGGTCGTGGCTGATGAACACGTAGGAGGTGTCGAACACGTCCTGCAGTTCGAGCATCAGGTCCATCATCTCGACGCGCAGGGAGACGTCGAGCGCCGAGATGGCTTCGTCGGCCAGGATGACGTCCGGGTTCATCAGCAGCGCCCGGCCCAGCGCCACGCGCTGTTGCTCGCCGCCGGACAGCTGGTGGGGGTACCGTTCGGCGAAGTCCGCCGCGGGGTTCATCCCGACCCGCTCGAGCAGGGCGTACACCCGCTCACGGCGCTCGCCGCGGCTCAGCCCCGGACTCGTCTGTTTCAGCGACTCCGAGAGGATCGAGATGATCCGCCGGTTGGGGTTGAGCGCCGAGCCGGGGTCCTGGTGGATGATCTGCAGCGACGAGCGGATCTCCTCCCAGGTGATGTCGGCGTCGCTCTTCCCGTCGCGGATCTCCCACATGTCGTGGCCGCGGTACTTCACCGTCCCGCCGGTGGGCCGCTGGAGCCCGATGACGGTCTTGCCCAGCGTCGTCTTCCCACAGCCGGACTCGCCCACGAGCGAGACCACGTCGCGCTCGCCGATGTCCAGCGAGACGCCGTCGACCGCCCGCACGGTGTCGGGGTCCTCGCCGAAGCCCAGGAACCCCCCGCCCTCCGTCTCGAAGTGGACCTCGACGTCCTCCAGGGAGATCAGCGGCTCGTCGCTACTCATCGTCACCCCGTCCCTCGATGACCTTCTCGTAGTTGAGCGGGATCTCGTCCCGGGCGGCCTCCCAGTGGAAGCAGGCCGCCGCGTGGTTCTCGTCGGGCATGTGGAAGTCCGGCACCGTCGACCGACACTGCTCGTCGGCCAGCGGACAGCGCGGGTGGTACGAACAGCCGCCGGGGAGGTTCATCGGGGCCGGACTCTGGCCCTCGATCGGCTCCATCTCCGAGAGCGGCGCGTCCAGGTTCGGCGTCGAGTTCAGCAGCGCCCTCGTGTAGGGGTGGGCCGCGTTCGCGACCACGTCCTCCGTCGGGCCGACCTCGATGAGCTTGAAGGCGTACATCACCGCCAGCCGGTCGGCCAGCGCGGCCACCAGCGGCAGGTCGTGGGTGATGAACACCATCGTGAGGTCGTACTTCGTCTGGAGGTCCCGCAGCAACATCAGGATCGACCGCTGCATCAGGAGGTCGAGCGCCGCCGTGGGCTCGTCCATCACGAGCACCTCCGGCTCGAGCACCAGCGACAGCGCCAGCAGCGCCCGCTGTTGCATCCCGCCGGACAGCTCGTGGGGGTAGGAGTTGAGCACCCGCTCCGCGTCGAGATACAGGTCCGACAGCAGTTCGTGGGCCCGATCCATCCCCGTCTCCCGGTCGGCGTCGTGGGCGTCCAGGGTCTCCTTGAAGTGTTGCCCGATCTTCATCACCGGGTTGAACGAGGACATCGCGCCCTGGAACACCATCGAGATGTCCTCCCAGCGCATCTGGCGCAACTCCTCCTCGTCGAGGCTGAGCACGTCGATGCGCTCGCCGTCGTCGGGCCGGTAGATGATCTCGCCGGTGAGTTTGCCCGGGTCGGGGACGGCGTCCAGCATCGCGGAGGCGAACATCGACTTGCCCGATCCGGACTCGCCGACGACGCCGATGATCTCGTTGCGCTCGACGTCGATGCTCACGTCGTCGAGGACGAACGTGTTGCCGTCGTCGTAGGTGACCTTCGCGTTGCGCATCCGGACGATCGGGTCGTCGACGCCGAGGTTGCCGTCGAACTCGGCGTTGTCCTGCATCCCGGTCGCCATCACTGCATCACCCCGCCGCTGACGCTGTCGTCGTCCTCGACGGTGGACTCGGACTCGCCGGCCATCCGGGTGCGGACCCGCGGGTTGAACACCTTGTCCAGCCCCTGAGCCAGCAGGATCAGGCTCAGCGAGAGGAACAGGATCGCCAGCAGCGGGAACACGAGCCAGTGCAGCAGGCTCGGCGCGATCAGCGCGCCCTGGCTGTAGGCCTTCTGGAGCGTGATCCCCCAGTTCTGGACGTCCGAGGGGAGCACGCCGATGAAGTACAGCCCGACGGAGGCGAAGATGACGTAGCGGGCCGCGTTGACGAAGTTGATCAGCACGTACGGCATCAGGTTCGGGATGATGTCCTTGAACATGATGCGGGAGGTGCTGATCCCCATCGTCCGCGAGGCCTCGACGTAGGACTCGTCGCGCAGCGTGAGCACCTGCGAGCGGATCGCACGCCCCAGTCCGGCCCAGTAGTTGATCGTGATGAGCACGCCGATCAGGATCGGGCTCTTGGGGTTGAACACCACCGAGAGCACGATGATCAGCGGGAGGCCGGGGATCGACATCGCCACGTCCATGAACGACGAGAGGAAGCGGTCGACGCCGCCGCCCTTGTAGCCGGCCAGCACGCCCAACAGCAGCGCCACGCCGGTCGCCCAGACGCCGCCCGCGGCGATCATCATCAACACGTCGTCGGTGGCGTGGATGATCACGCCCAGCAGGTCCTCGCCGAGGTTGGTGGTCCCCAGCGGCGCGGCGAGCGTGGTGAACGGGGCCACGCCCCGACCCAGGCTCCCGGTGGTGCTCGTCTCCGGGTAGAAGACGACCCCGACGGTTCCCACCAGGACGTAGACCGCGAAGATGAACCCGCCGACCCTGGTCCGCCAGTCGTCGAGCGCCACCAGGCCCGGCTTGTAGACGAACTCCTCGTAGAAGTCACGGAGCCGCTCCCCCCACGTGACCTCGACCTCCGAGGCGGTCGTCTCGAACGAGAACTCCCCGACGCCGTCGGACTCAGTACGCTTCATCTGACTCACCCGTCTTGATCCGCGGATCGACGACCCCGTAGGTCAGGTCCGCGACGTAGATCGCTATCACGACCGCCGTGGTGATGACGAGGAACACGCCCATCATCAGCGGGTAGTCGCGGTTGTTGATCGCGTTGATCATCCGGTAACCCAGTCCGGGGTACTGGAACACCTGTTCGAGGATCACCGAGCCGCCGAGGTTGAACCCGATGACGGTCAGCAGACCGGTCCACATCGGGAGCACGGCGTTGCGCGCCACGTACCGGGTGGCGATCCGCATGTCCGAGAGGCCCCGCAACCGGGCGACACGGACGTAGTCCTCTCCGAGGATCGAGACGCTGTTGCCCCGCATCGCCAGCGCCTGCACGCCCCAGCCCGTGATGACGACGCAGGCGATCGGGAGCGCGGCGTGGTACAGCGCGTCGATCGCGAAGGGGATCCCGTACCCCTCGTAGCTCCGGAACGCCTCCGGCGAGAGCCGCCCCCGGATCGGGAACAGTTGGAGTTGGTAGCTCAGCACCGCCACGAGGACGATCGCCAGCACGTAGAACGGCACCGACGAGAGGATGATGCCGACCGTGCTGGTCGAGGAGTCGAAGAAGCTCCCCTCCTTGTACGCCATGATCGCTCCCAGCACGATCCCGATGGCGAACATCAGGATCGTGGCGGTCGTCATCACGAGGATCGTCCACGGCAGCGCGTCCGCGATGATCGCCGACACGGCGTCGTTGCCGCCGATGCTGGTCGTGATCGAGGTCCCCAGGTCCCCCTGAACGATCCCGACGATGTAGTCGATGTACGCCTGCAGCGGCGGTTTCTGTGACAGTCCGGCGTTGAAACTCGCCAGGATGGACTCGACCTCGTCGGCGGCCATGCCGCTCTGGAGCATCTGTGCGCGCATCGCGTTGAGCGCGCTCCCCGGCAGCAGCCGGACGAGGCCGAACGTGAGGGTCATGACGAGCCAGATGGTCATCACGGCCCTCGCGGTTCGTTTGATGTAGTACGTGTTCATGTATCGGTCGGTGTGGCTATCTGATAATATCGGTTGTGGGTGGTCGTCGGCGCGACGCCGTCAGCCCGAGTAGCTCAGCTCGCCCTGCCGGGGCAGCCAGTGCTGTGGCCACTTGACCTGCAGCGCGTCGGAGCCCTGCTCGGGGGCGTCGAACCGGCTGGTGTTGATCCAGGACTGCTCGAGCTTCTCGGCCAGGGGCATCATCGGCAGCTCCTGGTTGGCGACCCACGCCAGCTCGCGGACGATCTCCTGGGTGGTCGCGGAGTCGGACGTCTGGGAGAGCTCCTCGGTCCGGGCGTCCAGGTCGACCTCCATCTGTCCGCTCCCGCTCATGGCGGGGACGGTGGCCGTGGAGCCGTCCATCTCCTCGCGGTACTGGTAGTCCAGCACGCCCGCGCTGTGGACGAGCTGCCACTCCAGCGGGAAGTACGGGAACGCCGACCGGGCGCCGCCGGGCAGCCAGTAGAAGGCGATCACGTTGAAGTTCTCGCTGTTGGGCCAGATGTTGCCCGAGATGTTCCCGAACGGCCGCGTGTCGACGGCGGCGTCGAAGCCCGCCGCCGACAGCTGGTCGACGACCGTCTGGATCGCCGACACCCAGTCGGTCCAGGCGGCGGGCACGATGATCGGCAGCCGGACGCTGCTACCGTTGCTGTTCTTCCAGGTCCCGCCGTCCTTGGAGAAGCCGGCCTCGCTCATCAGCTGGTCGGCCCGCTCGACGTTCGACGAGCCCTTGCTGTAGCCGGTGTAGTTGCTCATCGCGTCGCCCAGGTAGGTCTCCTGGTCGTCGGTGGCGATCGCGGTGGCGACGTCCGGCGTGGTCTTGGTCCGCGGCCCGGCGTTGCTGATCACCTGCTCGCGGTTGATCGCCTCGGCGATGGCCTGCCGGACGGCCCGCTGACCGAAGGCCGGGTGGCTGTGGTCGAAGCCCAGGCCGACCCCCCACTTGGCGGGCGGCCGGGCCTCCACGACGGAACCGGGGTAGCCGTTGACGACCTCGGGCGGCGAGAACAGGCTCCAGGCCGCGTCGATGTTGCCCTGGGTGAGCGCCTGCTGGGCCGCCTGGTTGCCGTCGAGGAAGGTGTAGCTCTTCCGGGCGAAGTCGATGTTGCCGCTGTCGGGGTGGTCGCTCCGCCGCGAGAGGACGAACTGCTGCTGGCCGGCGCTGTCGAGCGTCCAGGGACCCGAGGCGATCGGGTCCGTGTCCGAGAACTGGGTCAGCTCGTCCTGGTTGCCGACGTACTGCTCGTACTTCGAGGTCTTCGCGTACACCTGCTCCTGGGCGAGCTGGTGTTTGACGATCAGCGGGTTGCTCTCCGAGGCCAGCTCCATCACGACCGTCGAGTCGTCGGGGGCCGTGATCGAGTCCATCCCCTCGACGAGGTCCGCTATCGGGCCGCCGGTGGTGACGCCCAGGTGCAGCTGGGTGACCAGGTCCTGAGCGACCACCGGGTCGCCGTTCTCCCAGGTCATCCCGTCCCGCAGCGTCATCTCGAAGGTGGTCCCCGAGAGGTTCCAGTCCGACAGCGCGTACGGGATGAACTCGCCCGACGCGTAGTCGTACTGTGCCAGCCTGTCGAACAGGTCGAAGAGAGCGGTCTGGGACTGGCTGGCCGGGTTGGCCAGGTTGAACTGGAAGTTCGCCGGGACGTTGTTGGTGAAGTCGCGGAACGTGGCGTCGGCGACCTCCATGCCGTCGCCGCCGTCGCCGTCGCCGCCGTCTCCACCGTCTCCGCCGTCCCCGCCGTCGCCGCTCGTGGAGGTGTCGGTCGGGGTCGCTCCGCCGTCGCCGCCGTCGCCGCCGCCGCCACAGCCGGCGAGCGCGGCCGCGCCTGCCACGCCCGTCAGCTCGACGAAGCGGCGACGGTCGATGACGTCACTGTAACCGTTGGATTCGTCTGCCATGGTCCAGTAGACCACGGTAATTCGTTAGCATTAAAGTTTGTGGTCATCTGTGAACGATCACCGATTACCACGACGGTGGTGAACGAACCGAGGGCTGTCGGTTACCCTGCTGTCCCCACCGCGCCTGTCACGCACCACCACGTCGTCGGTCGGACGGTATTAAACCGCGGTAATCTGCAACGGTCGTTTCACTCTCTCCGATCTCGCGCGCGCTCCGCCACCGTCCAGAAAGTATTAGTGAGGGTCGCGGAACCCATCATGACGATGGCATCAGACGGAGACGCGGCCACGTATCGGCGGGCGGACGCGGCGGTGGGGCGTCGGGCGGCGGACCTCCTGGAACGGATGACGGTAGCGGAGAAGGCCGGACAGCTCGTCGGAACCTGGGCCGGCCAGTTCGTCACGGACCAGGACCTGGCGGACGTGAAGGGGTACGTCCGGAGTCACGGCGTGGGCGTCGCGGCCCCCTTCGGGTGGGGCGGCGCGCTGGCGACGGACCCGGAAGCGGTCGTCGAGGCGGCCAACGAGATCCAGCGGACCGCGGTCGAGGAGACCCGGCTCGGGATCCCGGTGTTGTTCAACGCCGATTCCGTCCATGGGGCGGCCTACGTCGGCGAGTCGACGGTGTTCCCCAACGGGCTGGGTGCCGCCGCCACCTGGGACCCCGACCTGGTAGAGGCCGGCGCCGAGGTGACCGCGACGGAGATGCGCGCGGTGGGGGGCCACCAGAACTACTCGCCCACGTGTGACGTGGGCCGGGAGGCCCGGTGGGGCCGGGTGTTCGAGACGTTCGGCGAGAGCCCCCGCCTGGTCGCCGACATGGCCGCCGCGAAGGTCCGGGGGTACCAGGGAGAGGACCTCGCCGACGACGGCGTGATCGCGACCGGGAAGCACTTCCCGGCGTACAGCGAGCCCGAACGGGGCGAGGACGCCTCGCCGGTGGACGTCTCCGAGTACAAGCTCCGGAACACGCTGACCCCGCCGATCGAGGCGGCGATCGACGCCGGCCTGGAGTCGGTGATGCCCTCCTACGCGTCGATGAACGGCGAACCGGGCCACGCCTCCCGGCGGTATCTCACCGACGTCCTGCGCGGCGAGATGGGGTTCGACGGCCACGTCGTCTCCGACTGGGGCGGGGTGCGCCACCTGCACGAGGAGCACCGCGTGACCGAGGACTGGCGCGAGTCGGTCTACCGCACCCGGCGGGCCGGCCTCGACGTCGCCTCCGTCGACAACGTCGGCCACGCCGACCGGCTGGTCGACTTGGTGGAGAGCGGCGACCTCGACGAGGCGGCCCTCGACGAGAGCGTCCTGCGCCTGCTCGAGGTCAAGTTCCGCCTGGGTCTGTTCGAGGACCCGTACGTCGATCCCGACGAGGCGCTGGCGACGCTCCGGACGCCGGACCACGTCGAGACAGCCCGCGAGGCGGCGACGGCCTCGATGACGCTGCTGAACAACGACGGGCTGCTCCCGCTGTCGGGCGACGAGACGGTGTTCGTGGGCGGCCCCAACGCCGACGACCTGGTCCACCAGGTCGGGGGCTGGAGCGTCGACCACGCGGACGGGATCGAGGGGACGACGATCCTGGAGGCGCTCGACCGGCGGGTCGAGACCACCTACGAGCCGGGCACCGACCTGAACGAGGAGATCGACGTGGCGGCGGCCGCCGAGCGGGCCGCCGAGGCCGACGTGGCGGTGGTGGCGGTCGGCGAGGGGTGGTACCTCCACGAGTTCGGCCCGGCCGTCCAGGCCGGCCAGGCGACCGGCGAGTGGCCGACCCGCTCCGACCTCCGTCTCTCGGCGGCCCAGCGGTCGCTCGTCGAGGCGATCCACGACACCGGCACGCCGACCGTCGGCGTGTTAGTCACCGGGCGGCCCCTGATCGTCGACTGGATGGACGACCACCTCTCGGCACTGCTGATGGCCTACTACCCCGGAACGGAGGGCGGCCCGGCCGTCGCCGACGTCCTGTTCGGCGACGCCGACCCGGGGGGTCGGCTGCCGATCAGCGTCCCCCGGTCGACGGGCGACCTCCCGCAGGTCCACGACTACCGCCGTCACCCCCGCCCCCTCGGCGAGGAGGAGCACCCGCCGTCGTACGACCCGCTGTACGAGTTCGGCCACGGGCTGAGCTACGCCGACTTCGAGTACCGGGACCTGTCGCTGTCCGACGACGTGATCGGACCCGGCGGGGCGCTGACCGCCGAGGTGACCGTCGCGAACGTCTCCGACCGCGAGGGCGTCGAGGTGGTCACGGCCTACGGGTCACAGAACCGTCCCTCGCGCGTACGCGAAAACAGGTTTCTCGTCGGCTACGAGCGCCTGACGCTGGCCGCCGGCGAGGAACGGACGGTCGAACTGGCGCTGCCGGCCGAAGCCTTCGGCTACCACGTCCCGAACGAGGGCCACGTCGTCGAAGCCGACGACTACGAGGTGACGGTGGCGGGGCTGGAAGGACGGTTCGCGGTCGAGGGAGCGTACCTCTAAGGGAGTTCCTGGAAGGCCGCCTCGAAGTCGTCGAACTCCGAGACGGCGGCGTCGGCCCGTTCGCGGAGCTGTTCGACGCGGCGGCTGATCTCGGCGTACTCCCGGCTCTCCTCGAGTTCGGCCCGTGACTTCTCGGACTCGAGGGTCGCCTTCTTCGAGGCACACTCGAAGTATCGCTGCATCCGGTCGTCGTACGTCGAGCGGCGCAACATCTCGTCGACGGCCGACAGCAACTGCTCGCGGCGGACCGGCTTCGTCAGGTAGTCGTCGAACGGCATCTCGACGATGTCGAAGTCCGGATCGACCGCCGTCACCATCACGACGTGGGGGTCGACCGGGCTGTGGTCGATCCGCTCCAGCACCTCGTCGCCCGAGAGCGTCGGCATCTGACGGTCCAGCAGGACCACGTCGGGATCCTTCCCGAGCAGGTCGACTGCCTCCGGGCCGCTGTAGGCCGTCAGCGCCTCGTGGTCGGTCTCGAGCCACGCGGCGTACAGGTCCGCCACGTCCCGCTCGTCGTCCACGACCAGGACGCGAGCCGAGTCCGTCTCAACGCTCGATTGCACGGTGGGGGCCTCCATGGGGTGGTAGTCCGGCCTCTCGAACTGATCCTTGTGGCGGGCACCACATAAATCCACGTGCCCAGTTATCATATCTGAGTTCGGGCGGAAGTGGGTGCGCTCCGCCGTCCGGTTCGAACCGACCGACTCGGTATCATCAGTGGTACCTGGCGGCCGTCCGGAGGGTCCCGTCGCCCTCGAACGACCCCTTCGGCCGTCGGTGCGGGGCGGACGCGGGCGCCGGGGGCCGCCACCGGACCTCCGAGTGCCCACGCCACCACCGGATCCCGGGGCGCTCCGACGACCGCCCGGTCCGTCCGGTCCGTCGACTTCCCGTGCCCGCCCGGACCGCCACACCGTCAGAGTGAAACCGGACAGCGTGGTAGGAGTTGGCATGAGCGTCGACCGGCAGGGGGACCGGCGGATCCGGTGTTTAGTCGCGAAGGTCGGCCTGGACGGTCACGACCGGGGCGCCCACGTCATCGCCCGGGCGTTTCGGGACGCGGGGTTCGAGGTGGTCTACTCCGGGCTCCATCGCTCGCCCGACGAGATCGTCGCGGCGGCGGTCCAGGAGGACGTCGACGTACTCGGGGTGTCGATCCTCTCGGGGGCCCACAACACGCTCGTCCCGCGGGTCGTCGAGGGGCTCGAGGAGCGGGGCGCGCTCGCCGACACGCTCGTGCTGGTCGGCGGGATCGTCCCCGAGGACGACCGGGCACGGCTGCTGGAGTCGGGCGTGGCCGAGATCTTCGGTCCGGGGGCGTCGATGGCCGAGATGGTCGAGTACGTCCGCGAGAACGCCCCGCGACGCGCATGACCGACCTCGTCGAGGGGGTGCTCGACGGGGACCAGCGGTCGCTGGCGCGGACGATCTCGAAGGTCGAGGACCGCGAGCCGGGCCACCGCGACCTGGTATCGGCGCTGTACCGCCACGGCGGCGACGCGGACGTGCTCGGCGTGACCGGCCCGCCCGGGGCCGGGAAGTCGACGCTCGTCGACCGGGTCGTCGCCGCCTACCGGGAGCGCGGCGAGACGGTCGGCGTGCTGGCGATCGACCCGGCGTCGCCGTTCACCGGCGGGGCGGTGCTGGGCGACCGGATCAGGATGGCGGAGAACGCGGGCGACACGGGCGTCTTCTTCCGGTCGATGTCCGCTCGCGGCCGGCCCGGGGGGCTCGCGGTCGCGGCCGCCGGCGCCGTCACCGCCCTGGACGCCGCCGGCTTCGACCGGGTGATCGTCGAGACCGTCGGCGCCGGCCAGAGCGAGGTCGACGTCGTCCGCGCCGCCGACACCGTCGCCGTGTTGGTCCCGCCCGGCGGCGGCGACGACGTCCAGACGCTGAAGGCCGGGATCCTGGAGATCGCCGACCTGTTCGCCGTCAACAAGGCCGACCTCGACGGCGCGGACCGGACCGTCTCGCGCCTGCGCGAGATGCTCCGCGAGCGCGAGAGCGTTGTCGGATCGGCTCACGACGACCGGACGGAAGGCGGGGACGGAGTCGACGACGGAACCGGGGAAGCGAGCGGGAACGGGCGGTGGACGCCGCCGATCCTGGAGACGGTGGCCGACCGCGGCGAGGGCGTCGAAGCGCTGGTGACCGCGGTCGACGACCACCTCGCGCACTTGGACGCCACCGGCGCCCGGCAGCGGGGCGAGCGCGAGCGCGCGACCGCCGCGATCCGGACGCTGCTGTCGGCCGACGTCGAGACGCTCCTGGAGGACCACCTGGAGCGCCACGGCGGGCTGGAGCCCCACGTCGAGGCGGTGCTCGCCCGCGAGACCGGCCCCTACGCCGTCGTCGACGACCTGCTGGCGCCGCTGCGGGCGGCGCTGGGCGAGGACGGCGACGACCGGGAGGGGGCCGGCGACGGCGACCCACGCCACCGTTAAACCGTTCAGGCCCCTCGTCCCGGCTATGAAGCTCCGCAGAGCCCTCGCGGGCGCCGCCGGCGCGGTCGGCGGGGTCGCCCTGGCGAACCGTCTCCTCTCGACCGACGAGTCCGGGGTGGAGCCGTTCCTCGGCGCCGGGGGCGGGACCTACCGCTGGCGCGGCTTCGACGTGCGCTACGCCGAGGCCGGCGACCCGGACGACCCGGACCTGATCCTGTTACACGGGATCAACGCCGCCGGGTCGAGCCACGAGTTCCACACGCTGTTCGACCGGCTGGCCGAGGAGTACCACGTCCTCGCGCCGGACCTGCCCGGCTTCGGGCTCTCCGACCGGCCGCCGCTCGTGTACACCGGCGCGCTGCTGGAGGGGTTCGTCGAGGACTTCCTCGCGGATCTGAGCGAGGAGCCGACCGTGGTCGCCTCGTCGCTGACCGGCGCCTACGCCGCCGAGGCGGCGAGCGAGGTGCCGGTCGCCGAACTGGTGTTGGTCTGTCCGACCGACACCTCGATGGGCGAGCGCCGGCCGCTCGTCCGGTCGGTGGTGCGCTCGCCGGTGCTGGGCGAGGCCCTGTTCAACCTGATCGTCAGCCGGCGGGGACTGCGGTACTTCCACGCCGACCACGGCTACTACGACACGGGCAACCTCCCGGACGCGGTCGTCGACTACGAACACGCCATCTCGCACCTGCCGGGCGCCCGCTACGCCCCGGCGTCGTTCGTCGCGGGCTACCTCGACCCCGAGGCGGACCTCGGGGAGACCCTCGCGGGACTGGACGTCCCCGTGACGCTGGTCTGGGGCCGCGAGGCCGACATCACCCCCCTCTCGGAGGGCGAACGGCTGGCCGAGACCGCCGACGCGCGGCTGGTCGTGTTCGACCGCTCCCTGTTGCTCCCCCACGTCGAACACCCCGAACAGTTCTCGGACGTGCTCCGCGGCGAGTACGAGTCCGCGGCGGTCTGAGGCCGGGTCCGGGGTCGGTCCGCCGGACCGCTCCCCCCGCCCGGGCTACCGCGGTCGGAACACCACCGCCCGGTCGCCCGTGGTGGCCCGCTCGCCGACCTCGACGCCGACGGTCGCGCCGATCTCGACGTCCGCGGGGTCCACCCCGCGGAGCAGACCCGTCAGGCGGACCGGTCCGAACTCGGCGATCGCGGTGACGTAGGGGGCGTCCTCCTCGAAGGCGGGCGTCGCCACGCGGACCGTCGTGTGGGTGAGCACCTCGCCGACCTCCGGGAGCGGCCGCTCGGTGAGGTCGCGCTCGCCACACTCCGGGCAGACCCGACGCGGCGGCAGCGAACCGTGGCCCGCGCCACAGTCGAGGTAGAACCCCTCGCCGTCGGCGACGGCGTCGAGCCAGTCGTCGTAGCCGCCGTCGCGGGCGGCCTCGGTCATTCGGCCACCTCCAGCACGTGGACCGTCGCGGAGGCGACCGTCCCGCCGGCGTTGTGCGCGACGCCGACGGTCCCGTCGGGGCAGGCGTCGGCCCGCGGGTGCGAACCGTCGAGCACCCGCGCGATCGTGGCGATCTGTGCCGCGCCCGTGGCGCCGACGGGGTGGCCCTTTGCCTTCAGCCCGCCCGAGAGGTTGACCGGGGTCTCGCCGTGACGGGTCGTCTCGCCGTCCCGCGCGGCCCCGATCGCCCCGCCGGGGTCGTACAGTCCGAGCGACTCCAGGGCCAGCACCTCCGCGATCGTGAAACAGTCGTGGACCTCCGCGACGTCCACGTCGTCGGGACCGACCCCGGCGTCCTCGTAGGCCGCCGCGGCGGCGTCGTCGGCCGCCGGGGTGCGCGCCAGGTGTGGGCGGTCCTGCAGCGCCATCCGGTCGCCGCCCTGTCCGGTGCCCGTCACCGCGATCGATGCGTCCAGGTCCCGTTCGGCCGCGTACTCCGCGCTCGTCAACACCAGCGCCGCCGCCCCGTCCGTGATCGGACAGGAGTCGTACAGCCCCAGCGGGTCGGCGATCGTCGGCGCCCCCAGCGCGTCCGCGACCGTGATCTCCTTTCGCAGTTGGGCGTGGTCGTTGACCAGCGCGTGCTCGTGGTTCTTCACCGCGACGTGGGCCAGGTCCTCGCGGTCCCCGCCGTACTCCTCGAAGTACGCCCGCGCCATCAGCGCGTACGCCCCCGGGAACGTCATGCCTGCCCGCACCTCCCAGAGGTCGTCGGCGGCGATCGCCAGGGCGTCGGTCGCCGCCGCCGTCCCGACGTTGGTCATCCGCTCCGCCCCGCCCACCAGCAGGACGTCGGCCTCGCCGCTCCGGAGCCGCGAGACCGCCTCCCTGACCGCCGCCCCCGAGGAGGCACAGGCGGTCTCGAACCGCGTCGCCGGGACCGACAGGCCCACCGCCTCGGCCGCGATCGGTCCCTGGTGGCCCTGGTGTTCGGCCAGTTCACCCATGAAGTTGCCGTAGAACAGCGCCTCGACGTCCCCCGGCGGGACGCCCGACTCCTCGATCGCCGCCAGCCCCGCCTCCGCGAACAGGTCCCGGCCGGTCCGTTCGGGGTGTTCGCCGAAGACCGTGACGCCGGCGCCCGCCACGCGTGGGTCTCCCATGCCCGAGGGGTACACCTCGGTACATAAATGCCTGCCGACGGTGCGGTGTGTTGACATGTCCGAACCGGCGGAAAACCGCAGGACGGGAGCGACCCGGCCGCCCGATCGCGCCTTTCCCACGAAGGATTCGTTTCCTTCGTGTGAATCAGTTCACGATCTCGCCGATCCGGCGGGGCTCGCCGGAGATGGCGGGGTCGGGCGCCACCATCTTCAGCACCTCGTGGTCGGTGACCTGGGGGTAGGACTTGCCGACCGCGTCCTCGATGAGCGCCTTCTCGAGGCGGAACTCGGTCCCCTCGTACACCACGTCGACGCCCTGCTCGTCGAAGGAGAGTACGGTCATACGCGCCGTAGGCGGCCGGCCAGCAAAAGCTATGCTATCGGTCCGCGGCGGCGCCGAACTCCCGCTCGAACCACAGCGGCGGCGAGACGGTCGCCGAGCCCACCTCGTCGTAGCGGAGCGTCGTCTCGACGCGTCGGGTCCCGTTCGCGGCCGGCCGCTCGTAGCTCACGGACAGGCGGCCGACGAACCCGGCGGGATCGACCAGCGCCTCGACGGTGTAGTTGCGCGCCGCGGACCCCTCGGGGGCGCCGTCGCCCACGAACCGGAAGAAGCGGTCGCCGTCGGTCCGCGTCACCCCCTCGTAGCTCGTGTTCGCCGCCGCCAGGTGGCGGCCGAGCCGCTCGGCGGTCCGCGCGGCCGGTGTTCCGGCCCCGGGACGGCGGTCGTAGACGAACGAGCCGTTCTCGAACCGCGCCCGGTAGCGGTCCGTCCCGTCGTAGAAGCGGTCGACCGCCGCCGCGGTCGACCCGGTCTCGGTCACTCGGGTCCGGTTGACGTAGCGTACGTCGGCGCTCGTGACCGTCTCGCGCCTGATCCGCCGCAGTCCCTCGCCCGTCGTCGTCCGGGTGAACGTCTCCCGGTAGCTCAGCTCTCGGAGCCGGTCGCGGTGGGCGGCAGCGAGCGCCGCCGGGTCGGTGATCCCGTCGGTCCCGGCGCCGGGGACGCCGGCGACCTGCGGGGCCGCGGTCGGGGTCGGGGTCGCCCCCGCGCCCGCCAGCGCCGCGCCGTTGGCGCCGGCGGTCCCGTTCGTCCCCGGGGACGTCCCGGCCCCGTCGTCGCCCTGCGTCCCCGCGCCGAACGGTCCCGCGCCGCCCAGCGCCACGACGAGCCCCGCGGCCACGACGAGGACGGCCGCCGCGGCGACGCCGGCACGCCGGACCGGGAGCCCTCGGAGCCGTCCCGCCGCGCGACGCGCCCGCCGCCGGACGGGGAGTCGTAGCTCGTCGGGTTCGCCGCCGAGGTGGTCACGGCAGAGCCGCCGGGCGGTCCGGTCGTCCACGGCGTGGCGCACCATCCCCACCAGGTCGTCGCCGTCGACGGTCGCGCCGACGCCGACCGCGGGCGTCACGAGGACCGCGTCGTCGGGGGCGGCGACGCGGGCTCGCCAGCCGACGGCCGGCCGGAGCGTCGCCGTGTCCCCGCCCTTCCGGACGCGCAACAGGTCGCCGTCGCGCTCGACGGTCCAACCCCTCGCCGCCCAGAGGTCGGCCACGAACTCGCGGAACTCGCCCTGGCCGAGACGGCCGACGGCCGCCCGGATCGCCGCACGCTCGTCGTCGGTCGTCCGGGTCGGTCCGTCGGCCGCGTGGCGGGGTGCCATCGGGCGACGCTAGCGGCGACGGTGACTTGGAACCCCCGGACTCCGACGCCGTCCGTCTCGCCGTCGCGGAGCCCGGCCGGCTCAGAGCCGCTGGACGACGACGTCGTCCCGTTCCGGCGGGAGCCCCTCCAGGTCCGGCATGCTGGTGCCGTACTGCTGGACCACGCGCGCCGAGAGGGCCACGCCGGTCGCCAGCGCCGTCGGGTCGTCCTCGCCGCGATCCAGCGACGCCAGCACGCCCGACAGCAGGGCGTCGCCGGCGCCGACCGTGTCGGCGACCGCCACGTCCAGGGCCTCGGCGAGCCAGACGCCCTCGCCGCTTGCCAGCAGGGCCCCCTCGTCGTCCAGCGACGCGACGACCCGATCGAAGCCCCGGTCGCGCATCTCCCGGGCGGCCCGAATCGACCCCTCGACGCTGTCTATCTCCCGACCCGTCGCCGCCGACAGCTCCGCCCGGTTGGGCTTACAGAGGTCGTAGCTCGCCTCCAGTCGCTCGAGCAGCGGCACGTCGACGGCCGTCCGCCAGGGCCCGTCTGCCAGCCGGTCGACGGCCGCGGCCGAGAGCCCCGGCGGCAGGCTTCCCCCGACGAGCACCCAGTCGGGGTCGTGGGCCCGGACCCGATCGGTCAGCCCGTCGACCACCGAGGGGTCGACCGTCGGCCCGTCGTGGTTGAGCTTGTACTCCTCGCCGGCGGCCAGCGCCGTCGTGTTGATCCGGGTGGGCTCCTCGACCCCCACGAAGTCCGTCGGGACGCCGTCCTCGTCGAGGCGGTCGGCGACGAACCGCCCGCTGAACCCCCCGACCAGCCCCGTCGCCACGGTGCCGGTGCCCATCGTCAGGAGGTTCTGCGAGACGTTGATCCCGGTCCCTCCGGCGTCGAACCGGTTCGACTCCGCCCGGAGCACGGTGCCGGGGCGCATCTCCGCCTCGAAGCTCATCGTCTGGTCGACGGCCGGGTTGTACGTGACTGTGAGTATCATGCTTCCCCGCGAGCGGACGCCCGACGGCGCTCCCGCTCGGCTTCCCTCGTCGGCGGCGGTTGACCGGCGCCGGTCTTACCAGTTTCCATCCGGGTACGCGCAGGTCGCTCGACCGACAGGTCGCTCCGGAGTCTGCCGGTTTCGCGGGGAGTCGCTCCGGCACCGTTCGCGGCCGGCCCCGTCCGTCAGAGTTCGTCGACGATCGCGTCCGTCACCGCGTCGGTCCCGGCGTCGCCGCCGAGGTCGGGGGTGCGTGGCCCCTCCGCGAGCACCGTCTCGACCGCCGCCCGCACGTCCGCGCCCGTCTCGTCGTACCCCAGGTGTTCGAGCAACAGCGCCGCCGAGAGGATCGCCGCCGACGGGTTCGCGACCCCCTGTCCGGCGATGTCGGGTGCGGTGCCGTGGACCGGCTCGAAGAGGGCGTTGTCCTCGCCGACGTTCGCGCTGGGCAGGAGTCCGAGCCCGCCGACCAGCCCCGCCGCCAGGTCCGACAGCACGTCACCCGCAAGGTTCGGACAGATCACCACGCCGTACTCCGAGGGCCGCTCCACGAGGTGCATCGCCAGCGCGTCCATCAGCGCCGTGTCGTACTCCCGGCCCAACTCGTCGCCCACCGCGCGGGCGGTCTCCAGGAACAGGCCGTCCGTCTCGCGCATGACGTTCGCCTTGTGGGCGATCGTCACGTCGTAGCCGTGTTCCCGGGCGTACCGGAAGCCGAACTCGGCGATCTCCCGAGAGGCCTCCTCCGTGACCACGCGGGTCAGCGTCCGCACGCCCGTCGTGATCTCGCTCTCGATGCCCGAGTACACCCCCTCGGTGTTCTCCCGCACGAACACCAGGTCGGTGTCGGGCTGGAGCGCGTCCAGACCGGGGTGGGAACGGGCCGGCCGGACGTTGGCGAACGAGCCCACCACCTCGCGCAGCGGGAGGATCACGTCCGCGGCGGTCTCGCCCGCCGCCCCGAACAGGGTCGCGTCGGCCGCGGCGGCCACCTCGCGGGTCGCGGCCGGCAGCGCCTCGCCGGTCTCCTCCTTCACGGCGTCGCCCGCGTCGGCCGCGACGAACTCGAAGCCGACGTCGGTCGCCCGCAACACCTCGACGGCGGCGGGGGTCACCTCCCGGCCGATCCCGTCGCCGGGGATCACCGCGATCTCGTGGGACATGCACGCAGGTCCGCGGCCGTCGGAAAGAGCGTGTCGGTCCGGCGGGAGTCGTTCTCGGGTCGGGGCGGATCGCTCACGTCCCCGGGTCGGTCCCGCCCGGCGCCCGGCGCGTCCGTCAGTCGACGTACGGCAGCGCCGCGGCGGTCTCCTCGACCTTGCTCATGTTCGAGCGCATCAGCGCGGTGGTGTCCCAGATCCCCTCCACCAGCGCCTCGCGCATCGCGTCGTCGATCTCCACGTCGACCGTCCGGTCGCCGTAGGTGACCGTCTCCTCGATCACGTCGACTTCGATCTCACCGTCGGGGTTGTCCTCGATCCACTCCTGGAGCGTCGTGACCGTCTCGTGGTCGGCGACCGCGGCCGGGATCCCCAGGGACTTGCAGTTGTCCCGGAAGATCTCGGCGAAGGACTCCCCGACCACGGCGTCGACGCCCCAGCGCATCATCGCCTGGGGGGCGTGCTCCCGGGAGGAGCCACAGCCGAAGTTCCGGTTGACGACGGCCACGTTGGCGCCGTCGAACCGGTTGAGCGGGTGGTCGTTGAACTCGCCGTCGTCGTTCCGGCGGGCGTCGTAGAAGAGGTAGTCGGCCATGTTGTCGAACGTGACCTCCTTCATGAACCGCGCCGGGAGGATCTGGTCGGTGTCGACGTCGTCGCCGGGGATCGGCACGCCCGTCCCCGCGACGTCGGTGATGTGCTGGTCGGCGCTCATGGGTCGGCCACCCCCGAGACGTCGTCGGCGGAGACCGCGGCCGCCGGGTCGTCGAGGTAGCGCCGGGGGTCGGTCACCTCGCCGGCGACCGCCGCGGCCGCGACCATGGCGGGGTTCATCAGCACCGTCCGGCCCTCCTTCGACCCCTGCCGGCCGACGAAGTTGCGGTTCGACGAGGAGGCACACACCTCGTCGCCCTCCAGGGAGTCGTCGTTCATCGCCAGACACATCGAGCAGCCGGCCCTGCGCCACTGGAAGCCGGCCTCGATGAACGTCTCGTCGATGTCCTCCTCCTCACAGCGCTCCCGGACGGTCTCGGAGCCCGGCACCGCCAGCGCCCGCACGTCGTCGTCGATCGTCCGGCCATCGAGCACCTCGGCCGCCTTCCGGAAGTCCGAGACCCGGCCGTTCGTGCAGGTCCCGAGGAAGGCCACGTCGACGTCGTAGCCCAGCATCGACTGGCCGGGTTCGAGGTCCATGTGTTCGAGCGCCCGCTCGGCGGCCTCGCGGTCGGCCCGCTCCTCGAACGAGTCGGGGGCGGGCACCGGCTCCGACACCTCGATGACCTGGCCGGGGGTCGTCCCCCAGGTGACCATCGGGTCCAGGCCGTCGACGTCGACGACCACCTCGTCGTCGTAGACGGCGTCCTCGCCCGAGCGGATCGACTCCCAGTACTCCACCCGCTCCTCGAAGGCCTCCCCCTCGGGGACGTACTCCCGGCCCCGCAGGTAGTCGTAGGTGGTCTGGTCGGGGTTGACGTAGCCCGCGCGGGC
>CAZMWG010000046.1:0-19435 GCA_964569925.1 uncultured Halobacteriales archaeon | reverse complement strand
CCTCCTTGACATGGAGGAGGCCGGCGGTTCAAATCCGCCCGAACCCACTTCTGACGACGCGACCGACGAGCGTAGCGAGTCGCGTTCGTCGTCCGTGTGGTCACGCGGATCTGAACCCTGGAAGACGAGCGCAGCGAGTCTTCCTCCGGTTCAAATCCGCCCGAACCCATGCCCTTTTTGAACGAAGTCGGACGGTATTGTCCCGACAGCGGCGCGATCATCGGCGGTGCGGCGCCGCGAGCCGCCAGGGACCGCGCTCCGGGCCGGTTCCCCGTCGGAACTGCGCTGTCCGTTCTCCGGCGAGTCGTTCCGTCCCGACGCCGGGCCGGACCGTCCCGCTTCACCGACTGCTACCGTCTCGACGGCCGCGAGCCATCGAGTACGTCGGGCGGAGTTCGGGGAACGACCGGCCGCCGATCGTCACCGACGGCGATACGTCCGGACTCAGCGTCCACGGCGTGGTTCGAGATCGTCCGAGAGGAAGACGCTGTCCCGGTCGGGGTCGAAGTACACTTCCAGGGCACGGAGCGTGCCGGCGTAGGCAGCGGCCATCACGAACACGAACCCGATCAGGGCCGGCAGGAGGTACTGGAGGACCATTCTCGCGGTCCTATCATCACGGACTGGTAAAGACATGCCGGTCGCTACAGGGGATGGACGTAGCATGGAGCGGTCTCCACTACGACAGGGATCGGTCGAGTTCCTCGTCGAGGAACCGACCGACGTCGGCGACCTCCTCGTCCAGCGCGTCGGTGTCGAGGTTCAGACATGACGCCCTCTCGGCCTATCGGTCCGGTGATCGGTCTGTTCGACAGTCGGTCACGGACCGCGTCTGATGCACTCGTGGGCCGTACTCGACGCGTCCTCCGGAACCTACCGGTGAACAGGGGGTATCGACGGAACCGGGGGTCGGGACGCTCGCTCCCGTCGGTGATCGGGTCCCGGTCGACCGGCGACTCGACCGTCGCCGGACCGAGCCGACGGGTCGTCGTCACCACTTCGATCACACTATCGGACGTTCCGTCGGGACCTCTCGTCGACCCAAACTGTTAAGATCCCTATAGCATTAGCGTGATCCGAGGGTCGTATCGACGAGAGAGGATCGACGAATGCTCGACACCAGCCTACGACTGCTCGCGGACCGCGAGCGACGGCGTATCCTGTTGACCCTGCTCGACGAGGAGTCCGCCCGGGACGGGACGGCCGTGCCGTCGGACCGGTCGGCGCCGTCCGACGCCGACCCGACGGCGCTGTACCACTCACACCTCCCGAAACTGGACGAGGTCGGCTTGGTCCGCTGGGACCAGGAGGACCACACGGTGGAGCGTGGGCCGCGCTTCGAGGAGCTCCGGCCGCTGCTGGAGACCTTGGACGAGAACACCGACCGGTACGCGTGGGACTGGCCCTGAACGGCCCCGAGCACGGGCCACCCGTGCCGACGGCGGGTGCAGCGACGTCCACGACGCTTCGCTCACGCCCGCACGTGATTTAAGACCGTCAGGGTCCAGGCCCGTCCCATGACCGACGACCGGATCGACGGGCCGAGCGGCGAGTCCGCGGGGTTCCAGGACGCCCTCTCGACGCTGGGCGACGACACCCGACTGACGATTCTGGTGGAACTGGCGGACGTGGCCGGCGAGGAGGGGATGGGCGCGGGACTGTCCTTCTCGGAACTGCGCGAGCGGGTCGGCGTGGCCGACAGCGGCCGGTTCAACTACCACCTCGGCCGGCTCGACGACCGGTTCGTCACGAAGGTCGGCGACGAGTACGTCGCCCGCTACCCGGCGCTCGCGGTCGCCGCGGCGCTGTACGCCGGCGAGTACGGCGACGCCGAGGGCGAGCGGACCGTCGCCGAGGCGACGTTCTCCTGTCCCGAGTGTTCCCGCCCGGTCGAGGTCCGGTACGGCCGGGACACCCTCTACTCGGGCGCGACGACGGTCTGCCCGGAACACGGCACGCTCGACTCCTACCCGGTCCCGCCGGGCGCCCGACCGGGTCGCTCGCCGGAGGAGTTGGTCGAGATCGCGTACCGGCGATCACGGGTCACCAGCCGGCTCGCGCGCCGCGGGATCTGCGCGGAGTGCTGGGGGCCGGTGTCGGTCGAGTTCCCGGTCGAGGTGGGCGACGGCGAAGCGGCCGGTGGCGGAGCGGGGACCGACGGCAGCTCGGCGGACGGTCGTGGCCCGGACGTCGACCCGGCGGTCGCCGAGCGGTTCCTCTGGGTCCGGGTCGACTGTCGACGCTGCTGGAACAGGCAACACGCCACGTTCCGTGGCGTGATGTTGACCGACCCGCGCGCCGCCGCGCTCTTCCGCGACGGCGGCCACGGCCCGTTCGAGGCGGTCCAGCGGGTGACGGGACGGTCCGGGTCGGGGGAGTGTGAGAGCGAGGTGGTCGGGACCGACCCCGTCCGGGCGACGGTCCGGTACGCGGTCGGGGACGATCGGGTCGAACTGACCGTCGACGACCGGCTCCGGGTCGTCGAGGTCGCGCGCTGACCGGGTCGGTCGGTCCGGCGGAGCCGACGGCGTCGCGGGCCCCCGGTCCGTCCGAGCCGGCCCGGTCGTTCTCTCCGACGCCGGGGCCGATCGAGCCGTCACCCCCTACGCCGGGGCGGCTCAGCCGTCGCCCTCGACGTCGGGATCGGCCCGGTCGTCGCCCTCGACGCCGGTGATCTCGAAGCGAGCGCCACCGTCCTCGCTCTCGACGGCGTCGACGGTCCAGCCGTGGGCGTCCGCGATCCGCTCGACGATGCGCAGCCCGAAGCCGGTGCCGTCGTCGCCGGTGGAGTAGCCCGCCTCGAACACCCGGTCGCGCTCGTCGGGCGGGATGCCGGGGCCGTCGTCGGCGACGTAGAAGCCGTCCGCGAGCGGGCCGACGGTGACGGTCACGCCGGCGCCGCCGTGTTCGACGGCGTTCACGGCGAGGTTCTCCAGGAGCCGCCCCATCCGGGTCGGGTCGGCTCGCACCGGACGGTCGCCGGCGACCTCGAGGGTGATCCCGTCGTCGGGGATCGTCGCCCGACACCGCTCGGCGGCGGCCGCGAGCGAGAGCGTCTCCGGGTCCTCGACGCGGTCGCCGTCCCGGGCCAGCGCGAGCAGGTCGTCGATCAGGGCCCGGCTCCGGTCGAGCGCGTCGTCGATGCCGTCCAGGTGATCGCTGTCACACTCCTCGCGGGCCAGCTCCAGGCGCCCCGACGCGACCTGCAGCGGGTTGCGCAGGTCGTGGCTCACGACGCTGGCGAACTCCTCGAGGCGCTCGTTCCGGCGGCGGAGTTCCGCCTCGCGGCGGGTCTGTTCGGTGACGTCGCGCGAGACCGCCAGCCCCGAGACGATCCGTCCCTCGTCGTCCCGGACCGGCACCGTCCGGACCCGGTACCGCCTGTCGTCGTACTCCTGCTCGTAGGTGTGTCCTTCCCCGTCCAGTGCCGCCCGGTAGTGACGGACCGTCTCGTCGGCGACCTCGGCCGGGAAGAGGTCGTGTGGGGTCGCCCCCTCGAAGTCCGCCGGCGAGAGTCCGACTGCGCCCAGTTCGCCGCCGCCGGCGAGCCGGTAGGTCAGGTCCTCGTCGAACAGGAACACGCCCACGTCCGGGAGGTTCTCGACCAGCGTCTCGTACCGGGCCTCGACGGCGGCCTGTTCCCGCTCGCGGCGGCGCCGTTCCGAGAGGTCCCGTCCGATCCCGGCGAACCCGGTCGTCGTGCCGTCCGGGTCGTCCAGGCGCGCACAAGAGAGCTCGTAGGGGCGACGCTCCCCCTCGGAGTCGACCAGCTCCGCCTCCACGGTACCCCGGCCGGAGGACAGCGTCTCCTCGACGGTCGTCCGGACGCGCTCGCGCTCGTCCTCGGGGAACAGCTCCGTCGCCGGCGTCCCGTCCAGGTCCGCCTCGGAGCGCCCGGTGACCGCCGCCACCCGGTCGTTCCAGCGCCGGAGCCGTCCGTCGGCGTCGACGACGTAGAAGAGGTCGTCGAGCGCGCCCAGGGCCCCCTCGACGAGCCGTCGCTCGGCCTCTAAGTCCCGCTCGTGGCGCTTGCGTTCGGTGACGTCCCGGGTGGTGGCGAGGACGAGCGGCTCGTCGACGTCGGCCGACAGCGGCGTCAGCCGCAGTTCGATCACCTCGGCCCGCTCGGGGAGCCGCGGTTCGACCTCCAGGCGCACCTCGTCCGCGTCCCCGTCGAGGACGCGGTCGATCCCCGCCTCGATCCACTCCGTCTCCGCCTCCGAGAGGACGTCGATCTCCGCCAGGTACCCCAGCGACCGGCCGGTCCACTCCCCCTCGGCGATCTCCTCGACCCCGTCGACCCGGTAGTCGACGAACCGGAGGACGTGATCGGCGTCGAACACGTAGACCCCCTCGCCCATGTTCTGGAGGATCGTCCGGTGGCGGTCGGCCTCTCGGCGGGCCTGGAACGCCTCGACGGCGTTCGCGACGCGGTTGGCCAGCAGGGCGTACTGGTCGGCCCCGCCGCCCTTCTGGATGTAGTCGGTGACGCCGGCCGAGATCGCCTCGCTCGCCACCTCCTCGCTGCCCTTCCCGGTGAACAACACGAAGGGCAGTCGCTCCCGGCGCTCGCGGACGGCCCTGAGCAGGTCCAGCCCGGTTCGGCCCGGCATGTCGTAGTCCGAGACCACACAGTCGAACCGTCCCTCCTCGAGTGCGGCGAGCCCCGCCTCGGCGCTGGTCGCCGTCTCCACCTCGAAGCGATCGTCCGCCCGCTCCAGGAGAGCGCTCGCGACGTCGGCGAACTCCGGGTCGTCGTCGACGTGGAGCACGCGGATCCCGTCGTCTCGAGTGCCGTCCACGCTCATCGTCACCTCGCAGGCGCGGCACCGGCGTAAACACCGGGGATATCTCGTTTCGCGCCGCCGAAAGGAACCGGCGAGCGCCGAAGGCGTTAACCGCCCGAGCCGCCAGGCTGGCCCATGCACGGTATCGCTGTCCGCAGGTGGAGCCGCCGGTCGGTCGCGGACCGACGGTGAGGGGACCCGCCACGGAGCCGGCGCCGGGGTCGATCGCGGCGACCGGCTGTGAACGCGCGACGAGGGCCCTCGACGGGCTCGCCGGAGCGGCGATCCGGGCGCCCGACGTGGTCGCCGGGGTCGGTCCGGCGGCCGGGCCGCTGGCGGAGCTGCTCGACGGGATCGCCGCCGTCGACGCGGCCACCTACGGCCTGCTCGTGGAGCTTCGCGGCCCGCTTGCGACGAAGTTCATGACCTCGGTCACCGGGCTGGGGTCGGCATCGGCGGCCGTGGTCTTTCTCGCCCTGTTCTACCTGGCCGGGTGGCGCCGCGAGCTCGCCGTCGCCGCCGTGGCGCTCGCGGTGCTCGGCCCCGTCGTGCCGGCGCTCATGGGGGCCGTCCGGCGCCCGTTCCCGCCCCGACCGGTGTGTATGACCGGCGAGTCGGGGCTGGCGCCCCACTCGTTCCCGTCGGGCCACGCGGCGGCGATGACCGTCTTCGCGCTGGTCTCGCGGCGCTCGGGCAACCTGCCGTTCGGGCCGGTCGCGGCGCTCGCGGCCGTCGTCTCCGTCTCGCGGATCTACCTGGGCACCCACTACCTCAGCGACACCGTCGCCGGCGTGCTGCTGGGCGTCGCGGCGTTCGCGCTCGCGCTGGCGGTCATACAGCGGGTCGAGGACGAGCGGCTGCTCGCCGCGGCCGACAGACTCCTCCCGGACGCCGAGCGCGGACCGTGACCCACGGACCGGGGAGCGGACGCCGGCCCGACCCTCGGACGGTCCGGCGGCGCAACCCGGATATACGAGCCGGCGGTAGCCGTACCGTGCTGTTCGCCACACACCTGCTCGCGGCGGCGCTGGTCTCGCGGGTCACGCGGCTCTCGCCCGTCCCCCTCGTCGCCGGGGCGGCCGTGCCGGACGTCGTCGACAAGCCACTCGCCACGGTCGGGCTCGTCGACCTCTTTCACTCCGTGGGCCACTCGGGGCTGCTGGTCGTCGTCGCGGTGCCGGTCGCGCTGACCGGCCGCGCCGGCCTCGCCGCGGCGGTCGGCTGGGGCTCTCACCTCCTGCTCGACGCCCTCCACGTGGTCGTCAACGGCCGGCCCGACGACGCGCTCTTCCTCGGGTGGCCGCTCACGGCGCCGCCGACGCCGCTGGGGATCCCGCCGGGCGACTTTTTCCTCTACTACCTCTGGACCCCCTCCTTCCTCCTGGAACTGGTGCTGTGGGCGGGGACGGCGGCGGTGACCGCACGCGCGCTGCTTCGGCGGCGTTCGTCCGTCCGGGAACACTACAACTAACAGCGACGACCCGTTTACAACGTCCGTTGTGATCGTCGAGAGCCTCTTCGTCCTCGCCGCGACGGTGACCTCGGTGATCGTCTCGGTCGCGCTGGCCGGCCTCGCGTACCGCCGGCGGGACGCCCCGGCGGCGGCGACCTTCCTGTGGCTCCAGGTGGTCGCCGCGCTGTGGGGGATCGGGAACCTGCTAGTGTACGTCGGACCGGCGGGACACGGGGTGGCGCTCGCCGGCTTCGACCTCCGGACGGTCGCCTCCGCGTTCACGGGGGTGCTGTCGGTCCTCTTTCTCGGCGAGTACACACAGTCGCGGCTGCTGACCGGCCGACGGGTGAGCCGGCTGCTGCTCGGGGCGGCCGCCGTCTACTCGCTCGTCTGGCTGTGGAACCCGGCCGGGCTGGCATACGCCTCGCTCGAGACCGTCAGCTACGGGGGGATCGGACTCGTCGACCCGACGCTGGGTCCGGCGACGGCGGCGTTCCTGCTGGGAGTCGTGCTCGCGCTGACCGTGGCGCTCGCGGGGCTGGTGCGGTTCGCGGTCCGCTCGGCGCGGGTGTACCGCACACAGGCGGCCGTCGTGGCGGTCGGCTTCCTCGTCGTGACGGTCGGGACGGTCGCGACGGTGGCGTTCAACCCGCTGAGCGAGGGGGTCGACCTGACGATCGTCCTGCAGGCGTTCACCGGCACGATCGTCGGGCTGGCGGTCTACCGCCTGGACTTCCTCTCGGTGGTCCCGCCGGCGAAGGACGCGGTCGTCGACGAGATCGAGGACCCGGTGATCGTGCTGGACGGCGACGACGGGATCGCCTACGTCAACGCCGCCGCCGGTGCGGTGCTCGGGGTCGCCGAGGCGGACCTGGGTCGGCCGGTCGACGCGGTCGTCGAGGGGTTGACCGACACCGTCCGGGCGGGGGAGCTCTACCGCCACGCCGACGACGCGGTCGCCACGGACGGGGGGTCGGAGCTGGTGTTCGACCCCGCCGAGAGCCCCGTTCGGGACCACCGTGGGGTCGAGCGGGGCCGGGCGATCGTCCTCCGGGACGTCACCGAACAGAAGCGCCGCGAGGAACTGCTCGAACAGTTCGCGCGCAGCCTCAGCCACGACCTGCGCAACCCGCTGACCGTCGCCCACGGCAATGTGGAACTCGCGCGCGAGACCGGCGAGGGGGACCTCTCGGCGCTCGACGACGTCGAGGCGTCGCTGGAACGGATGGAGGAGATGGTCGACGGGCTGCTGGCGGCTTCGCGGCCGGCCGACGACCCGGACCTGGTCCCGGTGCGGCTCTCGACGGTCGCCCGGGACGCCTGGGAGACGGTCCACACCGGCGACGCCACGCTGACACACGCCGGCACCGACCGCTCGCTGTTCGCCAGCCGGCGCCACCTCCGCCAGATCCTCGAGAACCTGTTCCGCAACGCCGTCGAGCACAACGACGAGCCGGTGACCGTCACCGTCGAGCGCACCGAGACGGGCTTCGTCGTCGCGGACGACGGGATCGGCATCCCGGTCGAGGAACAGGACGCCGTCTTCGATCGCGGCTACACCACCGCCGACTCGGGCACCGGGCTCGGGCTCGACATCGTGGCCCACCTCTGTCGCCGACACGGCTGGACGGTGTCGGCCGCCGAGTCCGACGCGGGCGGGACCGCGTTCGTCGTCGAGACCGGCGGCTGACCGCGACCGTTCGGGTCCCGGGGCCCCGTCCCGTCGCCGGTCGACGCCAGGCCCCGACCAAGGGTTTTCGAGTGACCGATCCCTGGCGGCGGTATGGACGAGACGGCTCACACCCCGCCCGGGTTACCGGTGGTCGGCAACGCGGCCCGGTTCGCGGACGACCCGCTGCGCTTTCTCGTCGGCGTGCAGGAGGCCTACGGCGGCCAGTACCCGCTGGTGCGGCTCGACTCTCCGGCCGCGGACCCGCTGACGATCGTGCTCGACGCGGAGTCGGTCCACGAGGTGCTCGCCGACCGCGACCGGTTCCGACGCCCGACCCTCGGGCCACAGGAGCGACGCCGACAGGGGTTAGTCTCCAGCGACGGGGCGCTGTGGGAACGCCAGCGGTCGGTGCTCCAGCCGGAGTTCGTTGGGACGAAGCTCGCGGACTACGCCGACGTCGCCGGCGACACCGTCGAGGAGCTGCTGGCGGAGTGGCCCGAACGGGGCGAACTGGACCTCTTCGAGGAGCTGTCGGTGCTGACGATGCGGGTGATCACGCGGTCGCTGTTCAGCGGCGACGCCTCCCGCGAGCGCGCCGCGGCGGTCCACGACGCGCTGTCGGACCTCAACGCCGAGTTCGAGGCCGACCCCGCCGACGTGTTGCTGCCCGACGCGCTGGACCGGGGGCCCTCGGAGGCGTTCCTCCGGGCCGACGACCGCCTGGAGGAGGCCGCCAGGGAGTACGTCGACGCCCACCTCGACAGCGAGGACCCGCCGCGGGACGTGATCACCGCGCTGATCGAGGCCCGCCGGGACCCCGAGATCGAACTGTCGGAGAACGAGCTGATCGACCAGACCGTCCTGTTCATGACCGGCGGCCAGGAGACGACGGCGCTGACCATCGCCTACGCCTTCTACTGGCTCTCGCGGAACCCGGCGGCCCGCGAGCGGGTCCGCGCGGAGGCCGACGTGACCCTCGACGGCGCCCCCGAGTGGGCCGACCTCGGCGAGTTGACGTTCACGGAGCGGGTGGTCCGGGAGACGCTCCGCCTGACGCCGGCGGTCTGGAGCGTCGCCCGCCAGCCGCGCGAACCGACCGAACTGGCCGGGGTCACCCTGGGGGAGGACGAACTCGTCCTGTTGCCGACCTACTCCCACCACCGCGACGGCCGGGTGTTCTCGGAGCCCGAGCGGTTCCGGCCCGACCGGTGGGACGGCGAGGTCTCCCGCTCGGAGGAGGCCTACTTCCCCTTCGGCAGCGGTCCGCGGGTGTGTATCGGCCGGCAGGTCGCGCTCACCGAGGCGCAGTTCGCGCTGGCCCACGTCCTCTCGAAGTACGACGTGGACGTGACGACCGAGCGGCTGGACCTCCGGCCCAGCGTCACGCTGCGACCCGGCGGGCCGGTCCGCGCCGAGGTGCGGGCCCGGGACTGAGCCGGCTCCCGACCGCGAACCCGCCGACCCGTCGAACCGGCCGTCTCGAGTCCGCCGCCGACGTCTCTCAGTCGGGGAGGAAGGGCGCGGGGTCGTCGTGCACGAACGCGACCGGATCGCCGTCCAGCCGCCGGCAGAACAGCCGGACGGTCCCCTCCTCGCGGATCGCCTCGACGGCCTCCCGCGAGCGGCCCGGCTCGTAGTACGCCGGGATCAGCACGGCCGTCTCCGCCCCGGGCGCCCGCTCGACGATCAACAGGTAGAGCCGCCGGCCGCCCGGGGCGCGGAACGTCTGCACCTCCGAGAAGTCGAGTTCGTCGTGCAGCGCCGACAGCGGACCGTGCTCGTCGCCCGAGAGGGTGACGACCAGGCCGGTCCGCTCGTCCCCGTGGACGAGCCGCGAGTCCCCGGGACGACACTCCAGGGTCTCCCAGCCGTCCTCGCGGTACTCGCGGGCCGTCGCCGCCGTGTCCTCCAGGACGGCCTCCCAGCCGCCGGTCGAGCCCGCCGGGTCGTCGGGCCGCTCCTCGCTCATGTGGGTCCCGCGGACACGACCGCGAATAAACGTTCGGGAAGCGAGCCCGTCGACCCTTCCTATTAGGTTTCCAATAGGAATTAATATGACCATCGAGTGAGGAACCCATCCGTAATGGAAGATCAGCAGCCACAGACCGGATCGTCCGTTTTCAGTGACGGTATCACAGTGTACCAGACGTTCACGGAGGACCGGTTCGACGTCCCGACGGTCGTCCTGAAGATCGTCTCGGACCGCGAGGACCCCGTCGACGTCCGGCTGATCGAGGAACTGCCCCCGGAGCTCGACGTCGAGGGGGTGGGCTTTCACCCCGACTACATGAAGGAGTGCTGGTCGGCCGCCGAGGGCCGTCTGGAGTTCGAGAGCCGGGTCGAGCCCGACGACGAGCTGACGACCATGTACGCGGTGAAGTCGATCGACCCCGACGAGGTCGACGAGCTGTTCGCGGGGCTCTACCTCGACGGCGTGATGCCGGTCGAGGCGGCGGCCACCGAGGCCGAGGCGGCCGACGGCGACGCCGAGCCGGCGGACCTCGCCGAGGAGCCGTCGGTCGCCGCCGCGGCCGACGCGGACGACGGAGCGATCACGGAGCCCGCGGCCGAGGAGGACGCGGTCGCGGCGAGCGAACCGGCAGCCGGCACGGAGAACGGGAGCGAGACCGGCGAGCCGGCGGCGTCGGACCCGGTCGCCGACGAGGGCGTACCGACGGCCGCCGACGGCGAGACCGCGTCCGAACCCGAGTCGGCCGCCGACGAGGACGGAGCGGCGGCCGAGACGGAGGCGGACCGGGCCGGGACCGACGCGGCTGCCGGGGAGGACGGGAGCGAGAGCGGGACGGACGACGACGAGAGCCTCGCGAGCGCCGACGACGGAGCGACGGTCGAGGCGGACGACGACGGAGCGACCGCCGGGGCGGACGCTGCCCCGGCGCACGACGAGTCCGAGGCCGAGACCACCGACGGCGACGACGACGGGTCCGCCACGGGTGACGACGGGGCGGCCGTCGGAGACGACGGTGAGGCCGTCGAGGACCACGGGGGGACCGTCGGAGACCACGGAGCGACCGACGTTGTCGACGCGGAGACGACTCCCGACGAGGCCGACGCCGAGGATGCCGACGACGGCGTCGCGGACAGCGGGACGCCCTCGACCGGGGACGCCCTCGACGACTACGACACGGACGAGCTGGCGGCCGAGCTCGCGGCCCGGGTCGACGCGGGCGAGGCCGACGCGGCGGCGCTGTCGACGCTGCGCGATCGGCTCGGCGCGTCCTCGGGGAGCACGGACGAGCGGGTCAGACACCTCCAGCAGCGGGTGAGCGACGCGGAGGCCTTCGCCGCCTCCATGGAGCGGTTCCACGACGAGTACGGCGCCCCGGAGGAGGCGTTCGGGGAGTTCGAGTCCCGGCTGGCGACGCTGACCGAGCGCGTCGACTCCGTCGACGAGCGGGTGGCGACCGTCGCGGACGACACAGAGGCCGTCGAGGCGGGTCTCGAGGACGTGGCGGGAGCGCTCGACGACGTCGAGGAGGACGTCGAGGACGTCGAGGACGACGTGGAGGACGTCGAGGAGGACGTCGAGGACCTGGAAGACGACGTCGAGACCGTCGAGGACCGCCAGGACGAGGTGGAGGAGGACGTCGCGGAGCTGCGGAGCTGGCGCGAGAACGTCACCAGCGCGCTGGAGATGCTCGGCGGGGGTGGCTCGTAGCCGGGGCCCACCATGGACGGGATCGGCGTCGAGGTCGACGTGTCGTCCGGGGCGACCCGGGACGTGGTCGAGTTCAGGATCGACAGCTACCGCTCCGAGCCGACGGCGGTCCTCTTGTGCCAGCCGCTGGCCGGGGGCGTCTCGCGCTCGCAGGTGGCGGTGCCGGCCGGCTACGAGACGACCGGGTGGGCGGTGACCCGGGACGCGCTGGAGTTCCGCCGCGAACTCGACTGGGGGGCGTCCGTCGAGACGGCCTACGGGGTCGAGGGGAGCGACGCCGCGACGGTCCGGACGCTGCTGGCGGCGGCGTCGGTCGAGGCGCGCGACGCCGACGGCGAGGTGATCCAGCGGATCGACGACCTCGACGAGCGGATCGACCCGGCGGACGGCGACGACCGGAACCCGCCGCGGATCGACCCCGTCGCCGACGTCGAGGGCGCGGGCGACCCGGGCGACGGTGTCGAGGACCGCGAGACCCGGATCGACGCGGCCGCCGCGGACGGCCCGTCGTCGGCGACGGCCGCGAGCGCGAACGGGGACACGGACGCGGGCGAGGGCCCCCCCGACGCCGGTCCCTCGTCCGGCCGCGGCGGCGACCGCGCCGTCGAAGGGGTCGCGGCCGCGGACACCGACGTCGACCCCGGGGCCGGAGCGGAGCGGGGCGACGACGGGGTCGCAGACGCGGACAGTGCGGGAGCGGACCTGGACAGTGCCGGAGCCGACCTGGACGGTGTCGATGCGGACGCCGACGGCGCCGAGGCGGACTCGGCGGCGGGCTCCGACGACGGTCGCCTGCCGGCGACGGTCTCGGAGTACGTCCTGCAGGACACGCCCGAGCGGATGGAGGCCGGCGAGTTCGCGTGGACGGCGCTGTCGGGTCCGACCCGACCCGACGCCGAACCCGGCGCTCCGGGGGTGGGCGACGGGACTTCGAGGGAAAAGGGCGGGGCGGGCAGCGAAACCGAGCGGGGGAGCGAGCGGGCGGACGAGGGCGGGAACGGTCTGCTCGCCCGGATCAGGTCCTGGTTCTAGACGACCCGCGAGGGGGAGGGCTCCCCGCCGACGGCCGAGGGGCGGCCGGCCTCGAGACGGTCCAGCCGCTCGACGATGGTGTGGACGACCTCGCCCTCCGTGCAGGGGGCGACGTGGACCAGTTCGCCGTCGTGGTACTCCGCCAGCCCCATCACGGGCAGCGTGATGGCGGTGTAGGACTCGTCTGTAACTTCGGACTCGACGTCGGTCGTCTGGTAGAACGACTCCAGCGAGACGTTGTTCGACAGCGCCCAGCTCTTGAACTCCGCGACCCTGTTGAGGATGTACCGACCCTCCTCGGTGTGGGCGGCGGCGGAGGTCCGGGAGAGCTGCTTGCCCCAGACGATCACCGAGAGGCCCTCGATCAGGTCCTCGCGGTCGAGCCGCCGGAGGCGCCGGATCACGGTCTCCTGTCTGTCGTGTGCGCCGTCGGGGAGCAGCGAACGGACGTATAGCTCGATGTGGGGTGTCGGGTCGTCGGGCATCTCTCCGTTCACCTGTCTGTCACGACTCGGGCGACCCACAAATACGTTCCGGCCCTCGACGGTATCGTGGGAGGCCGACACACGAGGGACGGAACCGACGGAGGGCGCCGGGTCGACGGGCTCCGGACCTCGGCCGGCGCGGACGGCCCCGGCACCGGCCCGAGAACCGTTCGTGAATAGGTACCATACGCTACAGGTCGGCGGCGGAGTCCGCGGGAGCGGTCGCGGCGAGGCGTTCGAGCCTCTCCGCGACGGTGTGGACGCTCCCGTCGTCTGTGTGGGGCGTGACGTGTGCCAGTTCGCCGTCGCGGTACTCCGCGAGCGCCGTGGTCGGGAGGACGACCACTGGCGCCCCGTCGGCCCCCGCCTCACGGGTCCGGAACGTCGGGGAGAGCGACACGCCGGCCGCGCTCGCCCAGTCGCGGAACGACTCGACGCGGTCCAACACCTCGTGCGCGGCGTCGGTCCGCGCGATGCTCGTCGACGTCGCAACCCGGCGCCCCCACACGTACACGTCGTAGCCGGCGATCCGGTCGCTCGCGGCCAGGTCGTCCAGGCGTTCGACGACGGCGTCCCGTGGCCCGCGCGTCCGCCGACGACGGCGACCTGACCGACAGCTCCAGGCTCGTGGTCCGCTCGTCCGGTGTCGTTCGATCGACGTGTCACCCGACCCCGCTTAAAGGCATGCTCTGTCCGGTACGTAGCCCGACCGAGGGTCCGTACCTGTCACGGCGAGTCCGTGTTCCCTCGACGGACGCGACGGGACGGCCCGGAGCGTCGGGTCGCCGGCGAGGCCCGTGGTCGGAGCCCCTACCCGTCACCGAGCGAGCGCAGCGTCTCGTGGGCGCCGACGACCGTCGCCGGGACCACGAGCATGAAGACGTGCTCCTCGATCGGGATGCCGAGCAGTTCGACGCCGGTGCGCAACGGGATCTCGAAGACCCCGACGCGGAGCGTGTACCAGTCCCAGACGTAGGCGAAGGGGTAGAGCACGGTGACGGTGCGGGCGGCCTCGCGGACCACGCCGGCGTGGACGACCAGCACGAGCGCTATCGTCCCCCAGAACAGTTCCGTCACCAGGTAGGTGTAGGGGCCGAAGACGGTGATGTCGGGGAGCACGGCGGCGGTTGGAGCGGCCGGGTCTTACCCGTGACGGCGCCCGGTTCCCGTCGGGCGACGCCGCGGACCAACATTAAATACGCCAGCCGCCGAAGTTCGGCCAGTGAGAACCGATGGATATCGCTGATATCGCTACCACCGACTACGCGGCCGTGGACGCGGACGAACGACTCGGAAAGGTGCGCTCGGTCTTCGAGCGACGCAACCCCAAGGGCATCGTCGTCACCCGCGACGGCGAGTACGACGGGATGATCACCGAGCGAACGCTGATCCAGTCCCACGTCGAGGACGACGCGAAGGTGGGGGCGATGACGACCTCCGCTCCGAAGGTCCGGCGGACCGACGACGTCCGCAAGGTGGCGCGGGTGCTCGTCGAGAGCGGCATGAAGGTCGCCCCCGTCTTCGAGGACGGCGAACTGTGGGGGGTCGTCACGGCCGACGCGGTGCTCGAGGCCGTCATCGAGAACCTGGACGCGCTGACCGTCGACCAGATCGTCACGGAGAAGGTCGTCACGATCGGCAGCGACGACGGCATCGGGCAGGCGATCAACCTGCTGCGCGAGCACAACATCTCCCGCCTCCCGGTCGTCGACGGCGGCGTCCTGGAGGGGATGGTCACCCGCCACGACATCGTCGACGTCGTCGTCCGAGACATGGACAAGGCCACCCGCGGGGACCGGTCCGGCGAGATAGAGCGCGTGCTCGACATCCCGGTGTTCGACGTGATGAACCGACCGGTCGCGACGATCACCGGCGGGGAGTCCGTCCGGACGGCCGTCCGGCGGATGCTCGACAGCGACTACGGCGGTCTCGTCGTGGTGCCGGACGAGGACGACTCGACGGTGGCCGGGATGGTCACGAAGACCGACGTCCTGCGGGCGCTGACGTTCACCGAGGAGGACCGGATGGACGTCCAGATCACCAACGTCTCGCTCCTGGACACGCTGACCCGCGAGGACGTCCGCGCGGCGATCACCGACGTCGCCGACAAGTACGGCGAGATGCAGGTCCAACACGCTCACGTCCGCTTCCACCAGCACAAAGAGAAGCTCCGCGGGACGCCCCTGATCCAGTGTCAGATCCGGCTGCGCACCAACAAGGGCCAGGCCGCCGGCTCCGGCGAGGGGTACGGCGCCGAGACCGCGTTCAACGTCGCCACCGACAAGCTCCAGCGCAACGTCCTGGAGATGAAAGGCGTCCGCGCCGACGAGGAGTACCGCGGCCAGCTCCTCCGGAAGCTGGGCGAACTGTAGCCGCCCGCGACCCGCCCGCCGCGGCCCGGCGGGGTCGACTTTTTGTCCCGGCCGCGTGACCGACGACCCATGCGCGCCGCCGTCCTCACGGAACCCGGCGAGTTCGCGATCGAGGAGCGCGACCGACCGGAGCCGGACGACGACGAGGTGCTCGTCGAGACCGGCGCGGTCGGGATCTGTGGCTCCGACGTCCACTACTACGAGCACGGCCGGATCGGCGACCACGTCGTCGAGGAGCCGCTGGTCCTGGGCCACGAGAGCGCCGGCACCGTCGCCGCCGTCGGAGCGGGGATCTCGGAGCTCGCCCCCGGCGATCGGGTCGCGCTCGAACCGGGCGTCCCCTGCCGGCGGTGTGTCCACTGCAGGCGGGGCGACTACCACCTCTGTCCGGACGTGACGTTCATGGCGACGCCGCCGGACGACGGCGCCTTCGCGGAGTACGTCGCCTGGCCCGCCGACTTCGCCTACCGGCTGCCCGACGAGGTGTCGCTGCGCGAGGGGGCGCTGTGCGAGCCGCTGTCGGTCGGGATCCACGTCTGTCGGCGCGGCGACGTCGGCCCCGGGGACGCCGTGGCGGTGTCGGGGGGCGGCCCGATCGGACTGCTCGCCGCCGACGCCGCCCGTGCCGCCGGCGCGACGACGGTGGCGCTGGCCGAACCGGTCGAGCGCAAGCGCGAACTGGCGGCCGAGCGCGGGGCCGACCTGGTCGTCGACCCGACCGAGCGCGACCTCGCCGAGGCGGTCCGCGAGGAACACGGGGCCGGCGCCGACGTCGTGATCGAGGCCTCGGGCGCCGAGCCCGCCGTGGCCGGCACCGTCGACGTCGCCCGCCGGGGCGGGACCGTGGTGCTGGTGGGCCTGGCCGCGGAGGCCGAGGTCCCGCTCGACGTGCTGGCGATCGTCGACAAGGAACTGGACGTCCACGGCTCCTTCCGCTACGCGAACACCTACCCGACGGCCGTCGAGACCCTCGCCGACGGCCGCGTCGACGCCGCCGGGCTGATCGACTTCGACGCGGACCTGGACGGGGTGGCCGCGGCCTTCGAGCGCGCCGCCGACCCCGGGACCGTGAAGGGGATGGTGACCTTCTGAGACCGCGGCCGCGACGGCGTCTCACGCTCGGCAGTCACCCGCGCCGTTGAAGTCACCCGGACCGGAACGATGGGACCGATGCAGCGCTCGATCGCCGGACGGGAGTTCGAGGCCTCCCGGACGAGACTCCTCGTGATGGCGGTGGCGCTGGTGCTGGCCGCCTACGGCGGGTACGACTACGTCCAGCAGCGCGAGGCCATCGACAACGCGGTGTCGGTCGAGGCGACGATCACCGGGGCCGAGATCGAGGAGTGTGGCCGCCGCGGCGTCGAGTACGACCCGGTCGTGACCTTCGACTACCGCTACGAGGGGCGGTCCTACACCGGCGACGACCTCCGGCCGGGCGACGTCTCGTCGTGTTTCTCCCCGTCGGAGGCCCGATCCCGTGTCGAACCGTACACGGTCGGCGAGACGACCACCGCGTACGTCGACCCCGCCGCGCCGGGCGAGGCCTTCCTCGAACCGGAACGCTCGACCGCGCCGCTGGGCCTGGGCGGGTTCGGCCTCCTGCTCCTCGTCTGGGGTCTCGCCGGCGCGTTCGCCAGCGCCGACGCCGAGCGGGACGTCGAGCTGTACCCCGAGAGCGAGGACGACACGACGGCCGACGGGCGCTCCGCGGGCGTGACCGGCGTGGACGACGGTCCGGGGCCGTTCCTGGGGGTCGGCCACGAGCGGTGGCGGTCGCTCCTGAAGCGGTCGATGCTGGCCTCGTTCGTCGCGGTGTGGGTCTCCGTGGCGGCGTTCTTCCTCGGCGCCGTCGTCGTCGCCGACCACCCGTTCTCGAACGGACCCGAGAACCTGGGCTCCGGGGTCACGAACCCGGCCTGGCTCGCCGCCCTCGGGCTCCTCCTCTCGCTCGCGGTGCTGGCGCTGTCGGTGCTCGGTTACGCCCTCTGGTCGTTCCGCGAGTACCGCCGGCTCCGGGGCCGGATCCGCGGCGAGAAACCCCCCAGCCCCTTCCGCAACCCGCTGCGGACGGTGGCGCTCCTGGGCGCCGACACGGACGAACTGGGGACCTACGCCCGCCGGGTGCGGCTGACGGGTGCCGCCGCCATCGTGGGTCTGTTCCTGGTCGCGGTGCTCCTCGGGATGGTCGGGATCGGGCCCTTCTGAGCGGCGTCGGGCGTCCCGACCGTTCGACACTCGCGGGTCCGGCGGTCCGGCGGTTCCCGGCGCTCCCGCGGGAACCACGGCGCGCGAGCGGTCGGTTGAAGACCCACGAGTCCGGACGGTTCGCCGGATGGAGCGCTCGATCGCCGGACGGGAGTTCGAGGCGTCGCGGGCGGAACTCGTCGTGATGGCGCTGGCCCTGTCGCTGGCCGCCTACGGCGGGTACGACTACCTCCAGCAGCGGGCGGCGATCGAGAGCGGGGTGCCCGTCGAGGCGACGATCACGGCGGCCGGGATCGAGGCGTGTCCCGGCGAGCGAACCACCGACTACCACCCCGCCGTCGCCTTCGACTACCGGTACGAGGGAGCGTCCTACACCGGCGACGACCTCCGGCCGGGCGACGCCTTCTCCTGTCACGACCGGTCGACCGCGGCGTCGCTCGTCGACCCGTACACGGTCGGCGAGACGACCACCGCGTACGTCGACCCCGCGGCGCCGGACGAAGCGTTCCTCGAACGGGAGCGGTCGACGGGGTCGCTGGAACTCGCCGGCATCGGGGGGCTCGTCTTCGCCGTCCTGCTGGCCGCCGGCTTCGGGGTCGGGAGCTACGAGGACCGCGAGCCGGTGGCGTTGCGTCCCGCGGACGCGATCGGGGGAGCGACCCCCGGGCCGATCCTTGGGATCGACCACGAGCGGTGGGAGTCGCTGGCGTGGCGCTCGACGGTCGGCGCCTTCGCGGTGTTCCTGCTCTCGGGGTTCGCGACGCCGGTGGCCGCCCTCGCGACGGCCGGGGATCCCTTCTCCGGTGGCCCGGAGCCCCTGTCCTCGGGCGCCGCGGACCCGCTCGGACTCGCCGTTCTGGGACTGCTGGGTTCGCTGGGCGCGCTGGCGCTGTCGACGCTGTGTCACGGTCTCCTGTCCGTCCGGACCTACCGCCGAACACGCCGGCGGATCCCCGAGCCGCGGCCGCCGAGCCCGTTCCGGCGCCCGCCCCGTCTCGTCTCGGTGCTCGTCGCCGACGAGGACGAACTGGGCGAGTACCGTCGGCAGGTCAAGGCCGCCGGCGGCTGGCTCGCGGTCGGCCTGTTCCTGTCGGCGGTGGTGCTGGACGTTCTCGGGATCGGGCCGTTCTGAGCGGTGTCGGGCGAGTCACGGGGAGCGTGTGTTCGAACGCCGGCGTCCGTCGCGGACGGTCGGAGAAGGGCGCGGCGAGGGGCGCTTACTGGAAGCCGATGCGGCCGCCGCCCCGGCGCCCCTGGGGCTCGGGACCGCCGCCCTTGAAGTCCTCCTGCATCCGCTCGTAGTAGTCGCGGATGTCGTCGGTGATCGTCGGACGGACGTTCTCCATGGCCTGGCGGAAGTGGCGCATCTCGACGATCTCCGCCTCCTCGTCCTCGCGCAGCGCCTCGATGGCCGCCTCGCGGGCGATCGACTCCAGGTCCGAGCCGACGTACCCCTCGGTGATCTCCGCCAGTTCACGCAGGCTCACGTCGGGGGACAGCGGCGTCGTGCCGGTGTGGATCTTGAGGATCTGCTCGCGGCCCTCCGTATCGGGTTCGCCGATCATCACCAGCCGGTCGAACCGGCCCGAGCGGATCAGTGCCGGGTCGATCATGTCCGGCCGGTTGGTGGCGCCGATCACCATCACGTCCTCCATCTCCTCCAGCCCGTCCATCTCGGTCAGCAGCTGGTTGACCACGCGCTCGGAGACGTTCGAGCCGACGTCGCCGCCCCGGCCGGGGGCCAGCGAGT
>CAZMWG010000045.1:13545-20250 GCA_964569925.1 uncultured Halobacteriales archaeon | reverse complement strand
TCGGGGTCGGCCGGACGGTCATAACCTTTCTGTCGCGGTTCGCGGGCGACGACGCGGCCGGACGGTTTTTCAGGGCGGCTATCGTCGGTACGGACACATGCGAAAGAAACCGCTGATCGCGGCCGCCCTGGCGGCGCTGATCGCCCTGAGTGGCTGCTCTGCCCTCTCGGGGGCGGACGGGGCGGCGAGCGTGGGGGAGGTACAGTCCGAGTCACAGCGGGCGATGGAGAACGTCACCGCCTTCGGCTTCACGGCCGACGTCACCGTGACCGCCGGGGGTCGTCCCTTAGAGATGGGGCTCGACGGCGCCGTCGACACCGAGGACCGGAAGCTCCGGATGGACCTGAACTTCCTGGGACAGTCGATCACCCAGTACATCGTCAACGACACGGTCTACCAGCAGACCCAGGGACAGTGGGTCAGGCAGCCGACGACGGGGATGACCGGCACCACGAGCGTGTGGGAGAACCCCTCGGGGTACGCACAGCCGACGAACATGGACGGGGCGGACCTGCTGAACCTCGAACTGCAGGGGACCGAGACGGTCAACGGCACCGAGGTGTACGTGATCACCGCCGACCCCGACCCGGAGAACGTCACCGAACTGGTGCTCCAGCAGCTCGACAGCGCCGCCGAGACGGAGGGGGCGAACGTCTCGCAGGCACAGGTCGACCAGATCCGCTCGACGCTGGAGGACGTCGAGTTCGAGAACGTGGAGATGACCCAGTACGTCCGCACCGGGGACTACCGGCTCCACGGGCTCGACGTCAACGTCTCGGTCGCCGCCGGGCAGACGTACGACGTCAGCGCGAGCATGCGGGTCGACGACTACGACGACGTGACGATCACGCTCCCGGAGGCCGCGCAGAACGCGCCGACGGTGAACGCCACCGGGATGGGCGCCGCGGCGCGGCCCTGAACGCGCCGGCCCGCGTTCCCGGACGGGTCGTCGGCCGGTCCGCCTAAGTCCGGCGGCCGCCTCGTGAGGGTATGGCCGACCGCATCCTCTCGGTGAACGCGTACACCACCTTCGACCTGCTGGACGCGACCGTCGAGGGCCACGGCTTCGAGGAGGAACTGTTCGCCGTGCTCAACGTCACCAGTCCGCGCGGCGAGGACCACGTCGAGCTCCAGGTGGAGGCCGACAACACCGAACTCGACGCCGTCGAACCCCACGCCGACCGCGTGACCCTCTCGCCGGCCCAGGCCCGCGAGCTGGCCGACGAGCTCCGCTCGTACGCCGACGACGCCGAGAGCGACGAGTAGACCGGACTCTTACCGTCGCCCGCGCGGGGCACCCACCAGCGGACGCGACGGCGATACGGGGGTGCCGGGGGAGTACGCTTAACAGCCGGCCCGCCGACCGACGGGTGTGCGACCGACGACGACGCTGCCGAACGGCGACGAACTGCCGATGCTGGGCTTTGGCACCTGGAACATGGGCGCGGACACCCGCGAGGCCGTCGAGACGGCCCTCGACGCCGGCTACGTCCACATCGACACCGCGGAGGGGTACCACAACGAGGGCGCCATCGGCGACGCGATCGCCGCCCACGGGCGGGACCGCGAGGAGCTGTTTCTCACCTCGAAGGTGCTGGCGAAGAACCTCGACTACGGCTCCGTGATCGAGGCCTGCGAGGCCTCCCTGGAGCAGCTGGGCACCGACTATCTGGACCTGTACCTGATCCACTGGCCCAACCCGGCGATATCGCTGCGCGAGACCCTCTCGGCGATGGCGACCCTGCACGACCGCGGCCTGGTGCGGTCGGTGGGGGTGTCGAACTTCAGCGCCTACCAGCTCAGCGCCGCCCACCACGTGAGCGACGTCCCGATCGCGGTCAACCAGATCGAGTTCCACCCCTGGTTCCAGCGGCCCGACCTCGTGGAGTACTGCCGCGAGACCGGGACGACGATCGAGGCCGCGGCGCCGCTGGCCCGCACGGCGGTGTTCGACGACGAGACGATCGGGGAGATCGCCGACGCCAACGACCGCTCGCCGCCGGAGGTCGCGCTCCGGTGGGCGATCGAGAGCGACGTCGTCGTCCTGCCCAAGTCGACCGATCCGGACCACATCCGCGCCAACACGGGGGCGCTCGACTTCGAGCTCGACGGCGACGAGCGGCGCCGGATCGACGGGCTGGACCGCGACGAGCCGGTGTACGACACCGGCGCCCGGAGCTGGGACGACGACGTCTGGGGGATCCCCGAGTAGCGGGTCGGGCTCAGCTCAACACCGTCACCTCGTAGCCGGCCTCGGCCAGCGCGGCCAACAGCCGGTCGACGTGGTCGGGCCCGCGGGTCTCCAGGTCGATCTCCACCTCGGCCTCGCTCAGTTCGACCGTCCGCGAGGCCCGGTCGTGGTCGATCGCGTAGACGTTGGCCCGCTGGGCCGAGAGCACTTCCACCAGCTCCCCGAGGGCTCCGGGCCGGTCGTTCAGGACGGTCCGGATCTTCAGGTAGCGGCCGGTCTCGCTCAGCCCGCGCAGGATCACGTTCGTCAGCAGGTTGAGGTCGATGTTGCCCCCACACAGCGCCGGCACGATCCGCTCGTCCGCGGCGTAGTCGAACCGTCCCTCCAAGACGGCCGCCAGCGCGACCGCGCCGGCGCCCTCCGCCAGGGTCTTGCCCCGCTCCAGCAGCGTCGTCAGGGCGACGGCGATCTCCCCGTCGGTCACCGTCACCACCTCGTCGACCCGCTCGCGGATCACCGCGAACGGCCGCTCGCCGACCTTCCGGGTGGCGATCCCGTCGGCGATCGTCTCGGTCGACTCCCGCTCGACGACCTCGCCGCGTTCCAGCGACGCCGGGAGGCTCGCCGCGCCCTCGGCCTGGACCCCGACCACGCGGATCGACGGGTCCCGACCCTTCAGCGCCGTCGCGATCCCGGCGATCAGCCCGCCGCCGCCGACCGGGACCACCACGGTGTCGACCTCCGGGAGGTCCTCGTGGATCTCCAGCCCGATCGTCCCCTGGCCGGCCATCACCGCCTCGTCGTCGAACGCGTGGACGTAGGTGCGGTCCTCCTCGCGCTCGATCTCGCGGGCTCGCTCGGCCGCCGCGTCGTAGTCACGGCCGTGCAACACCACCCGGCCGCCGTAGCTGCGGGTCGCGTCGACCTTCGCGACCGGCGCGTGTTCGGGCATCACGATCGTCGCGTCGACGCCGATCCGGTCGGCCGCGAGCGCCACCCCCTGTGCGTGGTTGCCGGCGCTGGCGGTGACGACGCCGGCCGCACGCTCCGCGTCGGTCAGCGTCGCGATCCGGTTGGTCGCCCCGCGGATCTTGAACGAGCCCGTCCGCTGGAACAGCTCCAGCTTCGGGTGGACCGACGCGCCGGTCATCGACGAGAAGGTGTGAGAGTACTCGAGTGGCGTGTGCCGGCTCGTCTCGGCCACTCGGTCCCGCGCCGCCAGCACGTCCGACAGCGAGAGCATGGGCGGGCTAGGCCGGCGGGGGAGAAAGGTCCGGGGGCCGGGGCCCGTCGACGGCGGCGAGGATCGCGGCTCCCGGGGAAGCGTCTCCCGGAGGAGCCGTCGCTCGAGAGTGTGACGTGAAGGGGAACGAAGTGGAGCGTGTGACTCCACTCGCACCGACGGCGGGAGGGAACTTAAACTCGGCGAGACCGCGGTGAAAGTGTAATCGGCCTGCGGAACGTGTCAGACACGCGTACGACGCCCGTCTTCGGGCGGGTTCGTGAGTCCGTGACACCCCCGCGTTTCGGGTGGAACGGGGCCGACGATTCCGGACGGCCTACCGCTCGTCGATCGGCGGGAACTCGCGGTCCTCGGGGCCGACGTACCGGGCCCGCGGCCGGACGAGCCGGTTGCTCTCGGTGTACTCGATGACGTGAGCGATCCAGCCGCCGGCGCGGGACATGGCGAAGATCGGGGTGTAGAGGTCGATGGGGATCCCCATCTGGTAGTAGGTGGAGGCGGAGTAGAAGTCGACGTTCGGGGCCAGTCCCTTCTGTTCGCGGACGTACTCCTCGATTGTGGTGGATATCTCGTACCACTTCGTGGAGCCGGCGGCCTCGCCCAGGCGCTTGGACTCGGCGCCGAGGATGCGGGCGCGGGGGTCCTTGACGTTGTAGACGCGGTGGCCGAAGCCGGCGATCCGGCGGCCTTCCTCCAGGGCACTCTCCACCCAGTCGAGGGGGTCGGCCTCGGCGGCGTCGATCTCCTGGAGCATCCGCATGACGTCCTGGTTGGCGCCGCCGTGCAGCGGCCCCTTCAGCGTCCCGATCGCAGAGGTAACCGCCGAGTGGATGTCCGCCATCGTCGAGGCGGTGACGATCGCGGAGAACGTCGAGGCGTTGAGCCCGTGGTCCGCGTGCAGGACCAGCGCCATGTCGAACGTCTCCGCGAGCACGTCGTCGGGCTCCTCGCCGTTGAGCATGTAGAGGAAGTTCGCGGCGTGAGAGAGGTCCTCGCGGGGCTCGACGGGCTCCTCGCCGTCGCGGAAGCGGGCCAGCGCCGCCAGCAGCGTCGGGAGCTTGGCCGTGATCCGGCGCCCCCGCGCGAGCGTCGCCTCCCGGTCGCCCGCCTCGCTGTCGCTCTCGGGGTCGAACGCCGACAGCGACGAGACCGCCGTCCGGAGCGCCGCCATCGGGTTCTCGTCGGCCGCGGCCAGCCGCCGCACGACCTCCAGACACTCCTCGTCGACCCCGCGCTCGGCCGTCATCGACCCGGTGAACGACGACAGCTCCGCCCGGTCGGGCAACTCCCCGTGCCACAGCAGGTAGAGCACCTCCTCGTAGCTCGCCTCCCGGGCCAGCTCCTCGATGGCGTAGCCCCGGTAGACGAGCTCTCCGGCGTCGCCGTCGATGCGACTCAGCGTGGACTCGTCGGCGAGCACCCCCTCCAGCCCCTTGTTCAGGTCGTCGACCATACCTCGGGGATGACCCACCGGCGGCAAAAGGGTTGTCGTTCGTCCCCCGCCGTCGTCCGCTCACGGCGGCCGTATCGAAACGTTCGTCGACGAGAGAGACACAAACCGTACGAGTGTCCACTCCTGCCGGACAACACTTTTGTACGGCCTCCTCGGAACGACAGTATGGCCGACAAGGTGGCCTACGAGCCGGTCGACGTGAAGGCGCTGCTGGCCGAGATGAAAGACACCGCGGAGCTGCTCGTCGATCTGTCGTACTCGGCGGTGTTGCTCGGCGACGAGGCCGTGGCCGCCGAGGTGCTCGCCCTGGAGGAGCAGATGGACGTCCTCCAGTTGCGCGCCCGGATGAGCGTCATGCTCGCCTGTCGGAGCCCGGAGGACGCCGAGACGCTCGCGCCCGTGTTGGGGATGGTCGGGGCCGCCGAGAAGATCTCGAACGCCGCGGGCGACATCGCCGGGATCGTCCTCTCGGAGGTCGGGCTCCCCGAGGCGATGCGGGCCACGCTCCCGGAGGCCGTCGAGACGGTCGTCGCCGCGACGGCGACCGCCGACGCCCCGCTGGTCGGCCGGACGCTGGGCGAGGCCGACGTCGAGACGGAGACCGGCGTCCGCGTCGTCGCCGTCCGCCGGGCCGGCGACTGGCTGCTCGATCCCGGCGCCGACGCGACCGTCCGCACCGGCGACACGCTGCTCCTGCGTGGCCCCGAGGACGGTCTCGCGGCCGTCCACCCCGAGGTCACCGGCGAGCCGTACGCCCCGCCGTCGGTCCCCGACCCGGAGCTACCCGACTTAGAGCGGGCGGTCGACTCGATCGTCCTGATGAAGGACATGGCGGAGCTGGCCGTCGATCTTGCCTACGGCGCCGTCCTGTTCGACAGCGACGGCGTCGCCGGGGAGGTGCTCGAACTGGAGGCCGAGGTCGACGCGCTGCAGTCCCGCTTCGAGGCCTGGGTCCTCCGGGCGGCCGCCCGCGTCGACGATCCGGTGTCGCTCCGGGGCCTGGTCCGTCTGGCCGCGGCGACCGAGGAGATCTCCGACGCCGCCCTGGAGATCAGCGAGGGGGTCCTGCGGGGACTGTCGGCACACCCCGTCGTCGCCGAGGCCGTCGGCGCCTCCGAGGAGGTGATCGTGCGACTCACCGTCGCCGAGGGACCCGCCGCCGGGCGGACGATCGGCGACCTCGCCGTCGAGAGCGAGACCGGCGCCCGCGTCGTCGCCGTCCGCCGCGGCGAGCGGGCCGACGACGAGGGGTGGGTGGTCTCGCCCGGCCCCGACACCCGTCTGGCCGTCGGCGACGTCCTCCTGGCGACGGGGACCCCCCGGAGCACGGACCGGCTCGCGGCGCTGGTCGATCCGTACTGAACGGGGTCGGCGGGCGTCTCCGGGGCCTCTGTCCTGCCCGCCTTCCGGCGTCGATCGATCGTCACTCCCGGGCGAGCCTGGCCGCCCGGACCGCGACGAACACCGCCGTCGCCAGCCCGGTCACCGACATCGCCAGCACGAACGCCAGCGCCACGTAGAGGTACGCCGGCCGCGTACTCCCGGGCACGACCACGAAGAACACGAACACCGCGACCGCGACGGCGACCCCGACGGCGGCCCCGCGGCGCGCGTTGCGCCGCACCTGCAGAGCCTCGACCAGGTTCGCCCGCGGCGAGACGTCCTCGGACACGACCGCCCGTTGTATCGGCCCCGACATGAGTATCCCGATCGCGACCCGCGGGCGGGTCCGGACGGCGCGAGACCGCCGCCGGACGACCGCCGATCCCGCCCCGAGCGGCCCGGCTGGCCTCGCCGGAGACCGAACCCGTAAAGGGA
>CAZMWG010000045.1:0-13445 GCA_964569925.1 uncultured Halobacteriales archaeon | reverse complement strand
GATCCCGCCCCGAGCGGCCCGGCTGGCCTCGCCGGAGACCGAACCCGTAAAGGGACGCGACCCACAACGTGGAGCAATGGTAACCCTCGGTTCGGCGACGGCCGCCCCCGGGGAGATCGACACCGGTCGGCTCGAGGTGGGCGAGACCCGCGACGGCAGCGCCGTCGGGCTCCCCGTCGCGGTCGTGAACGGTGCCGACTCCGGTCGGACGCTCTATCTCCAAGCGGCCAGCGACGGCGACGAACTCAACGGCGTCGGGGTGCTCCAGCGGCTGCTCCCGACGCTCGACCCCGCGGAGATATCCGGCACGATCCTCGTCGTCGGCGTGGTCAACTACCACGCCTTCCAGGTGGCCGAGCACCGCAACCCGATCGACGACACGAAGCTCAACCGCGCCTACCCGGGCGACCCCTCGGGCACCTCCAGCGAGCGCATCGCCGCGGCCACCTTCGACGCCGCCACCCGCGCCGACGTCGCGCTGGACCTCCACCAGGGGTCGACCTCGCGGATGATCAACGAGTGTCGGGTCCGGTGTGGCCCCCGCCACCGGCTGCACGACGACTGTCTCGAACTGGCCAAGGTGTTCAACACCGGCTACGTCCTCGACCAGAAAGGCCCCGACGGCCAACTCGCCCGCGCCGCCCCCGACGAGGGCATCCCCACGATCGACCCCGAACTGGGCGGCTGTGTCGGCTGGGACGAGACCTCCATCGAGATCGGTGTCCAGGGAGTCTACAACGTGCTCTCCTACTACGGCTTCCTCGAGGAGGAGCCCACCGTCCGCGCACAGACCCGCGCCAGCGGCTTCGAGCAGTACGGCGCCCCCGCCGGCGGGCTCGTCACGATCGAGCCCGATCTGGGCGACCGGGTCACCCGCGGGGACACCCTGTTCGTCGTCACCGACGTCTTCGGCGGCCGGAAACGCTCCGTCTCGGCCGACTCCTCGGGCATCCTCTGGCGCTCCCGTCGGCTCCCCCAGGTCGCCACCGGCGAGTACGTCTGTTCTGTCGGGACGGACATCGACTCCTTCTGAGACCACCTTTTTTCGGGTGGGGGTGGCCGCCAGGCCACCCCCACCCGAAAAAATCTGGATCAAAAAAGCCGGCTGAGCGGCCCACGGGCCGCTCAGCCGGTGAAACCGCGGTGCGAGCGCCGCGGCACGCTGGCTCGCTTCCGCGACCGCTCCGCCTCCGCGATCGCCGCCGCTGCCGCTCCGCCTCCGCTTCCGTCTCCACGACCGCGACGCAGCACCTCTACGGCCGTCCCGCTCGAGCTCCGCAACCCTCGTCGCCGCCTCCTTCCCTCGCCGGAACCGGTTTCCGGTACCGATACCTCCCTACACGCCCTCCGGTGGTCCGTGACCACCTACGAGGCTCGCTTCTGTCCGACCTGCGGGACGGCGACCGAGCACCGCGAGCACGACGAGCGTGAGCGATCGTTCTGTCCCTCGTGTGGCGAGTTCGTCTTCCGCAACGCCGCGCCGGGCGCCAGCGTGACCGTCGTCGACGGCGACCGGGTGTTGCTGGTCGAGCGCGGCGTCGCCCCCGACCGCGGGCTGTGGGCGGTCCCCGGCGGCCACCTGGAGTACGACGAACCCCCCGCCGTCGGCGCCGCCCGCGAACTGGCCGAGGAGACCGGCGTCGCCGTCGACCCCGACGACCTCCGGCTGGCCGGGACCACGTTCAGCGTCACCGACGGGAAGGGGTATCTCGCCGTCGACTACGCCGTCCCGCGGGCACTGACCGAGGGCGATCCGGTCGCCGGCTCCGACGCCGCCGCGGCGGGGTTCCGGGACCCCGAGACCCTCTCCGGGGGGCCGCTGCGGGACCTGGCTCGGCCGCGACTCGCGGCCGCCTTCGAGATCCTGGGCTGAGCGTCGGCGGGCCGTCCCTCCGTCGGGTCGTTCTTTACTCCCCCGGCCCAGCGGGCGGGTATGTACCACTGCGCGGACTGTGGCCGCGATCACCCCGCCGACGGCCCGTGGCGCTGTGACTGTGGCGGTCCCCTGGAGTTCGACGCCGACCTCGTCCCGGCGGGCGACCCGCCGGACCACCTCGACCGGGACCGGGGGCTGTGGGCGGTGCCCGACCTGTTGCCCGTCGACCGACACGTCTCGCTGGGCGAGGGGTGGACGCCGCTGGTCGACTCACGGTACCGGAACACCGCGATGAAACTCGAGTCCTGCTTCCCGACGGGCAGTTTCAAGGACCGCGGCGCGGCCGCGACGGTGTCTCAGGCCGCCGAACTGGGCGTCGACCGGGTGATCGAGGACTCCTCGGGCAACGCCGGCGCGGCGATCGCCACCTACGCCGCCCGGGCGGGGATCGACGCCACGGTGTACGTCCCGGCGGACGCCAAGTCCGGAAAGCTGGCGATGATCGAGCGGACCGGCGCCGAGGTGGTCCCCGTCGAGGGCGACCGGCGGGCGGTCACCGAGGCCTGCCACGAGGCCGTCGCGGGCGGCGACGGCTGGTACGCCAGCCACGCCTGGCAGCCCGCCTTCTTCGCCGGCACCGCGACCGTCGCGGTCGAGGTCGCCGCCCAGCGGGGGTGGTCGGCACCCGACGTCTTCCTGACGCCGCTGGGCCACGGGACGCTGCTGCTGGGCGCCTACCGGGGGTTCCGGGCGCTCTCCGATGCGGGCTGGATCGACGCGGTCCCGCGGATCGTCGGCGCGCAGGCCGCCGGCGTCGCGCCGATCGTCGCCGAACTGCGGGGCGAGGCCGCGGCCGCCGGCGACAACGACGCCGCCGACGGGATCCAGGTGCGCGGGCCGGCCCGCCGGGGGCAGGTGATCGAGGCGATCCGCTCGACCGGCGGCACCGCCGTCGCGGTCGACGCCGACGCGACCGCCGAGAACCGGGCGGCGCTGGCCGAACGGGGGTTCCAGGTCGAGCCGACCTGTGCGGTCGCGCCGGCGGCCCTGGAGCGACTGCGCGCCGCCGGCGAGATCACAGACGACGAGGACGTCGTCGTCGCGCTGACCGGCATCGGGAAGTGACCGACCGGCACCCTTTCGTCTCGTCGGGCACGCCCGCCGGTATGGACGCCACGGCACACCACGTCGGGATCACCGTCCGGGACCTGGATCGGACCGTCGAGTTCTACCGCGACGCGCTCGGGCTGACCGTCGTCGACCGGTTCGCCGTCGAGGGCGAGGCCTTCGCCGACGCGGTCGACGTGGCCGGCGCGAGCGGTCGCTTCGCCCACCTCGCCGCGAGCGAGGGAGACACCCGCGTCGAACTCGTCGAGTACGACTCCGAGGGCGAACCCGTCGACGAGCCGACGCTGAACCGCCCCGGCGCCGCCCACGTCGGCCTCGCCGTCCCCGACGTCGACGCCGCTTTCGAGGAACTACCCGAGGACGCCGAGACCCTCTCCGAGCCCCGGACGACCGGCAGCGGGACCCGGATCCTGTTCGTCCGCGACCCGGAGGGGAACCTCGTCGAACTGCTCGACGCCTGACCGCCCGCCCCCGTCGCTCCTCGTCGTCGTCCGTCCGTTCCGCTTCGTCGCTGTCCTCTCCCTACTCCCCGTCGCTCCCCGTCTCTGTCAGTCTCCTCCACTCCCCGCCGCGCCGACTCCCCGCGGGATCCGCCGCTACCGCTCGGGGTGGGTCGGCGCGTCGAACCCGCCCCGGACCAGCGGCTTGGCCACGTGCCGGCGGGCGACCGGCGGCACCTCGTACCAGCCCCGCTCCAGGTCGCGGTCGAGTTCCCGCCGGGCGGGCCCGTCGGCGCTCCTCGCGCAGTCCCGACACCGGTACCCCTGCCCGCGGCCGGCGCTCTCCATCGAGCGACCACACTCCGGACAGGTCGGATTCGTCTTCTCCGTGCGGACGAGCTCCCGGACGGCGAACTTCTCCAGCTTGATCGTCCCGTCGCTCGCCTCGCCACAGACGGTCACGCGGTCGCCGGTCCGCAGCGCCCGGACGCGGTCGCGGAACCGCTTGGTCGGCTCGAACGCCGCGCAGTCGGTCTCGGCGGTCTCGTCGTCGATCCGGAGGAAGACGTGACCCCCCGCGCGCGTCTCGGGTCCGTCGACGACCTCGCCGGTGACGCGGTAGGCCCGGCCGTCGACCACGTCGGCGAGCCGGTCGATCGGGCGCAGGTGTGCGTCGGTCCCCTGGTTGGTGTGGAACGTGCGTGCCCGCGAGACGGGTTCGCTCTCGATCCGGTCGGCGACCCGCTCGACGGCCGCCGGGTCATCGCCGCGGATCCCGTACAGCACCGGGCAGGGGGTCCGCGGGACACAGACCGGGTAGCCCGACGCCCGGTCGACGGTGTCCCAGACGGTCGGGTAGGCGTCGGCGGCGGCCCGGCGGACGGAGTCTCCGTCGACCGTCCGCTCGGTCCCCCAGCGCTCGCGCTCGCGGTAGGCGATCCGCTCGTGGGTCCACTCGTCGAAGGCGGCCCACGCGCCGACGGCCGCCAGCGCGCCGACGAGTCCGCGGCCCGTCCCCGCCTCCGCCGTGCGGTAGTCCGCGGGGATCCGGCCGCGGGTCGCGTCGAGGTCCAGCAGGTCCCGGACGGCCCCGCAGGCGTGTTCGGCGACGGGCTCCGGAACCGGCGCGGGCGCGCCCGGCGCGACGACGACCCCCGGGTTGGTCTCGGGGTCGGCCGTCGCGGCCAGGTCGAGGCGGTCGCGGGCCAGCGCGAGCGTCTCGTCGGGCGGGAGGTCACAGTGGACCGCCAGCGCGGCGTTGCCCCGGGTCTTGTGCTCGACCGCCGGGTTACAGCGGACGAGGAGCGTCCGCTCTACCGCCCCGCCCGCGGCCGTGATCGCCTCGGCCAGGTCGGCCGCGACGTAGGTGGTGCACATCCCCCGCTCGCGGGAGTCCGTGTCGTCCAGCCCGACGACTGTCACGGTCGTACTCCGGCGGGCCCGGACCTACCGTTTTCGGGTCGGAACCCCTCGTCGTCGGGCGCGAACACTGAACGTTTATCACCGGAGCCGGACGAGACCGAGCCATGAGCACGGCCACGAAGATCGTCCTCGGAACGATCGGTCTGTCGGCGCTGCTCTCGATCGCGCTCGTCGTCAACCTCGCCGTGATCGGGGCGGCCTGATGTTCACGGAACGCTCGCTGGGCGACGAACTCGAGACGGTCCGGGAGCGCCACGCCCCCGGCGCGCTGGTCCTCGACGCAGCCCGGGACTTCGAGACGCTCGACCCCGCGGTCGCCGAGGAGCTGGCGCTCTTGGTCGACGGCTTCGACCTCGCCGACTACCGCGCCGAGTGGCTCCCCGCCGACGCCCCCGACCCGCTCGTCCGGCTGGTCGGCGACGAACTGACGATCGGCGCGCCGGGTGACGGCGCGGTGGCCTGGACCCGCCAGACCACCCCGCCGACGGTGATCGTCAAGCCCCGCGTCGAGGGGTCGCCCGACGCCTTCGTCGACTTCCTCGTCGCCGAGGCGCTCGTCGCCGCCGGCTCCGGCGACCCCGAACGGTTCCTGGGCTTCTTCCGCGAGGAGTACCGCGCGTTCGCGGACGCGACCGGCGACCTCGACGGCGCCGGCGTCTACCAGCTGGCGGCGGCCTGTCTCGGCGCGTACCGCGGGCTCGCCGCCCGGGAGACGTTCGCCGGGTGGGAGGGGGACTTGCCCGCCCTCCACGCGGCGTGGGTCGACGCCGGCGAGCGGCTGGCGCCGCGGCTCGACGGGCTCGCCGGCGAACTGGCCCGCGGGGAGACGGCGTTCCCGGCGGCCGCCGAACTGGCCTGTAGCGGCGTCAAGCACGACCTCGACCTGCCCGCCCCCTTCGCCGCGCTGGACACCGACGCCTACCGGGAGTACGGCGCCGAGTTCGCCGTCCGGTGGGCCGAGAAGACCGTCTCCGACCTGGTCTGAGCCGCCGGCGGAACGCTCGATCGGTCTGGGGGTGACGACCGGTCGGAGACGCTGACCGGTCCGAGGCGACGGTCGGTCCGGGACGGCCGGTCGGGGACTACAGCCGGTCCCGGACCGCCTCGGCGTCGTATGCCAGGGTCAGCTCCCGCGAGCGGCCCCGCCCCTCGACGTCCGTGTAGGTCGCGTCGATGATCCCCAGTTGGTCGAGCTTGTTGATGATCTCCGAGTAGCGGGTGTAGCCCAGCCCGGTCTCCTCCTGGAAGGCCTCGTAGATGTCGCCGGCCTTCTTCCCGTCGTGGTCGGCGATCACCGACACCAGGGCACTCTCGGAGTCCGAGAGTTCCCGGAGCCGCCGCGAGAGGTGGACGTACTTCGACTTGTCGTAGGCCGCCTCGACGTCCGTGCGCTCGACGGTCCGGGAGGCCCGCATCTCCGCGTTCATCCCCGCCCGGCGCAGCAGGTCGATGCCGACCCGCAGATCGCCGCCCTGTTCGGCGGTGAGTTCGGCCACCCGGTCGAGGATCCCCGGCCCGACGACGTCGTCGTGGAAGCCCCGCCGTGCGCGTGCCCGCAGGATGTCGACGATCTCCGGCTCGTCGTACTTGTTGAAGTACACCTCCTCGGGCCGGAAGACGCTCTGGACCCGGGTGTCAAGCGACTCGATCACGTCGAGGTCCAGGTCCGAGGAGACGCCGATCACGCCGATCTTCGCGCCGCTGTGGGCCTCGTGGGCCCGCAGCAGCGAGTACAGCGTGTCCGAGGCCTCCGACTCGTAGAACAGGTAGTTGACGTCGTCGAGCGCCACCACCAGCACCTCGTCGTCGTCGACCAGCCGGTCGGTGATCTGTGAGAACAGCTTCTTGAACGAGATCCCCGAGGACGGCGGTTCGTACTCGAATATCTCCGCGAACAGCCGCGAGAACACCGCGTACCGCGTCGAGTCCACCTGACAGTTGACCCGCACCGCCTGCACCTCCGTCTGTGCGCGCAGTTCGTCGAACAGGATCTGGACCGCCGTCGTCTTGCCCGTCCCCGGCGGCCCGCGCGCGATCACGTTCAGCGGCCGCGACCCCCGCACCGCCGGCCGCAACGCGTACTTCAGGCTCTCCATCTGACTCTCCCGGTGGGAGAACGTCTCCGGCACGTGGTCGATCTCGAAGACGTGCTCGTCCCGGAAGACGGACTCGTCCCAGGAGAGCATCCCCTCCTCCGGGTCGTCGCTCATCACTTTCACCGCGGCGCGCTGCACACTTAGTCTTTGTCGGGGCGCTTCCGAAAACGCTCGCGGGCGCCGCCTCGTCGCCCGGAGACGCCCGCTCCGGGCCGAACCGCGGCGACACTCGGTCTCCCGTCCGACCGTCCGGGGTCGGGGCGTGGCGAAACGCTTACCTCCGCGTCGGGGTGATGAAGAGATGCGGAGTGAGGGATCGTGGGGTAGCTTGGCAACCTTCAGCGTTTGGGACGCTGTACCCCTGGTTCAAATCCGGGCGATCCCACTCCACGTCGGAGTACCGTACACAGGTTTTCCGGGCAGAAAGGGACAGCGGGCGACATGGAGTCACACCGGAAGGGGGACCTCTCCGAAGCGGCCGTGATAACGGAGTTCGTCCGCCGCGAGAGATCGGTCTCCAGGCCGTTCGGTGACGACGAGCGGTACGACGTCGTCGTCGAGACACCGGAGGGCGATCTACTTCGGGTCCGGATCGAGACCGGCCGACTCGTCGACGGGACCGTCGAGTTTCACGGGACGTCACAGCACACCAACTCGACAGGTAACACCTACGAAGGGTACGACGGCGACGTGGACTACTTCGCAGTGTACGTCCACGGGACCGGAACGACGTACCTCGTCGCGGAGAACGAGTTCGACCGCTCGCGGGAGTCCGTGTCGCGCCACCCGACCAGCACGACGCGTCGATCAACCGGGCGGAGGAGTGCGAACTCGACGAACGGTGGCCCCCGGAGCCGAGCGAGCGGACTCCCGCCGGACGACACTCGGTAGTCCGTGCCGCCGCCCGGGCGCTCGTCGAGCAGGACGTACGGGCGGCGCGGACGCTGGCCGATCGACCGTACGACTTCGTCGTCGAGCGCTCGGACGGTGAACTCCTGGGCCTCGTCGCGGCGTCAGCACGGCCGAGTGAGGGTCGCATTCGTTTCGTTCCTTCCGGGACGAACGGTCACACGGCCGTCGACTACCACCTGGTGTACTGTAGCGAGCGCGGGACGGCCTACCTCGTGGCCGACGACGAGTTCGACGAGCGGATCTCGCTGCGGGTCGACGACGGAGGGAGCGGGACGACGGTCAACCCGGCCGGGGAGTACGAACTCGCGGCGCGGCGGGACCGGCTGACCTGAGCCCGCGGGTCGGCGCCGGCCTGCCTGCGGAGGTCCGGAGCGGCGGGGATCGCGTCCACTTCCGGTCCGCCGTGCTAAGGTTCTTCACCGAGCGGGTCCCTACCTCGGGCCACCGAATGGCCCGCGCCGAGAACACCGAGCTCATCGACGACTTCGAGGAGTTCTACCGCGACTACTACCGCAACGAGATCGGTGACCTCGCCCAGAAGTACCCCACCGAGCGCAAGTCCCTGGAGGTCGACTGGCAGGAGCTGTACCGCTACGACCCGGAACTGGCCGACGACTTCCGCACCAAGCCCGAACAGCTCCGCGAGTACGCCGAGGAGGCCCTGCGACTGTACGACCTCCCGGTGGACGTCTCGCTGGGACAGGCCCACGTCCGCCTGCACAATCTCCCGTCGTCGACGGACATCCGCGACATCCGCCACGAGCACCACGGCAACCTGCTGTCGGTGACCGGCATCGTCCGGAAGGCGACCGACGTCAGGCCGAAGGTGACGACGGCGGCCTTCGAGTGTCAGCGCTGTGGGACGCTCACCCGGATGCCGCAGGTCGACGGCGACTTCCAGGAGCCCCACGAGTGTCAGGGGTGTGAGCGACAGGGACCGTTCCGGCTGAACATGGACCAGTCGGAGTTCGTCGACGCCCAGAAGATCCGCGTCCAGGAGTCCCCAGAGGGGTTGCGCGGCGGCGAGACCCCGCAGGCGATCGACGTCAACATCGAGGACGACATCACCGGCGAGGTGACCGCCGGCGACCACGTCACCGTCACCGGGGTGCTCAAACTCGACCAGCGGGGCAACGATCGCGAGCAGTCCCCGATGTTCGACGTCTACATGGACGGCATGAACGTCGAGATCGAGGACGAACAGTTCGAGGAGATGGAGATCACCGACGAGGACAAACGCGAGATCGTCGAACTCTCCAACGAACCGGACATCTACGAGCGGATGGTCGGGGCCATCGCCCCCTCGATCTACGGCTACGAGCAGGCCAAGACGGCCATCATCCTCCAACTGTTCTCCGGGGTCACGAAACACCTCCCGGACGGCTCGCGGATCCGTGGCGACCTCCACATGCTGCTGATCGGGGACCCCGGCACCGGGAAGTGTGTCCGCGGGGACACGGACGTCCGCCTCGCCGACGGCTCCGCGGTGCCGATCCGGGAACTCGTGGAACGGAACCTCGAGGACCCGAAGCCGATCGACGACGGCGTCTGGGACCACGCCGACGTCGCGGTGCCGTCGCTGGACGAGACCGGGGGGATCGAGCCGCGGCGCGCGACGAAGGTGTGGAAACGGGAGGCGCCCGACCGGCTCTACCGGATCCGGACCGCGGGCGGGCGCGAGATCGACGTGACACCCTCACACCCGCTGTTCGTCCACCGTGACGGGGCGGTTCGGGCGGTCCCCGCCGACTCGCTGGAGCGGGGCGATCCCGTCGCGACCACGAGCGGCGAGCACGAACGCGGGAAGGCGCTCCCCGACGGCGGGGAGGCCCGGCGTTCCGGGGGCGTGTCGACGGACCGGGTCGGGACGGCGCCGGACGGACGCGCGGGCGTCGATCGGCCCGCCGGACCGACCGGCGACGTGGGCCGGGATCCCATCGTCTCGATCGAGCCGATCGACCACGACGAGGAGTGGGTCTACGACCTCGAGGTCGAGGGGACACACAGCTACGTCTCGAACGGTCTGGTCTCTCACAACTCCCAGATCCTGTCGTACATCGAGAACATCGCGCCGAGATCGATCTACACGTCGGGGAAGGGATCCTCCTCCGCGGGACTCTGTGTCGCCGGCGACACGCTCGTCCACACGGACGACGGGTTCCGCGAGATACGTGACATCGTCGAACAGGACCTCCCGGAGCCGGTCGACACCGAGACGAGAGCACCGCGGAGCGTCCCCGTTCGGACGTTCGACCGCGAGGCGGGCGAGATGGTCGGAACGTCCTCCTCACACGTCTGGCGGATGCCCGAAAAGTCGTGCAGACGGATCGAGACGAACCACGGGAAGTCACTGGAGGCGTCGACGAACACCCCGGTGCTCGTCTGTGACGGGACCGAGATCGAGTGGCGGCCGGTGTCTGAGGTCCGACAGGGCGACTACGTCGCCGTCCCGAAGTACGACGATCCCGACCGTTCGACGGTCCCGGTTCGGGAGTTCCTGGAGTTGACGAGCGAGAAGCTCACGCTCACCGACGAGAGCGTGCGGTTCCTGCGTGAGGGGCTGACCGAGGCGTTCGGAACGTTACGCGACGCGGCGGACGCCCTCGACCTCTCGGAGGACTTCCTCTACTCGCACGTGCGGCACCGTCACGTCCCGATCGGGAAGGTGGACCGGATGCTCCATGCGATCGGAGCGGACCGCGAGGACGTCGAGTTCGAGCGGGCGATGCTCCGACACGGCGAGAGCGTCACGATCCCGGAGGTGTTCGACGAGGACCTGCTGTATCTGCTGGGACTCGTCTTCGGCGACGGGGACATCAGGCTCGATCGCCGCGGCGGCAACCGCGGGACGGTCCGGATCTCCAACGGTGACGAGGAACTGCTCGAGCGTGCCGCCGACGTCTTCGACGAGAAGTTCGACAAGCGTCCGGAGATCGAGCGCCAGGAGGACAGGGTTCCCTGCGTCCGCGTCGGCAGCGCGACGATCGCTCGGCTGTTCGCCAACGCCGGGATGGAGACGCCCAGGGACCAGTTGTCACTGGATCCGCGACTCACGACGGCTGAACACGCCGACGCGTTCCTGCGAGGACTGATGGACGCCGACGGCTCAGTCTCCGCGCGCGACGACGGCGGCCCGAGCGTCCTCATGTCGACGATCAGTGAGAAGCTCGCCCGGCAGGTCCGGTCGATGCTCGAGACCTACGGCGTGCGTGCCACCGTCCGCGAACGGGACCGGCGTGGAACCTACGAGCTCGCCGACGGGCAGACGACAGAGTCGAAACACGTCCAGCACCACGTCGAGATATACGGCGCCGACATCGACCGGTACGCCGAAGCGATCGGCTTCGGGGCCGCGGAGAAGCGGGCGGCGCTGGAAGGGATCGTCCGCGAGGAGCGACGTCAGCGGGAGAAGGTCCCCGTGGGACCCGCGCTCTCGGCCGCCGAGGGTCCCGTCGGGCAGTACCACCAGAACGTCAACCGAGGTGACCACCCCGGCCGGGAGCGTGTCCGGTCGACGTTGCGAGACGTCGGCCTCGGCTCCGCGGAGCCGCTCGTCGACGAGGCCGTCGAAGCCGATCTGCGCTGGGACGAGGTCGTCACGGTGGAGGACACCGGCGAGAAGGAAGTGTTCGACCTGACGGTCCCCGGGACCCACAACTTCGTGGGGAACGGTGTCGTGACCCACAACACCGCGGCGGCCGTGAGGGACGACTTCGGTGACGGCCAACAGTGGACGCTGGAGGCTGGCGCGCTCGTTCTGGCCGATCAGGGGATCGCCGCGGTGGACGAACTCGACAAGATGAGTCCGGAGGACAGGTCGGCGATGCATCAGGCGCTGGAACAGCAGTCCTACCACCCGGACACGGAGGTGTTGCTCGCCGACGGGCGTCGCGTCGAGATCGGCGAGTTCGTCGACCGGCGGATGTCCGAGGCGGACGAGGTCGTCGACGGGGTCGACTGCGAGATACTGCCGGTGGACGACGTCAGAGTTCACACGACCGACACGGAGACCGGAGAGACGATCAAGACGGACGTCGATCGGATCAGCCGCCACGAGGCCCCGGAGGAGTTCGTCCGGATCGAGTTCTCGAACGGTCGTGAGGTCGTCGTGACGCCCGAACATCCGACCTTCGTCGACGTCGGCGACGGGATCGAGACCGTGCCGGCGACGGAGGTGGAGGCCGGGACGTTCGTTCCGGCCCCCCGGAAGCTACCGAACTCGACGAGCGGCGTCGGACTGGCCGGTGAGACGGCGAGCGGTCGGGAGAAAGAGCTCCGACTGCCCGACGGGATGACGCCCGAACTCGGGGAGATCCTGGGGCTGTTGACCGCGGAAGGCCACTCGTACGCCGGGTCGGTACACGAGATCGGCTTCTCGAACCAGGACGAGCGGCTGCTCGACCGGATGGCCTCGCTCATGCAGTCGACGTTCGGTATCGGGAGCACCGACACGGTGAACGAGGCCGGGACGGTGACACAGTGCTGGGTGTCGACGGTGCTGTACCGGTGGTTCGAGTCGAACTTCCCCGCGCTGATGCACACTGCCCGGGACAAACGGATCCCCGACGCCGTCCTCGGCGCGTCCGAGGAGGTCATCAGGCGGTTCCTCGTCGGTGCGTTCGCCGGCGACGGCGGGGTGGAGTCGGAGGCGATGTCGTTCTCGACCGCCTCGGAACGGCTGGCGAGAGACTACGCCGACGCCCTCGCGAAGATCGGCGTCGCCTCCCGGATCCACCACTCGAAGACCGAGGACTCGTGGAAGACCTACGTCACGGGGGACTCGACCGAACGGTTCGTCGAAGCGGTCGTCGATCCGGAGGACGATCGGCACGGGGACGCGGTGGAGTTCGTCGAACGGAGCAACGACACGCCCCGCCACCACGACGTCCTACCGCCGAGCGCGGCCGAGGAGATCCGAAGTCTCCGAAAGCTACTGGGACTCGGTCTGACGGGCAAGTACAGACCGAACGTCGACGAGCGGTACGGGGTTCGTCGGGAGACGGTCGAGGAGGAGGTCGCCACGATGCGCGAACGGGTCGCCGACCTCCGTGAACGGGTCGGTGACGTCACCGACCTCGCAACGCTCCGCGAGACGATAGACTGGTCGGGGCGACAGCTCGCGGACCGAACGGACGGGATGACGACGAGTAACGTCCACTACGCCGAAGACGAGGGGTACGATCCGGAGCGACGGGGAGAGATGGGTCGTCGTGCGCGTGGGACGGTCGTCGACGCGCTCGACGAAGCCGAGCGACGGATCGACGAGCTGGAGGAGCGACTCGACCTGCGCTACCACCGTGTCTCGTCGGTTGAGACCGTGCCGAACGAGGGAGAACACGCCTGTGATCACGTGTACGACCTCACCGTGGAGCCGACGAACACGTTCGTCAGCTCCGGAGTGGTCCTCCACAACTCGATCAGCATCAGCAAGGCAGGAATAAACGCCACACTGAAGAGTCGCTGTTCGCTGCTGGGTGCGGCCAACCCCAAGTACGGCCGGTTCGACCAGTTCGAGTCGATCGGCGAGCAGATCGACCTGGAGCCGGCGCTGATCTCGCGGTTCGACCTGAT
>CAZMWG010000044.1:12275-20299 GCA_964569925.1 uncultured Halobacteriales archaeon | reverse complement strand
GGAAGGCGACGACCCAGTCGCCGGCGCCGCCGACTGGGTCGTCGCCTTCCAGATCGTCGCCGTCGCGACGATGTTCGTCGGCAACTTCGCGGCCGCCACCCAGGAGAACGTCAAACGGATGTTGGCATACTCCAGCGTCGGCCACGCCGGCTACGTGCTGATCGGGCTGGCCGCGCTCACCGGCGGCGCCGACCAGGGCGCCGTGCTGGGCGCCGGGATGGCCCACCTCATGGTCTACGGCTTCATGAACACCGGCGCCTTCCTGTTCGTCGCGCTGGTCGAACACTGGGGTGTGGGCCGCACCTTCGAGGACTACAACGGCCTGGCCGGACAGGCGCCGCTGGCCTGTGCCGCCATGACCGTCTTCATGTTCAGCCTCGCCGGCCTCCCCGTCGGCGGGGGGTTCTTCTCGAAGTTCTACCTGCTGATGGGGACCGTCGACGCCGGCGCCTGGCTGCTCGGCGGGTCGCTGATCGTCAACAGCGCTCTGAGCCTCTACTTCTACTCCCGGGTCGTCCGGGCGATGTGGATCGAGGACCCCGACGGCAGCCTCGAGATCGAGAGCTACCCGGTGGGGCTGTACGCCGCCGTCGTCGCCGCCGCGGTCGTGACGGTGCTGATGCTCCCGGGGTTCAACGCCGTCTCCTCGGTCGCCGACAGCGCCGCCGCGCTGCTGTAGGACGGCGCCGGCGCTCTCCGGTCGATCCCTGATCGCCCTCGGTCACTTCGATCGCGCCCCGTTTTCTTCCGGACGCCGCACTGTGGTCTGTTCTCGCCTCGCGCAGAAACGCCGTCGCCGCGAGTGCCCACCGCTCGCGGGACGACCGGGCTGGGACAGACGCCCGCGCGGCACCTCTCGCCGCACGCTTTAGGTCTGCCTAAAAGCACTTCAAGATTGCGGTCGCCACTGTCGTCTCGGAGGGGACACAAAGGTTATGCCGACCGATCGTCTATCGACCGATATGAACAAACACTTCGAGGACGCGCGGTATTACCTGAAGCGGGCGGGCGAGACGGCCAAGCGCGGCGTCGCCGAGGAGTTGGCGCCGGTCGAGGAGCGACTCCGCGAGCTGACCGGGCGGGAGGCCGAGCCCGAGCCGGGTCGGCTCGACGGGATCAAGACCGACCTGCTGGAGATCCGGAAGCGCGCCGAGGGTGAGGCTCGCGTCGCCATCGACGACGCCCGCGAGCGCGTCGAGGCCTACCGGACGGCGGAGTGACGGAAGGTAATTCTTAAGTCCGGCGCCGGGATACGGCCGTGTGTGGGTTGGTGATCTAGTCCGGTTATGATACCTCCTTCACACGGAGGAAGTCGGCGGTTCGAATCCGCCCCAACCCACTTCTGATCTCTCGCAACGACGAGCGCAGCGAGTCGTTCGTGAGATCGGAACGTGTCGTCGGACTCGAACTCCGAAGGAGGACCTACCCGACGGGTACGGACCTGTCTCCTCGGCCGAACTCCGTCCGGAAATATCGGTCACTCCACCACACGCGACGAGCCCGCCGACGTCACCGACAGCGTTATGATCCGACTCAACATCCGCGGGAACGGTGGACCACAGTTCGGCCGACGTCGGCGACGGATCGGCGTGGCGGATCGCCACGGTCGCGGCCGGGTGGCTGTTGCTCCTGTTCGTCGGCGCGTACCTGATCACGCCCGCGAGCGTCCTGACGCTGGTGATGGACGACCTCGGGGTGACGGAGGCTACCGCCGCCGCGCTCGTCTCGATGCCACAGGTCACGGCGACGGTGATCGGGATCCCCGTGGGGATCTACCTCGACCGCGTCGAGACCCGCCTGGCGGTCCCGGCGGCGGCGATCGTGCTCCTCGCGGGCAGCGTGGGCGACATGTACGCCGCGAGCGCGGGGTCCGTCTCCTGGCTGATCGCGTCCCGGCTGTTCGCCGGCGTCGGGATGTTCGTGCTGTGGGTGCTCAGCATCGACCTCGCCGCCAGCACGGTCCCGGCCGACCGGCGGGCGACCGCCACGTCGGTGATCATCTCGGGCTATCCGGCCGGGTACGCGCTCGGACAGCTCGGAACGCCGCGCCTCGCCGAGGTCGTCGGCTGGCCGGCGGTGTTCCCCGTCTTCGGCGTCGCGGTGCTGGTGACGTCGATCGGGCTCTACGTCGCGGCCGGGCGCGTCTCGCGGTACGGGACGACCACGGACCCGATAACGGTGGCCGGCCTCGGGCGGGTGTTGCGGGACCGGAACGTGTGGACCGTCGTCGTCGTCACGGTGCTGGCCTACTCGCTCTACATGACGTTCAACTCGTGGATGCCGACGTACATCACCAGGCGGTTCAGCGTCTCGCTGGCCGAGAGCGGGGCGTTCGTCGCACTCTTTCCCGCGGTCGGGGTCCTCTCCCGGCCGACGGGCGGGTGGCTCTCGGACACGGTGCTGGACCGGCGGCGACGTCCCGTCTTCGCCGCCTCGTTCGTCGGCGCGACGCTGCTGGCGGCCGCGATGTACTACAGCCCGACGGTCGCGGTGCTGATCGCGGCGCTCGTCCTCGCCGGGGTGTTCGTCCAACTCGGGATCGGGCTCATGTACCAGTCGATCCGCGAGTTCGTCGACCCGACCGCCGCCGGGACGGCCGTCTCCATCGCGAGCGTGGCCGGGTGGCTGGGGTCGTTCGTCGCGCCCGTCGTGGTCGGGGAGTTGGTCGCCACCGCGGGCACCGACGCCGTCCTGTTCGTCTTCGCGGCCGGTCTGGGCGTGGCGGGCGCGCTCACCGTCTGGGTGATGCGGGAGTCGGGCGGGTTCCGGGAGCCGGCATAGCGTCCGGACCGATCGCGAGCCGACGCCGGGGTCGGGGTCGGGGTCGGGGTCGGGCGGACCGACCGTGGAACACATACTGTTCCGGTCCCGACGTGGCTCCATGGCGAGTCCCCTCGTCGGCGGCCTCCACACACAGCGAACCCTCGAGCGGCGTGTCGGGTCCGGCGCGGCCCCGGACTGGGTCGGGGCCCACTGGCGCTCCTTGTGCGACGGACTGCTGGGCGAGCGTGACGGCTCCCCGTTTCCCTGTCTCTTCGGGGTTGAGTCCGTCGAGAACGGCGATCCGCTGTACACCGCGGTCCCGTCGACCGGCGACAGGGCGGCCCTGCTGGACCTCGGGGAGGCGCTGCTCGAGTATCTGGACACGTACCGCGAGCACAGCGAACGGGCGTCGCTGGTGACCTTCTTTCGTCCGCCCGAGCGGACGCTCACCGAGCGGGAGTATCACGACCGGCTCTGGCACGTCCTCCAGTTCCTCCACGTCCACGACCCTGAGCCCTGGCCCGAGGAGATCCCGACCGACCCGGACCACCCGCGCTGGGAGTTCTGCTTCGGCGGGGAGCCGATCTTTCCGACCTGCCGCGCGCCGTTCTACGACGAGCGGACGAGCCGGTACTGTCCGGTCGGCCTGGAGATCACCTTCCAGCCGCGGTCGCTGTTCGAGGAGATGGGCGTGACCGCCGACACCGACGCCGGCGAGCGGGCCCGCGAGGTCATCCACGACCGCTTAGAGGAGTACGACGGCGTCTGTCCCCACGCCGACCTCGGCGACTGGGGCGTCGAGGGCGACCGCGAGTGGGTCCAGTACATGCTCTCGTCCGACGACGCGCAGGCGCCGGACGTCTGCCCGATGACCGTCACCCGGGAACACCCCAAGTCCGACCTGCTGATCTCGACGGACGGGTCGCCGGAGCCCGCGACGGGGTCGGCCCCCGGCCGCGACTCCGACTCCGAACCGCCGACCCCCGGCGGGGTGTGACGCGTGCCCGACGACGTGGCTCCCGTGTTGGCGCTCGTGGACTTCCAGCGGGGGTTCGACGACCCCCGCCGGGGCACCCGCAACAACCCCGACGCCGAGGCGAACGCGGCGACGCTGCTCGAGGCCTGGCGCGACCGGGGTCTGCCGGTGGTCCACGTGCGACACGACTCGACGGAGCCAGACTCGCCGCTGCGACGGGGCGAGTCCGGCTTCCGGTTCGTGTCGGGGCTGGAGCCCGAAGACGGGGAGCCGGAGTTCGTCAAGCGGGTCAACGGGGCGTTCGTCGACACCGACCTGGCCGCGTGGCTCCGCGGGCGGAGGTACGAGTCGCTCGTGGTCTGTGGGTTGACGACCGATCACTGCGTCTCGACGACCGTCCGGACCGCGGAGAACAGCGGGTTCGACGTCCGGGTCGTCCGGGACGCCGTCGCGACGTTCGACCGGACGCTCGACGGCGAGCGGTTCGACGCGGAGACCGTCCACCGGACGGCGCTGGCCGCGCTCGACGGGGAGTTCGCCGCGGTGACGCGGACGAGGGATGTCGTCGACGGCTTGCCCCCGACGACGGAGTGACCGGCGGGCGAGTTCTCCCCGGACGGTCGTCAGGACAGTTCGGAGCCGTCGACCGGTTCGGCGTTCTCGCGGGCGCTCTCGAACCGGTCGCGCGCCCAGTCGACGGCCGCGTCGGCGCCGGCGGTCAGCGAGCCGACGAGCCGCCCCTCCCGGTGGGTCATGATCCCCGCCACGCCCGTCTCCGGCGCGACGAACAGCGTGAACGGCAGGTCGGCGTCGGTGGTGTACACGGACACCTCCGGCGCGCCGAGCAGTTCGTCCGCGGTCCCGATGGCGCCGGCGAGCGACGCGAGCGACTCCGTGGCCCGCTCGCCGAGCACCAGGTCGGCCTCCAGGCCGCTGTCCTCGACCTCGGTCTGTACCAGGTCGAGGTAGCTGGGCTTGATCACCGCCGAGAACACCGAGAGCCGCTCGGCGGTCTCGAGGCGCTCGATGGGCTCCATCAGCGCGTTCTCGGGGGCGTGGGACTCGGCCAGCCTGACGACGCCGTCCTCGATCAGCGACCGCGGCACCGTCTCCCCGGCAGGCAGCGTCTCCAGCAGCGGCGCCGCCCCGCCCAGCGCCGTCGTCGTCGCGACGTACTCCTCGTGTGCGTCGAGCACGAGTTCGCCGTGAGCCGTGATCTCGTAGCCGGCGTCCCCGCGGCGGATCATGCCGGTCTCGACGAGCGAGTCGACCGCGCGGTCCACCGTCGACCGGGAGACGTCCAGCCGGTCGACGAGTTCGGGCTTGTGTGCCGGCGCCTGTCGGACGCTCGCGAGCACGTCCGACCGCTTCGAGACGGTCTCCCGAACCTCCTCGCCCGCCTGCGGGTCCGATCCCATCGCCTGACCGATGGGCCAGGCCACGGAAATATCTCACCCCGTGAGCGATCCGTCAGGGGGTGATCGCCCCCGCGGCGGCCGAGAGCCGGTGCAGGGGCGTCCGCGGCGCTCCCGGCCCGCTCTCGCGGGCGTCAGATGAGATGACGGGGATACGGCCACTACGTGCAGGTGGACGATGACCGAACGTAGCTCTCTCACACGACGCGGCGCGCTGAAGGCGATCGGCGGGACGCTGGCGACGGGTGCCGCGCTCGGCCTGGGCGGTGCCGCCGCCGCGGCGGGCGAGTGGACGGCCGTCGAGACGCCCGTCGACACGGACGTCAACGACGTGGTTCACGCGGCGACGGGAGCCTACGCCGTCGCCGACGGCGGCGTGATCCTGGAACGCACCGAGGAAGGGTGGACGACGGTGCTCAGGGGCGGCGTCACCGGTAACGGCAACTCGCTGCGGGGCGCGAGCGTCACGGACGACGGCGAACGGCTGTGGGTCGTCGGGTCGTCGGGTGCCGTCGGCGAGTACGACGTCCGGACGGGGTCGCTGAACGACCACTCCGCGCCCGACGACGTGACGAACAACTTCAACGGCGTCGCCGTGACGGGGACGGCCGGCGAGGCCAACGTCTACGTGGCGGGGGACTCGGGGAAGATCTACGACTCCTTCGACAACGGCGAGACGTTCGACCGGACCACGCCGGGGTCGGGCTCGGAGATCAACGCCGTCGCCTTCCACGACGACCGGCAGGGCCACGCCGTCGACGGCAACCAGGTCGCCTTCGAGACCGGCAACGGCTCGACGTACGACCGGATCGGCCTGCAGGACGCCGACGTCAACCTGTACGGCGTCGACTCCGACGGCGACGACGACATCTGGGTCGCCGGCGGCGGCGGCATGATCTTCGACTACACTGGCGACCGGTGGGCCTCCACCGACACCGGCGACACGAGCCTGCGGGACGTCGAGGTCGAGGACGGGACCGGCTACGCCGTCGGCGGCGGCGGCGCGATCGTCGCGCTGTCCGACGGGGAGTGGACGGTCGAGTCGACTCCGACGGGCGCCAACCTCGCGGCCGTCGCGCTGGGCGGGACCGACGTCGCGGTCGGCGCCAGCGGGACCATCCTCGAGAAGTAGCCGCCCCGCCGCACCACCCGGCACCGGCGTCGCGTGCGGACACCCACCCGACGCCGCGCGGCGCTCCCCTTTCCTCGGCGCTTCGCTGTTCTCGACGCTCCGCTCTTCTCTCGCACCCCCTCTCTCCCCTCCTCCTCCTCTCTTCTCTCCCCTCCTCCTCTCTCCCGACCGACTCGTCCGTCGAGCACACCGGCCGAACCGTTCCTCGGAATCCCGACACGGCGAGTCGACGCCGTCAGCCGTCGGGGGGCTCGTCCGACCGTCCGGCGGGTCGATCGACGCCGACCCGCTGGATCCGCCCGGCGGGTTCGGCCGGGAGTCCGGCCCGCTCGGCCCGGGCCAGCAGCGCGTCGTGGACGTGGCCGGCGTCCGTCCCCTCGCCGTCGAGCGAGGGGAACTGGCCCCCGGGACGGACGGTCGTCGCGAGCGTGGCCGCCTCGTAGGTCGCCTCGGGGTCCAGCGGGTCGCCGTCGACACGGACCGAACGGACGGCGTCCGCCTCGTGGTCGTAGACGAACTCGACGCCCGCGACCTGTCCGTGCCAGCGCTCCGGGGACTGCCAGTCGAGGTGGGCGCCGCCCGCCTCCCGGAGCACCCGACGGAGCCGGCGGCCGGACAGTTCGACGGCCGACACGCGGTTCTCGAAGGGGAACAGCGAGAGCACGTCGAACGCCGTCACCGCGCCGACGAGCGGATCGCCGCCGCGGACCGTCCCGCCGTTGACGACGGCACAGTCCGCGTCCGCGGCGTCCCGGAGCGCGTCCGCGAGGAAGTCCCCGACGGCAGACTCCCCGCTCGTGGCGTCGCGGCCCACGGCCGTCGGGAGCCTCGTGACGGTCCGGTCGAGTCCGAGGTCGGCGACGCGGGCCTCGGCGCGCTCGCGGACCGCGTCGTCGGCGGGCGCGTCGGCGACCGGGAGCAGGTCGACCGTCGCGGCGCCGTCCTCGACGGTCGCCTCCACGACCCGCCGACCCCCGTCGCCGGGACGCACGAGGACGGTCCCGTCGACGACGGTCCGGCGGGCGTCGTGGCGGTGGCCGCCGAGCACGAGCGGGACGTCCAGTGCCCGGGCGAGCGGTTCGTCGTCGCCACAGTGTGAGAGGACCAGGATCCGGTCGACGTCGCGGTCGCGCAGGCGGTCGACCTCCCGTTCGGCCGCGGCCACCGGGTCGGTGACCGTCAGCGACCGGGCTCGGGGGGCCACCGTCGGGGTGTCCTCGGCGGCGACCCCGACCACGCCGACCGTCTCCCCGCCCGCCCGCAGGGTCGTCGACGGGACGATGCCGGCGTCGGCCCCGAACCGGTCGCCGTCGCGGCGGACGTTGGCACAGACGTAGGTCGGCGGGGCGGCGGCGATCAGTTCCAGGGCGCGGTCCGGGCCGTAGTCGAACTCGTGGTTGCCCAGCGTGTCGACGTCGGGGGCGAGACGCTCGAAGAACTCGACGGCGGCCCGACCCGACGTGTGCAGGGGGAGGACGCCGGGCGCGAGGTCGTCGCCGGCGCCGGCGAGGACGGTGTCCGGGCGGCGGCGGGACTCGATCAGGCCGGCGAAGCGGGCCAGCCGGTCGGGCGCGTCGTGGAGGCTCTCGACGTCCGCGTAGCCGAGTACGTGGAGGGCCACGGTACGGCCCGTCCGGGCCGAGGGACTTGTCTCCGTCGGCCGGCGATCCGGGTCCCGACGCCCCGTCGCCGGACGTGGGAGCCGTCCGTCGCCGGACGTGGGAGCCCGACCCGTCGT
>CAZMWG010000044.1:5321-12175 GCA_964569925.1 uncultured Halobacteriales archaeon | reverse complement strand
CCGTCGCCGGACGTGGGAGCCGTCCGTCGCCGGACGTGGGAGCCCGACCCGTCGTATTGGGGGACTGGTGCAACGCTGTCGGTCGGTTAAACACGAACGATCAGTAACGACCCGCGCGAGGCGAGCGGCGTTGGAGTCGTGCCGCGGTCTTGTGTCCGAAGTGGAACGATGGTTCTCACGGTCGATACTCGCGAGGGTAGCTATATGCCGGTCCGGTCGCCCGGGTCGAGTATGATCGCTCGCTCGGTGCGGACGCTGATGGGTCTCCTCCCCCGGTTCGTCCAGGAACGGATGCTGTACGCGGTGTCGGCAAACCAGGTGGTGTGGGCGGTCCTCGCCGGCGTGGCGTCGGTGGCCGCCGCCACGGCCGCCGGGGTCGACGTCGGGACGGTGCTGCTCGGGTGGGCCGTCGCGGTCCCGGTGATGTCCTTCGGAACGATCGTGGTGGGGTTCGAGCTGATCAACACCTCGAACCGGCTGACCGAGAGCGCGAAGCGGCTGGCCGACGGGGAGTTCGACCGGGACATCGAGATGGAGCGCCACGACGAGCTGGGCGACCTGAGCGTCGCCCTGGAGGGGGTCCGGGACTCGCTGAGCGCCCGGATCGAGGAGGCCGAGGAGGCCCGGGCGACCGCCGAGGCGGCACGCGAGGAGGCGGAGGAGGAGCGCCGGGAGGCCGAACGGCTGGTCGAGGAGCTCCGCGAGCGGGCCGAGGCCTACGGCGACGTGATGGCGGCGACCGCGGCGGGGGATCTCACCCGGCGGATGGAGACGGACGCGGAGGTGGCGGCGATGAACCGGATCGCGGAGTCGTTCAACGGGATGGTCGACTCGCTCTCGGGGACCGTCGAGGAGGCCCAGCGGTTCGCCGGGACCGTCGCCGAGGCCAGCGAGTCGACCAGTGCGGTGGTGTCGACGGCCAGCGGGACCGGCGAGGACGTGGCCAAGACCACGGGCGAGATCGCCGACGAGGCTCGGCGACAGGACGACCGTCTCGACGCGGCGGCCGACGAGATGAACGACCTGTCGGCGACGGTCGAGGAGATCGCCTCCTCGGCCGGCGAGATCGCCTCGACGGCCGACAGGGCCGCCCGGCGGGGCGACCGGGGCGGCGAGCTCGCCGGCCGGGCCACCGAGGAGCTTCGGGACATCGAGCGGACCACCGAGGAGATGGTCGACTCGACCGACCGGCTGAACGAGCTGGCGACCGAGATCGGCGAGGTGGTGGGGCTGATCGACGACGTCGCCGAGCAGACGAACGTGTTGGCGATCAACGCGTCGATCGAGGCCGCCCACGCGGACGCCGACGGCGACGGGTTCGCGGTCGTCGCCGACGAGGTCAAGGAGCTGGCCGCGGAGACCCAGGCCGCCACCGACCGGATCGAGGGGATGATTGTCGAGGTCGAGCGGGCCGCCGAGTCGACCGCGGAGGAGATGACGGCCACCAGCGAGCGGGTCGCGGACGGGGCGGCCACCGTCGAGGAGGCCCTGGAGACGATGGAGGCGCTCGTCGAGGACGTCGAGGACGTCAACAGGGGGGTCCAGGAGATCGATCGGGCCACCGACGAGCAGGCCGCCACGAGCCAGGAGGTGGTCTCGGTTGTCGAGGAGGTCGCGGAGACGGCCGGGCGGACGGTCGAGCGGGCCGAGCGGGCCGCGACGGTCTCCCGGGACGGCCGGTCGGAACTCGGGGCGGCCGCCGCCGAGATGGACGATCTCGAGACCGAGTCCCGCAAGCTCGCCGCCACGCTCTCGGAGTTCGAGACGCCCGAGGGCTCGCCGACCCCGGCGGATCCGGACCCGGGCGGTCCGTCCGCCGAGGCCGGCGGGCCGTCGACCCCCGGCGCCGCGGACGACGACTGAGGGGGGTCAGTCCTCGCTCTCGTAGGTCTCCCCGACGGCGGCGGGGACGCGGGTCGAGCCCACCAGGGCGAGCACGACGATCACGGCGACGTAGGGGAACAGCTCCACCAGGCTGGCGGGGACGGAGACGCCGACGGTCTGGAGCTGGATCTGGAGCATCTCCGTCGCGCCGAACAGCAGCGACGCCAGGTAGGCGCCGATCGGGTTGTAGTTGCCGAACAGGAAGGCGACGATGGCGATCCAGCCGCGGCCGTCGACCATCGTGACGCCGGTGCCGGTGAACCCGCGGCCGATCCCCAGCGCGAGCGTGGCGCCCGCGAGCCCGGCCATGGCGCCGGAGAAGACCACGGCGGCGTAGCGCACCCGGTTGACGGGGACGCCCGCGGTGTCCAGAGCCTCGGGGTTCTCGCCGGCGGCCCGCAGCCAGTAGCCGTAGCGGGTGTGATAGAGGACGGCCCAGGCGACGACCGCGACCCCGACGGTGCCGATCACCAGCGGCGAGGCGTCGAACAGCAGCCGTCCCAGCACGGGGATCTCCGCGAGGACCGGCACCGTCACGCTGTCGACGTTGGCCAGCGGCGGGCTGGAGACGTCGCCCCACACGAGGATCGCGAGGAAGGGACCGAACCCGAGCCCGACGAACCAGACGGCCAGGCCGGCGACGATCTGGTCGGCCTCGTAGCGGATCGTCACCACGGCGAACAGGACCGACAGGACGACGCTGACGGCGACGGCGATCAGGATGCCGGTCCAGACCGCCGCCTGTCCGATCTCGCCGCCCCCGCCGGCGGCGAACCAGGCGCCCGCGGCGGCGACCACCGCCCCGAAGATCATGAACCCCTCGAGGCCGATGTTGAACACGCCGCTCTTCTCGGCGTAGAGGCCGCCGATCGCCGCCAGCGCGATGGGCGTCGCCGCGCGCAGCGCCCGCTCGGCGTAGCCGACGGTGAGAAGCTCCGCGATCGGCAGGTCCGTCGCGACGGTGGCCGCAACGACTCCGAGGACGACGGCGACGAGCCCGCCCACGCGCAGTCGGTTGCGGGCGGCGTAGTCGGCGACGCTCACCGGCCGTCACCCCCGAGGCCCAGCCGCTCGCCGGCCATCCGGAACAGCTCCGGGGCGGCGACGAACAACACCACCAGCCCGACGACGCCGTCGATCAGCTGACGGGGGACGTCCGAGGACTGGCCGACGTAGTTGCCCCCCGACTCCAGCCCGCCGAACAGGAGCCCGGCGGGGATCACGCCCAGCGGGTTGTTGGCGGCCAGCAGGCTCACCGCGATGGCGTCGAAGCCGTAGGTGGGGATGCCGGCCGGGTTCGAGTAGTACGAGAGGGTCATGACCACGAAGACCGCGCCGCCGATCCCGGCGACCACGCCCGAGAGCGTCATCGTCCGGACGATCGTGCGGGCGGCGTCGACGCCGGCGTAGGTCGCGGCCTCGCTCTGGTGGCCGCTGGTGACCATGTCGTAGCCGAAGCTGGTCCGCTCCATCACCAGGTAGATCCCGACGGCGGCGAGGGTCGCCAGACCCAGCCCGACCAGCGAGAAGGAGGGATCGGAGAAGACGATCGAGGGGAAGGCGACGTACTCGGGGAAGCGGGCGGTCCGCACGAAGAAGGTGTCGCCCGGCCGGAAGAACGAGTCGAGCAGCCAGAAGACGACGCCGGTGGCGACGAAGTTGAGCATGATCGTCGTGATCACCTCGTTGGCGCCGGCGTAGGCCTTCAACAGTCCCGGGATCGCGGCGTACAGCCCGCCGCCGATCGCCGCCGCGACCAGCCCGAGAGCGACCAGCGCCAGCCCGCCGACCGCGCCGGCCGGCAGCGCCGGCGCCAGCGAGACGACCACCACCGCGGCGGCGAAGCCGCCGACGACGAACTGGCCCTGGACGCCGATGTTGAAGATGCCCGCGCGGAAGGCCACCGCCACGGCCGTGCCGGCGAGCACGAAGCTGGTCGTGGGCTTCAGCGTCGAGGCGACCCGGTTGCTCGTGCCGAACGCGCCGTACAGCATGTCGTCGACGAACGCCACGGCGTCGTAGCCGGCGCCGGCGACGACGAGCAGTCCCAGCGCGAGCGCGAGCCCCGTCGAGGCGCCGGCGACGACGAGCCGCTCCAGCCCCGAGGCGCCGACCGTCCGGTCGACGGCGCGGTCCAGCGCGGTCCGCGCGCGGTCGAGCGTGCTCACCGTCGCTCACCCCCGTCCTCGCGGCCGCCGTCGCCCCGCGCCGGGCCGGCCGTCTCCGTGTCGACCTCGTCCGTGGTCGCCGCCTCGCCCGCCTCGTCCAGGCGCGAGCCGGTCATCAGCAGGCCCAACTGCTCGTCGGTGACGGCGTCGGGCTCGACGACGTCGACGAACTCCCCCTCGTACATGACGGCGATCCGGTCGGAGAGCTTGCGGATCTCGTCGAGCTTCGACGACGAGAGGACGACGGCGGCGCCGGCGTCCCGCATCGCCAGCAGCCGGTCGTGAATGAACTCGATCGACCCGACGTCGACCCCGTGGGTGGGGTTCGAGGCCACGAGCACGTCCGGGTCGTGTTCGATCTCCCGACCGACGATGAACTTCTGCTGGTTGCCCCCCGACAGCGAGCCGGCCTCGACGCCGGCGTCGGGCGGCTGGACGTCGTACTCCTCGACGATGTCGGCGGCGTGGTTTCGCACCGCCGACCAGTCGACCAGCCCGCCGGAGACGTACGGCTCGACGGTCTGGTTGCCCAGCAGGGCGTTGCGCACCAGGTCGTAGTCCATCACTAACCCCTCGGCCTGGCGGTCCTCGGGGACGTAGGCGATGCCGGCGTCGATCCGTTTCCGGCGCCCGCTGCCGGCGAGGTCCTCGTCGCGGAAGCTGACCGACCCCGCCTCGGCGGGCCGGAGCCCCACCAGCGCCTCGACGAGCTCCTGCTGGCCGTTGCCCTGGACGCCCGCGATCCCCAGCACCTCGCTCTCGCGGACGGTGAACTCGACGCCGTCGACCCGTTCGAGCCCGCGGTCGCCCCGGACCCGGAGGTCCGCGACCTCGAGAACCGGCCCGCCGGGCTCGGTGGTCCGGTCGGGCGTCTCGAACAGCACGTCCCGGCCGACCATCAGCCGGGCCAGCTCCTGGCGGCTCGTGTCCGCGGCGGCGACGGTGCCGACGGCCTCGCCGTCCCGGAGGACGGTGATCTCGTCGGCGACCGCCATCGCCTCGTCGAGCTTGTGGGTGATGAAGATCAGCGACCGGCCCCGCTCGCGCAGTTCGTCCATCACGGCGAAGAGGCTCTCGACCTCCTGGGGGGTCAGCACGGCCGTCGGCTCGTCGAGGATCAGCAGGTCGGCGCCCCGGTAGAGGCTCTTGACGATCTCGACGCGCTGCTGGACGCCGATGTCCAGTTCCCGGACCGCCGTGTCCAGGTGGTCGTCGACGTCGAAGCCGTACCGCTCACAGATCTCGACGACGTCCTCGCGGGCGGCGCTCTCGTCGACCACGCCCCGCGAGGTGGGTTCGTGGCCCAGGATCACGTTCTGGAGCACGGTCATCGGGTCGACCAGCTGGAAGTGCTGGTGGATCATCCCGACGCCGGCGTCGATGGCGTCCCGGGGCGAGTCGAACTCGCGGTCCCGTCCGTCGACGACCACCTCGCCGGCGTCGCGGTCGTACAGCCCGTAGAGGACGCTCATCAGGGTGGTCTTGCCGGAGCCGTTCTCCCCCAGCAGGGCGTGAACGGTCCCCCGGTCGACGGTCAGGTCGACCCCGTCGTTGGCGACGACGTCGCCGAACCGCTTCGTGATCCCGCGCATCTCGACGGCCGGCGGCCCGTCGGCGTCCGTCCGCGATCGGTCAGTCGGCGTGTCTGGGGTACTCATGTCTCGTCGTGGTTCGGGATTTCCACCGTGGCATGAAAACACTCCGGTGGGCTCAGCTGGAACAGCCGGAGGCGGTACAGGGGACCGTCACGTCGCCCTCGACGATGGCGGTCTTTGCCTCCTCGACGTTCTCCTCGACGACGTCCGGCAGCTCCGGACCGATCGCCTGGCCCAGGACCAGGTCGACCGCTTCCTCCTCCAGCCCGACGACGTTGCGGCCGGAGACCGACTCGAAGCTCCCCTCCGCGACCGCGGAGGCCACCTCCTGAGTGCCGGCGTTGATGAACTTCACCGCCGACCCCATGATGACGTCCTGGTACTCCGAAAGGGTGACCGACTGGTCCGCGTCGACGCCGATGGCGAACCGGCCGGCGTCCTGTGCGGCCGGGAAGATACCCTCGCCGGCCGCCGCCGCGGCGTGGTAGACGATGTCACAGCCGCTGTCGAACTGGGAACTGGCGATGTTGGTCGCCGTCTGGGTGTCCTGGTAGTTGCCGATGTACCCCACCGAGACGTCGACGTCGTCGGCGACGAAGTCGACGCCGGCCTTGTAGGCCTCCTCGAAGGCGTTGATGAGCGGTCCGTCGACCCCGCCCACGAAGCCGACGTTCGTGCTGTCCGGGACCGTCGAGCTGTCGTCGTAGGAGAACGACTGCCCGGTCATCGTCCCCGCGAGCACGCCCGCCAGGTAGGACATCTCGTGGTTGGCCCAGGTGTAGCCGGCGACGTTGGGCTGCTCGACGTGGTCGTTGATGATCATCCACTGCTGGTCGGAGTAGTCGGCGGCGTTGGTCTGCAACGCCGGCTTGTGCTGGTAGCCGACCAGGACGATCAGGTCGTAGTTCGGGTCCGTGCTGGAGGCCAGGTCCGACTGGACGGACTGGTAGTTCGACGGCGAGGTCTCCTCGACCTGGTTGATCTCCATGTCGTACTCCTCGGCGGCCGACTGGAGCCCCTGCAGGGCCAGCGTGTTGAACGCCTGGTCGCCGAAGCCGGCCGAACTGGAGACGATGGCGACGTTCGTGGTCGAACTCCCGCCGTCCATGCCGCCGTCGTTGTCGTCGCCCGATCCGCCGTCGCCGCTCGAACCACCGTCACCGGACCCGCCGTCACCGGATCCGCCGTCGCCCGAGCCGCCGTCGCC
>CAZMWG010000044.1:0-5221 GCA_964569925.1 uncultured Halobacteriales archaeon | reverse complement strand
CCGCCGTCGCCCGAGCCGCCGTCGCCACCCGAGCCACCGTCACCGGAACAGCCGGCCAGGGCCACGGCGCCGAAGGCCGCCGCGCCGCCTTTCAGCAGCGACCGCCGATCCAGCCCGTCGATCGTTCGCTCGGCCGGAACTTCGGGTTCGCTGTCTTTTTCTTCGTCGGATGACATACCAAGAGGAGACAACTGGCCGGTGGGATAAATACGTGGCCGATATATTCACGGACGACCGTCCGAATCAAACGGGTCGGCGTGTCTCACGTCCGGCCACCGGTACGCCCGGCCTACCGTGGAACCCCTCTGCGGGGGGCAGCCCGTGGTGTGGGGTAACCTCGACGGACCCCGGGTTCGCCGGCGCTCCGGGTCGAGAGCGGCCGGGTCCGCCGTGCCGTCAGTCGGCGCCGTCGTCCGGGATCGAGTCGTCGTCGCCGGCGTGATCGCCCTCCTCGCTCTCCTCGGCGCGCTCCCGGACCTGCTCCTGGCTCCGGACCGCGAGTTCGTAGGTCTCGCGCAGGTCCTCGATCGGGGTCTCGGTGGCGTCGACCCGGAGGTCGTCGTGGAACGGGGCGGTCTCGCGCTCCTCGGTGGTGGCGACGACCAGCGCGGCGGACTGGACCTCCAGGTCCTCGCGCTTGTCCCCGCCCTCCGCCTGGCCCGCCGCGAGCGCGTCGATCAGCCGCTCGGCCAGCGGCTCGTCGCCGCGCTCGTAGGCGTCGGCGGTCGCTTCGATCACCTCGGGTCCCACGAGCAGGTTGCCGGCGATCGTGTACCCTTCCCCTTCCTCGTGGCCGTACCAGTCCAGACACTCCTCGCCGGAGAAGGCGAAGGTCCCGTCCGCGTCGACGCCGTGTAGCTGCCGGGTGGGCGCCTCCTCGTCGGCGTTCAGGAGCGCCTCCAGGGCGTCCTCGATCGCCAGCCCGTCGGCCAGGTAGTCGACGCCGCGCCGTCCCAGCGAGACGTTGACGAACGACTGGGTGGCCACCGCGCCGTGCTCGTTGGCGAACGGGCAGAGCGTGCCGACCGCCGCCAGGCGGGTGGTGACGGCCACGCCGTAGCGGGTCTGGTCGGCGCCGTCGTCGTCCTCGTACTCCTCGCGGACACAGATGCTGAACGTCACGCTCTCGTCGATCGGTCCGCTCGGTGTTAACTCCACCTCGTCACGTCGAGGCCGGCCGTCGACCGGAGACCGACCGGGGCAATCCTCGAAGGCACCCGCCGGTCGGGTCGCCAAGATTATTATCCCCTGCCGCGGTAGCGCCGGTAATGAACCCGCCCGTCGCCGCCGTGAAACCGGTCGCCACCGTCGAGAGGGGGGCACATGCGTAGCGCGAAGATCGTCTGCACGCTGGGGCCGGCCTCGGACTCCGTCGAGGGGATCCGGGCGCTGGCGGAGGCCGGGATGTCCGTCGCACGGCTGAACGCCAGCCACGGGACACCCGAGGACCGGCGGGAGACGATCGACCGGATCCGGAACGTCGACGAGCACACCGACCGACCGGTCGCCACGATGCTCGACATGCCCGGCCCGGAGGTCCGGACGGCGCCCATCGAGGGGACGATCGAGATCGAGTCCGGCTCCACCGTCCGGTTCGTCGAGGGGGACGACGCCACGCCGGCCGTGATCGGGCTCTCCCGGTCGATCGAGGCCGTCGAGCCGGGCGACCGTGTCCTGCTCGACGACGGCCGCATCGAGACCGTGGTCCGACGGGTCGACGGCGAGGCGGTGATCGCCGACGTGGAGGACGGCGGCCGACTCTCCTCGCGCAAGGGGGTGAACGTCCCGGGGGTCGACCTGGACCTGCCGGTGATCACGGAGAACGACGAGGCGGAACTCGACGTGGCCGCCGAGAAGGAGCCCGACTTCGTGGCGGCGTCGTTCGTCCGGTCGGGCGAGGACATCTACGAGATCGACCGGGCGCTGGACGACCGGGGCGTCGAGATCCCTGTGATCGCGAAGATCGAGCGGGTCGGCGCGGTCGAGAACATGGAGTCGATCGTGGACGCCGCCTACGGCGTGATGGTCGCCCGCGGGGACCTCGGGGTCGAGTGTCCCCTCGAGGACGTCCCCGTCGTTCAAAAGCGGATCATCCGCACGGCCCACCGCAACGGGGTGCCCGTGATCACCGCCACGGAGATGCTGGACTCGATGATCCACGAGCGCCGGCCCACGCGGGCCGAGGCCTCCGACGTGGCCAACGCGGTGCTCGACGGGACCGACGCCGTGATGCTGTCGGCGGAGACGGCGGTCGGCGACCACCCGACCCGGGTCGTCGAGACGATGGACCGGATCGTCCGCAACGTGGAGGGCAGCGAGGAGTACGCCGAGTCCCGCGAACAGCGGGTCCCGGCCGCCGGCGACACCCGGACGGACGCACTGGCGCGGTCGGCGCGCTTTCTCGCGCGGGACATCGGCGCGTCGGCGGTCGTGGCGGCCTCCGAGTCGGGCTACACGGCGCTGAAAGCCGCCAAGTACCGGCCGTCGATCCCCATCGTGGCCTCGACGCCCGGCGAGCGGGTCCGCCGGCGGCTGGCCCTCTCGTGGGGGATCATCCCCGTCACGACGGAGTACACCGCCGACGGCGCGGACTCGATCATCAGGAACGCCGTCGGGGCGGCCCTGGACACCGAGGCCGCCGCGGCCGGGGACACCGTCGTGGTGCTCTCGGGGATGATGACCCAGCTCGACGGGCTCAACACGGCGAACATGCTGAAGGTCCACGTGGCCGCCGAGACGATCGCCCGCGGGCGCTCCGTGGTCGAGGGGATCGTCACCGGGCCGCTGGCGCGGGTGTCCGACGGCGACCTCACGGGGGTGCCGGACGGCGCGATCGTTGCGGTGCCGGCCGACTTCGACGGGGAGTTCGTCGGCGACGTCTCCCGGACGGCCGGGATCGTCGACGCCCACGGGGGGATGACGAGCTACGCGGCGATCGTCGCCCGCGAACTCGGGATCCCGGCGGTCTCGGACGCCCGTCTGCCCGAGGACCTCCCGGAGGAGGCCGTGATCACGCTCGACGCCGAGCGCGGCGTCGTCTACGAGGGGTCGGTGTCCGAGCGGGCCGACGGGGAGTGACCGCCGGCCGCGGCGTGCCCCCGGTCGCCGCGGGACGGGTCGACGTCCGGGCGGCGACCGGCGAAGAATCTGTGTAGTTAAGTGGCGACCGTTCGTGGCGGCAGGTACAATGGCCGCGTACGCAGGGGTCGATCTCGGCGCGACACACGTCCGCGCCGTCGTGGGCGACGAGTCCGCGCGTCGCCTCGGCGAGCACAAGAGCGAGACGCCCCGCGGGCCGACCGGGATCGCCGTGACCGAGGCCGTGCTGGAGACGCTGCGCCGGGCCTGTGACGACGCCGACGTCGGCCCGACCGCCATCGAGGCGGCGGGGATCGGCTCGTTCGGTCCGCTGGACCTGGCGGAGGGCGTGGTCGAGAACCCCTCGAACCTCCCCGACAACATCGACCGGATCCCCCTCTCGGGCCCGGTGCGCAACCTCATCGAGTCCGACCGGGTCTACCTCCACAACGACGCCAACGCCGGCGTCATCGGCGAGCGCTACTTTTCCGAGCGCAACCCCGACGACATGGTCTACCTGACGATCTCCTCGGGGGTCGGCGCCGGCGTCGCCGTCGACGGGAGCGTCCTCAGCGGCTGGGACGGCAACGCCGGCGAGGTGGGCCACCTGAAGCTGGACCCGTCGGGGTTCATGCCCTGTGGCTGTGGCCACGAGGGCCACTGGGAGTCGTACTGTTCGGGCGAGAACATCCCCCGCTACGCCAGGAAGCTCCACCGCGAGGACCCCGTCGGCACCTCGCTCCCGATCGAGGGCGAGATGGGCGCCGCCGACGTCTTCGAGCACGCCGCCGAGGGCGACGAGTTCGCCGAGTACGTCGTCGACCAGGTGGGCCACTGGAACGCCATCGGCGTCACCAACGTCGTCCACGCCTACGCGCCGCTGATGATCTACGTCGGCGGCGCGGTGGCGATCAACAACCCCGAGGCCGTCCTCGAACCGATCCGCGAGCGGATCGAGAACATGGTGATGTCGAACATCCCGGAGATCAAACTCACCACGCTGGGCGACGACGTCGGCGTGATGGGGGCGCTGGCCTCCGCGCTCACCGGCGGCACCGGCGAGCGGACCGACGCGTAGCGACTCCCGCGACCGCGGTCGCGGGCCGTCTCTCCTCTCGCCGGGCGGCGTAGAGACCGGGGGCCGGCCCAGCCCCCGCGACGAATTCTTCACTGCAGGGGTTCTGCCAGAGTTCAAGAACCGTGGCGACCGTCGGCCCACTCGCACGCGGGATCGGCCGTGACCCGTCGAACACGACGACCCGGGAACACTCGGTCGACCGGAGTGGACGGCCCCCAGACGGTCCGAGGCGGCCGGGAACCGGACCCCTCGGGAGCGGGCGTCGCCCGGTCGATCGTTACCTCGGGTACGCCGTCCGCAATAAAGATTAAGTGGCCGCGAACGCTGGGTCATGCTATCCGATGTCATCGACTCCGACGGCGCTGGTGATCGGCGGCGGGTCGACGGGCGCGGGGGTGGCCCGCGACCTCGCCCTCCGCGGGGTCGAGGTCACCCTCGTGGAGCAGGGCAACCTCACGCACGGCACGACCGGCCGGATGCACGGGCTGCTCCACAGCGGCGGCCGGTACGCCGTCGCCGATCCGGACAGCGCGGCCGAGTGTATCGAGGAGAACCGTGTCCTGCGGGAGATCGCCGGCCACTGCGTCGAGGAGACCGGCGGCCTGTTCGTCAAGCGCCCCGAGGACGACGAGTCGTACTTCGAGGAGAAGCTCCGGGGCTGTGAGGGGTGTGGGATCCCCGCCGAGGTGTTGTCGGGCCGGGAGGCCAGGGCGGCCGAGCCGGCGCTGGCCGACGATGTCGACCGGGCGATCACCGTCCCGGACGGCGCGGTCGACCCGTTCCGGCTGGTCGTGGCGAACGCCGCCGACGCGAAACGTCACGGCGCCCGGATCGAGACCCACACCGCAGTCCGGGGCCTGCTCGTCGAGGACGGCGAGGTGGTCGGGGCCGAACTGGAACACGGCACGAAGGCCGACGGCCGGGTCCACGGCGTCGAGTCGGGCCGCGAGCGGATCGAGGTCGACCACGTCGTCAACGCCACCGGGGCCTGGGCGGGCCGGGTCGGCGAGATGGCCGGCGTCGACGTCGAGGTCCGCCCCTCCAAGGGCGTGATGACGGTGATGA
>CAZMWG010000043.1:0-20398 GCA_964569925.1 uncultured Halobacteriales archaeon | reverse complement strand
CGGCTCACCTCCGAGACCGACCGGTAGCGGTCCTCGAACCCCTCCAGGCCGCTGTGGGCGAGGTCGTAGGCGGCGGCCTCGACGTCGGCCATCGCCAGGAAGTCGAAGTCCAGGTCGTCCCGGGCGGTCTCGGTGGCGCCCTCGTTGGCCTCGCCGACGCCGAACCGCACGGGCCCGCCCATCACGGAGACGCCGTCGGCCGTCCAGGCGATCCGGCGGACCTCGTCGGGTTCGGCGGGCGTCCCCCCGACGTACTTGCCGGGGACGGTCATCCCGCCGACGTAGACGACGAGGTCCGCGTCGGCGACGTCGGCCCACCGATCGGGCTCCTCGCGCAACGCGTCGATCGTGTGGTAGGTCACCCGCGCGTGTGGGACGCCCGCGTCCACGAGCGCGCCCGCGACGTACCGGGGGTACGTGGAGACGTACGGCGGGACCCCGAAGTGAGCCGGCTCGTCGACGTAGCCGTCGACGATCGTCGCCTCGATCCCGGCGGGATCCGTGGTCATACCCCCGATACCGGACCGAGACTCAAAACGGTGTCTCGTCGGCTCGCCCCGATCCGGGTCCGGAGCGTCGTCGTCCGGATCCCGGGGGTCGGCACTGACACAGCCCGGGGACCGTCACCGACGGCACTGATGCAGCCCAGGAATCTACGAAATCGCGCACGCGCACGTGCGTAGTAGAACACTCCCACCGGATCAGTGACACTCCCACCGGATCAGTACTCGTGGTACACCTCGCCACAGCGGCGACACTTGATGACGCTCGGCTTGAACCAGGACTTCACCTTCTCGACGGGACCGTGACAGTCCGGACACACCCCGATGTTCCGGCCGTCGGCGACGCGGGCCGAGAGGTCCATCATCAGGTCGCGCATCTCGTCGATCTCCTCCTCGAGTTCGTCGATGCGCTGTTCGTACTCCTGGGCGGACTCCAGGTCCAGGACCGTCTCCTCCTCGGTCTCGGTGCTCTCGACCTGCTCTTCGGTCTCGACCTGCTCTTCGGTCTCCGCTTTCTCAGCCATACTTTGTTGTTCGTCTCCTGGGTTATCAAGGTTGAGCCTGATCTCGACGTTTCACCGGCTGTGAACCCACGTAACCGATCCCTACGCCCTATAGTGGTGCTCTATTATCAGAATCGCGCCACACCCAACCATTTGGGTACAAGCTCTATTATTAAGTCCCCCCTGAGTCGTGATGTATGCTGGGTGGAATAGCAACGTCGGAAGTCGTACTGCAGGCAAGTGCAATCACGGGACAGGAAGGCTGGCCCTGGCTCCTCGTCGGGACGATCCTGATGGGGCTGGGTACCCTGTACTTCCTCGTCCGCGCCATGGGCGTCGAGGACGACGAAGCGAAGCTCTTCTTCGCCGTCACGACGCTCGTTCCCGCGATCGCGTTCGCGTCGTACATGTCGATGCTGCTGGGCTACGGCGTCGGTGAGTTCCCCGTCGGCGACGAGATGCGCACCATCTACTGGGCGCGCTACGCCGACTGGCTGTTCACGACGCCGCTGCTCCTGCTCGACCTGGGGCTGCTCGTCGACGCCGACCGGGGGACGCTCCTCGGGCTCATCGGCGCCGACGGCTTCATGATCGTCACCGGTCTCGTCGGTGCGACCGAGGAGGTCGTCGCCTTCCGCTACGCGTGGTGGGCGGTCAGCACGGCCGCGCTGCTATACATCCTCTACGTCCTGTACTTCGGCTTCACCAGCCGTCTGGACGGGATGGACGAGGAGCGCGCCGGGACCTTCCGCATCCTGCGGAACCTCACCGTCGTGCTCTGGGCGATGTACCCGATCGTGTGGATCGTCGGCACCGAGGGTGCCGCCGTCGTCCCGCTGGGCGTCGAGACGCTGCTGTACGCGGTGCTCGACGTGACGGCGAAGGTCGGCTTCGGTCTGCTGCTGCTGCGCAGCCGGTCGATCTTCGGCGACCTGGACGACGCGCCCGAGCCGTCGGCCGGCGACGCCGCCGCGTCCGGCGACTGATCGGGCGAGTTCGCCGATCCGCACAGAGACGTCCGATCGAACCGCTCGACGCTTTTTATTGCCGCCGCGCGATGAACAGTCCGAGCAGCGCGATCGCGGCGCCCGCGACGAACCTGACGGTGGCGCTGACCGGGTTGCCGACGACGGACAGCTGGTACACCCCGATACCGACCATTCCGAGCGCGACCAACAGGTGCACGCCGAGTATGAGATACGTTCGATCCACACGTGGAGTGACCGGCGGCGGTTCAAACGCTCTCCGGTTCCGATCCTCGATCCGGGGGCGGACCGGGCGCCGGTCGGGAGGTGAGCGCGGTGGACGACACTGATCGGCCCGAGACGCCCCGCGAGTTCAACGTCTGGGCGCTGGCCGGCCTGATCCTCTTCGGCGCGATCGCCTTCGTCGGTCTGTTCGCCTTCCCGGCGCTGCAGTCGATGGGGTTCTCGGGGGCGGAGACGTTCTGGATCGTCTCCGCCGTCGAGTTCTTCTCGGCGGTCGGCGCCGGGATCTCGGGGTACTACCTCTACACCGAGCGCGACATCGACCCCGGAATCGGGGACTGACCGCGGGTCGACGCCGGCGAGCCCACGTCCCGACCCGACCCGGGAGCGCCGTGTCGCGGCCAGCTACCACGCCTCGGTCGCGTCCCGGTAGGTCGCGAGGGTCCGCTCGCTCACCGACGGCGTCACCGTCGCCAGCGCCTCCTCGAGGTGTCGTTGCTCGATCACCAGCCCGTCGACGGTGGCCGGGTCGACCTCGAAGGAGTTGTCCCGCAGGTACCCCTCCATGGCCAGCATGCTCGCCTCGCGGACGACCGCCGCGACGTCGCTGCCGGTGTAGCCGTCGGTGGCGTCGGCCAGCGCGGCGACGTCGACCTCTCCGACGGGCTTGTCCTCGAGGTGGACGGAGAAGATCGCCTCCCGCGCGTCCCGGCCGGGCATCCCCACCTCCCGGACCTTCTCCAGGCGGCCCGGTCGGAGCAGGGCCTCGTCGATCAGGTCCGGCCGGTTGGTCGCGCCGATCACCACCACGTCGTCGGTCGGCTCGACGCCGTCGATCTCGGTCAGCAGCTGCGAGACCACCCGGTCGGTGGCGCCCCCGTCGCTGTCGGCCGCCCGGCGACTCGCCAGGGCGTCCACCTCGTCGAAGAACACGACCGTCGGAGCGTTGCGCCGGGCCATCTCGAACACCCGCCGAACGCCCCGTTCGCTCTCGCCGACGTAGCGGTCGAACAGCTCCGGACCGTCGACCGCGATGAAGTTGGCGTCGCTGGAGTTGGCCACCGCCCGCGCCAGCATCGTCTTGCCGGTGCCCGGGGGGCCGTACAGCAGCATGCCGGAGGCGGCGTCGCTGCGGACCCGCTCGAACAGCTCCGGGTAGCGCAGCGGCCACTCGACGGTGCGCACCAGGTCCCGCTTGACCTCCTCCAGCCCCCCGATGTCGGCGTAGGTGACGTCGGGCTGCTCGATCCGGACGGTCCGGAGCCCGCTGGGCGAGATCTCCTCGAGCGCCGCCTCGATCTCCTCCGGCCCGGCCGGCCGCCAGCCCGCCCGACGGGCGGCGGCGGTCGCGACGGCCACCAGGTCCGCCCCCACGTACCCCCGGGTCCGCTCGGCGACCGCCCGGAGATCGACCCCCGGGGCGAACGTCGCGTGTCGGTCGAGGATCGCCGCCCGCCCCTCCCGGTCCGGAACGGACAGTTCGATCTCGTGGGTGAACCGGCCGGCGCGTCGCAGCCCCGGCTCCACGGCGGCCGGGTCCGTCGTCGCGCCCACCACGCCGACGTCGCCACGGGAGCCGAACCGGTCGAGCACCGCCGCCAGCCGTGCGGCGTTTCGCTCCTTCGTCGCGCCGCCGCTGGTCCCGGCCGGCGCGAGCACGTCCACGTCGTCGAACAGGACGATCGACGGGGGCGAGGCCGTCGCGGCGTCGACGAGCGCGTCGACGGCCAGCCCGCCGTCGTAGAAGCGACTCGCCGGCGTCACGCGGACGAACGTCGCGTCCGCCTCCTCGCCCAGCGCCGACGCCAGCAGCGTCTTGCCCGTGCCGGCCTGGCCGTGCAGGAGGACGCCCTCCGGCGTCCGGCCGGCGGCGAGGGGCTCGGCCACGAGCGCACGGAGCCGGTCGCGCTCCGCGTCCACTCCGGCGACGTCGTCCCACCCCACCGCGGGTCCCTCGTCCTCGGGAGCGCGCTCCCTGACGACGACCTCCGTCCCCTCGTCGACCCGCGCGGGACCGTCGGGCTCGACGGCGGTCGCGCGGAAGGAGACGGTGATCGAGCCGCCGAACACGGAGACCTCGATCTCGTCGTCCGGGGTGATCGGGTGGCCCTCGATCACCCGCCGGACGGCGCCGTCCGCACCTCTGACGTCGACGTCGTCGACCATCGTCAGGACCACCCGCTCGGCGACCGGGAGTTCGATGCGCTTCAGCGCGACCGTGTCCCCGACCGCGACGCCGGCGTTGCGCCGCTCGGTCTCGGGGAGGTACAGCGTCGGCGTCGACGCCCCGCCGCCGATCCCGGCGACCGTGACGGCGGTCCTGCGGCTGCCGCTGACGACGATCGCGTCGCCGGGCTGGAGCCCGGTGACGCTCCCGCCCGCGACCGCGACGTACCCCGTCCGTTCGGCGACCTCCTCCCGACAGTCCTCGTCGTCCGCGATCGTGACGTCCATGATCCTGAGGCGCGTGTCACCGGGCCCGTTCGCGAGTGTCGGTCCCACGGCGACCACCGCGCGGACCCGGTCTGTTACCGGAAAGCGACCGACGCCGGAACTTCAGTCTTGTGCCACGACCCACCCGATGGGAGCGCTCGTCCCCCGTTATTGTGGTCCCGCCGTTAGCCGTGGTCGATGACAGGTGGTGTTCGAGCAGAACTGGCGGTGCAGGTGCCGTCGCGGTGTCCCCTCGCCAGGGTGTCGACCAGAACCGACGCCGAGGTCAGCGACGTCTCGTGGGCCTCGCGGAACGGAACGGTGACCGAGGAGTTCCGGGTCGACGCCGACGCCGGCGACGAGGACGGGCAGTTGCCGGTGTTGGAGGAAGCCGACGCCGTCCTCGACGTGGACGACGAGCGGATCTACCAGTTCACCCGCGAGCGCAACGCCGACTGCGCCTGCGAGGTCGTGGAGGCGCTCGGCTGTCCGGTGGCGGACGTCCGCGCCGACGCGGGCACCCTGGTGTTGACGCTCCACCTCCCGGCGCTGGCGCGGCTCCGCGAGGTGGTCGCCGAACTGGGCGAGACCGCCGAGAGCGTCCAGGTGCAGTATCTCGTCCACGATTCCATCGAGGCCGGAGACGGCGGCGACCGACCGACCGTCGTCGACTTCGGCCGGCTCACCGACCGCCAACGGGAGGTCATCGAGACCGCCTTCCGGATGGGCTACTTCGAGTACCCCCGCGACTCCAACGGCACGGAGGTCGCCGAGTCGCTGGGGATCGACCTCTCGACGTTCACCGAGCACCTCGCGGCCGCCCAGTCGAAGCTGCTGGCCGGCCTGCTCGAACGCGCGCCCAGCCGGTGATCCCCGTGACCGCGAGCCCGAACCGGGGACATCGGAACGAACGAGCGACGAGAGCTACCGCCGGCCGGCCGCGGCGCCGACGACGTCCGCGCGGCCGCGACCACGACCCCTAACAGTACGGGTCGAACGACAAGTCACGGCGAACCCAAGAGAAGTCCATGAGCACGAGCGTACGCGAACTGGCCGGTATCGACCTCGGGGACCTGCGCGACGGGGCCGACACGGGAATCGTCGCCTCCCGGCTCGGCCTCGCGCTGGTCGCCGTCGCCGCCGCGGCGCTGTCGGCGGCCGGCGTCCGGTTCTCGATGCGGACACAGGCGGGGATCTACCTGTTCGGGATGGTCGCGCTCAACCTCCCTCACGGGGGGTACGAGCACTTCAGCAACCTCCGCCGGCGGACGATGCCGTTCCGCTGGCGCTACGTCGCGGCCTACCTGGGGCTGATCGGCGCCTTCCTCGCGACGTTCTTCGTCGCGCCGCTCGCGGGACTGGCGGGCGCCGTCGCGGTCGCCTGTCTCAAGGGCGGCCACGGCGGCCTCCAGGTGATGCGTGTCACCTACGGCACCGACCACCTCCCGACCCGGTTCCAGCGCCTGCTGGCGGTCGCCGTCCGCGGCGGCGCCGTGATGCTCGTCCCGATCTACTTCCACCCCGGGACGTTCTCGGCGTTCTCCTCGTACATGGTGTCGATGTTCGAGCCCGGCGCGCTGGCGCCGGTCGCCGGCCACTTCGGGACCACCCGCCTGCTGGCCGGCGGCGGCTGGGCGGCGCTGGCCGCGACCCACGTCGGGCTGGGCTATCTCGCCGGCGGCGGCCGCTCCTGGCTGGCCGACGCCGGCGAGACGCTGCTGCTGGGCGCGTACTTCGCCGTCGTCCCGGTGGTGATCGCCGTCGGGCTCTACTTCCCGCTGTGGTACTCCGCCCGTCAGGTGGGCCGTCACGTCGAGGTCGAGGACGACCCCGGCGAGGGCGAGGACCTGCTGGCCGGCGACACCGCCTCAACGGTGGCGCTGAGAGCCTGGGGCACCCTCATCGTCGGCGCCGCGGCAACCGGGGCCGTCGTCTCGATAATCTGGCTCGCCGCCCCCAACCCGCTGGGCACCGCCCCGCCGTTGCCCGGGCTGGTGGCCTTCTGGAGCATCACCATCTCCATCGTCGCGCTCCCCCACGTCGTGGTCGGCGCCTGGGCCGACCGCGACCGGGGTATCTGGTACGTCCCCTGAGAACGAGTCCGACCGGAGCCGTTCCTCAGTCCGTCCGCGCGCTCGCGACGACGGTCTGTCCGTACGAGAGGCCGCCGTCGCCCGGCGGCACGTCCTCGTGGCCGAGATATGTCAGCCCCGCGGCCCGGACACGCTCGCGGAGCCGCCGGTCGATCGCCGCGTTGTACGCGACGCCGCCGGTGAACCCGACGGCGCCCAGCCCCCGTTCGCGGGCGGCCCGGACGGCGACCGACGCCAGCCCGTCGGCCAGCAGCCGCTGTGCGGTCGCGGCGACGTCGGCCGCCGGCCGTCGGTCGGCCAGTTCCGCCAGCCGCCGGAACGCGGCCCGCGGGTCGACCACCCGCTCGCCGTCGCGGTCACACAGCGGCGGGTCGACGTCGATCGGCGTCCCGCCGGCGGCGACCGCCTCCAGCGCCATCGCGGGCTCCCCGCGGTAGCGCCGCTCGCGACACACGTCGAGCAGCGCGGCGGCGGCGTCGAGAAAGCGGCCGGCGCTGGTGGTCGGGGGACTGCCGACGCCCCGTTCGGCCTGCCGGCAGACGCCGCGCGCGGCGCCCGCGCTCCCGACCGCGCCGCTCTCGACCAGCGCCGGCGCCGCCCGCTCGTCGGGCAACAGCGACGCCAACAGCCGGGTGGGCCGCTCGACGGCCGCCTCGCCGCCCGGCAGACGGAACCGTCCGAGCCCGCCGACCCGCTCGGCTTCCGCGAGCGAGGCCACGAGCACCTCCCCACCCCGGACCGTCCCGTCGGCCCCGTAGCCGGTGCCGTCTGCGGCGACGACGACCGCCCGGTCGCGGCCGTGCTCGGCCAGCAGGCTCGCCGCGTGGGCGTGGTGGTGCTGGACCGGGACCGCCGGCGCGTCGAACGCCCCGGCCAGCCGCGTCGTCTCGAACCCGGGGTGTGCGTCGTGGGCGACCGCCGCCGGCTCGACGGCGAGCAGCGAGCACAGTCGGTCCACGGCCGCCCGCAGCGCCTCGACGCCGGACGGGCCCTCGACCGTGCCGACGTGCTGTGAGGGGACCACCCGGCCGCCGCGGGCCAGCGCCGCCGTCACGTCCGACCGGGCGCCCAGCGCCAGCACCGGCGGCCCCTCGACTCGCCGGGGAAGCGGATCGGGCACCCACCCGCGAGAGCGTCGCAGGAGCCGCGCGTCGTCGCCGACGACCCGGACCACGCTGTCGTCACAGCGGTTCGCCACCGGCCGGTCGTGGACCAGCGCCGCGTCGGCCGCGGAGAGCCCCGCCAGCCGGTTGGGATCGACCGCCGTCGGCTCCCCGGGCCGGTTCGCGCTGGTCGCGACCACCACGTCGGCGTCGAGGTCCTCGAACAACAGGTGGTGGAGCCCGGAGTACGGCAGCACGGCGCCGACGGTGCGGAGGCCGGGCGCGACGGCGTCGAGCCAGCCGTCCGGTCCGGCCCCGTCGCCGTCGACGTTCGTGTCCGTCCCGGAACCCGCCCGCTCGACGGTCACGATCGGCCGCCGCCGGTCGGTCAGCAGGTCGGCCTCGCGCTCCGAGACGGCGCCGAACTCGCGGACGGCGTCGAGCGACCGCGCCATGACGGCGAAGGGTTTCGCGGGTCGGTCCAGTCGGTCGCGCAGGCGCTCGACCGCGTCGGCCGAGCGGGCCCGACAGACCAGGTGGCTCCCGCCGGCGCCCTGCAGGCCGACCACTCCGCCGGCGTCGATCCGATCGGCGGCGGCCGTGATCGCCTCCCGGTCGGTCGCGACGACCGACCCGCGGGCCTTGAGTTCGAGCCCCGGGCCACACTCGGGACAGGCGATCGTCTGCGCGTGGAACCGCCGGTCGCGGGGGTCCTCGTAGTCGACCCGACAGTCCTCGCAGGGCTCGAACTCCGACAGCGTCGTCCCTGCCCGGTCGTAGGGGAGCCGTTCGGTGATCGCGAACCGCGGGCCGCAGTCGACACAGCCGGTCGCCCAGTAGCCGGCGAACCGAGACGACGGGTCCCGCAGGTCCCCGAGACAGTCCGCACAGATCGCCGTGTCCGGCGGGACCAGCGCGGCTCGGTCGCCGTCGGCCGCGGAGTCGGCGACCTCGAACCCCTCGCGGCCGGCGGGGTCGACCCGCGAGACCTCGAGGTCCGTGACGGCGGCGAGACGGGGTCCGCCGGCTCGCACGGCGTCGACGGCGGCCCCGACCGCGTCCGGGGCTCCCTCGAAGACGACCTCCACGCCGGCGTCGACGTTGCGCGCGACGCCCGCCAGGTCGTGTTCGGCCGCCGTCCGGGCGAGGAAGGGACGAAAGCCGACCCCCTGGACGGTGCCGCTCGCGACCAGCCGAACGGCGACCGGGTCGTCCCCGTCGGCCGGCGCCGCGACGCCGACCGCGCGCTCGTCGTCAGTCGCCATGGGCGCGGACCACCTCCCGGCGCTGTTGCTCGAGGACGCTCGTCAGGTCGTCGACGCCCGCGCCGGTCTCGGCGCTCGTCTCGACGACCGGGAGGTCGGGGGCCACCTCGCGGAGGTCCGCCACCATCGCCTCGGGGTCGACGCCCACCGCGTCCGCGACGTCGACCTTGTTGACGACGGCGACGTCACAGGCCCGGAACAGGAGCGGGTGTTTCCGCACCACGTCCTCTCCCTCTGTGACGCTGACCACCACGACCCGGAGGTCCGCCCCGAGCGGGAAGTCCGCCGGACAGACCATGTTGCCGACGTTCTCGACGTAGACGCGGTCGAGGTCGGCGAGCGGCAGGTCGTCCAGCGCGGCGTCGATCCGGCCGGGGTCGAGGTGACAGTCCTTGCCGGTGGTCACGTCGACCGCGCGGGCGCCCCGCTCGCGGTAGCGGCGGGCGTCGTCGTCGCCGGCCACGTCGCCGACGACCACGCCGGCGGCCTCCTCACGCCGGTCCAGCAGCGTCTCGACCAGCGCCGTCTTGCCGCTCCCGGTCGCGCCGAGGAACTCGACGGAGGGGACGGCCGCGTCGTGGGCCAGCCGTCCGTGGACCTCGTCCGCGCGGTCCGCGACGGCCGCCAACACGTCCGCCGCAGCGTCGCTCTCCGCGGGCGCGTCGCTCCCGGCGTCGGCCCCGCCGGTTCCGTCGCCCCCGCCGTCTCCCGCGTCGCCGTGCCCGAACCGGTGTGCCCGGGTCGGGCCGACGACCCGGACGAGCCGTCCGAGGAGCCGTCCGAGCCTCGCGCCGGTCGCCCGTCGCTTCCCGTCGATACCCCTGTCTCGGTCGTTCGCGTGCGCGGTCACGTCTCGATCACCTCGTCGCTCGCCGCGGTCGCCCCGTCCCGCGACCCGCTCTCCCCCGCCTCGATGTCCCTGTCGGCCACCTCGACGGCCGTCAGCCGACACTCCCGGCCGGCGGTCAGTTCGATCCGGCCGCCACACGCCGGACACCGCACCGAGGGCACGTGTCCGGCGACGCCGTCCGCCGCGGGCGGGTGGCCCGACCAGCCACAGTCACACTGCCCGCGGGCCGCGACCCGCTCGAAGGAGAGGGTCGCGTCCGCCGCCGGGGTGTCCTCCCGGATCGCGTCCAGGCAGAAGGAGAGTTGGTCGGGCGAGAGGTGTGTCGCCGTCCCCACCGCGACGGTCAGCGCCTCGATCCGGTCGGCGCCGTGGTCCTCGGCGGCCTCGATCGCCCGCTCCAGCAGCCGGTTCGCCACGGTCAACTCGTGCATCTCAGCAGATCCGCGGGAGCTGTTCGTCGGTCGGTTCCGTCAGGTACCGCTCGCCGATACCGGTGTCCAGTACCGCCCGGCCGGGGTGGTCGGCGACGGCTTCGCCGATCACCGCGGCGTCCGTGGCGCCGGCCTCGCGGAGCCGGTCCCGGACGGCCGCGGCGTCGTCGGGCGCGACGCCCAGCACCATCCGGCCCTCGCAGGCGACCGTCAGCGGGTCCAGCCCGAGCACCTCGGCCGCGCCGGCGGTGTCGGCCGCGACCGGCACCGACCGCTCCTCGACGACGACCCCGACCTCGCTGCCCGCGGCGAGTTCGTTGACCGCGGTGGCCAGGCCGCCCCGCGTGGGGTCGGTGGCCGCGGTGACGTCGCCGGCGTCGGTCGCGGCGTCGACGAGGTCGGCGACGGGCGCGACGTCGCTCTCGACGGCCGCCGCGAACTCGAAGGCCTCCCGTTCGGCCAGCAGCGCGATCCCGTGGTCGCCGACGGGGCCGGTGACGACCAGCCGGTCGCCCGACGAGAGCCCGTCGATCGGGAGCAGGTCCGCCCCGCGGGCGCGGGCGACGCCGGTCGTGTTGACGACCAGTCCGTCCAGTTCCCCGCCGCGCAGCACCTTCGTGTCGCCGGTGGTGATCGGGACGCCGGCGTCGTCGGCGGCGGCCGCCATCGAGTCGAGGGTCCGCTCCACCAGCGCGGTGTCGGTCCCGGCCGCGACGACGAGCGAGCAGGTCAGCGTCAGGGGGTCGGTCGCCCCCATCGCCGCCAGGTCGTTGACCGTGCCGGCGACCGCGAGTTCGCCCAGGTCGCCGCCCGGGAACGTCGGCGGGTCGACGACGTGGCTGTCCGTGGTCACGACCAGCCGACCGTCGCCGGCCCCGGTCCCTCCGGCACCGTCCGGCCGGTCGGCCAGCACGGCGCCGTCGTCCATCGCGGCGAGCCCGCGCTCGACGGCCGCGGCCGTCGCGCCGGGGTCGTCGCCCGTCCCGGTCCCGTCGGCCGCTCCGGCCTCGTCGGCCGCGGCGTCGGCGCCCGCGAACCGCGGGAGCACGGCCGACTCCAGGAACTCGCGGGTGCGCTCGGCCCCGCTGCCGTGAGCGACCGTGATCTCCTCGTCGGTCACGGTCGCCCACCCCCGTCGCCGTACTCGGCGGCGATCCGGCAGGGGCCCTCGTCGCTGACCATGCAGGCCCCGACCGGGTCGTCGGGCGTACACTCCCCGCCGTACAGCGAGCAGTCCTCGGGCCCCGACCGGCCGGCCATGATCTCGCCACAGAGACACGCCGACGCGAACTCGTCGTCGGGCGCGACCTCGACGTCGAACCGCCGGCGTGCGTCCCGGTCGGCGTACGCCTCCGACAGGACCAGCGTGGCGTCGGGCACCTCGGCGATGCCGCGCCACTCGCCGGCGGTCCGGTCGAACACCTCCCACAGAGCGTCCAGCGCGGCCGGGTTGCCCTCGTGGCTCACACACCGCGGGTAAGCGTTGACCACCGGCGTGGTCCCCTCCCGGCGGGCTTCCAGCAGTTCGACGACCCCGTACAGCACGTCGAGGGGCTCGAACCCGCCGACGACGACCGGCAGACCGTGGCGCTCGGCGATCGGCTCGTAGACGGCGCTGCCGGTGATCGTCGCCGCGTGGCCCGCCGCCAGGAAGCCGTCGACGCGGGTGTCCGGGTGGTCGGCCACGACGTCCATCGCCGGCGGGACGTACTTGTGTGCCGACAGCACCGACAGGTTCGCCGGCGGGTCCCGCCGGAGGACGCTCGCGGTCGGGGCGGCGGTGGTCTCGAAGCCGACGCCGAAGAAGACCACCTCCCGGTCGGTCTCCCGGGCGAGGTCGGCGGCCTCCTCGGCGCTGTACACCACCTCCACGTCGGCCCCGTCGGCGCGGGCGTCGGCCAGGCTCCGCTCCGATCCGGGCACGCCCACCATGTCGCCGTAGGTGGCGACGACGTGGCCGGCCTCGGCCAGCGCCACCGCCTCGTCTATCTCGGCGCGGTCGGTGACACAGACGGGACAGCCCGGCCCCATCGCGACCCGGACCCCGTCTGGGAGCACGCCCCGGAGGCCGAACTCCGCGATGGCCTCCTCGTGGGAGCCACAGACGTGGACGATCCGCACGGGCGTCCGGACGGCGTCGGCGAGTTCCTCGATCCGGCCGATCAGTTCCTCGGCGCGCTCGGGGTCGCGGAACTGCAGGTCGTCGGTCACGACCGCTCACCCCCGGCGTCGGCGGTCCCGGCCGTCCCGGCCTCCCCGGCGCTCGCCCGACCGCCGCGCCCGCCGTCGAGCGCCGGCCCGCGCTCGCCCCGGGCGGCGGCCTCGTACAGTTCGACGGTGCGCTCGACCTCGGACTCGGGGATCTTCCGGATCGCGAAGCCGGCGTGGTTGAGGACGTACTCGCCGACGGCGAGTTCCTCGCCCACGATGTCGATCCGGACCCACTTCTCGGCGCCCCGGAACGACACGCGGGCGCGCTCGCCGTCGATCTCGAGCACCTCGCCGGGGATGCCCAGACACATCAGTGCTCACCCCCGTCGTCGCGACGGTCGGCCGGCTCGCGGTCCGCGCCCCCGGCCGTGTCGTCGCCGGCGGTCTCGTCTCCGGCCGCGCCGTCGGTCGAGCCGGCCTCGGGTCCCGTCCAGGGGTCGTCCGAGAGCAGTCTGTCGGGCCGGAGCCGCCCCGTCACGCCGTGTCCCGCGGCCTCGTGTTCGTCGACCGCGTCCGGTTCGATCCGCTCCTCGCAGTCGGTGCAGTACCAGGTGCCGTCCATGCGTGTCGTCTCGGTCAGTTCCGCCCGGACGAGCCGCGCCGCGGGCCCGACGGCCCGGCACAGCGGCTCGCTCACCCCCGTCCCCGGTTCGACCGTCGCGGGCACCGCGCCGACCACGACCGTCCGCTCGGGGAGGTCGTAGACGTCGGCACAGCGCTCCACCGCCTCCGCGAAGGTGAAGTCGTGCATCGTCACCGCGGGCCCGTCCGCGCCGGCCAGCGGGAACCGGTGGACGGTCCCCGGCTCGCCCGCGCCGTCGACGGCGTCCACGACGACCGCCCGCTCGGCGCCGTCCATCGCCTCCAGGGCCAACAGCGCGGTCGTCCCGACGAACGCCGTGCCGTGGGCCCGGTCCGGCGGGTCGGCCCCGCCGACGCCGGCGTCGCTCTCGCACCGGGCGTCCCGCAACTCGTCGAGCACCGCCCGGCCGAAGCCGTCGTCGCCCATCGTCGGGTTGCCGACGCCGACCGCGACCCGGCGGGCCGACGGGTCCGCCATCACGGCCGATCACCCGCGTCCGCGCTCGCGTCGGCACCGGCACGCTCGTCCCTGTCCTCGTCCTCGTCACCGGAGCGCCCGTCGTCGGGGGCGGGCGAGGCCCCCGCCGCGCCGGCCCCGGGGGCGTGTGGCTCGACGGTCGTCTCGAAGGTCTCCTCGCCGTCGTGGACGTGGACGCCACAGCCCAGACAGGGGTCGTACGAGCGGATGGTGCGCATCACGTCCGTCGGCTCGGTCACGTCGTCGACGGCCATCCCCTCCAGGGCGTACTCCAGGACGCTCGGGTCGCCGTCGGCGTCGCGGGGCCCCAGGTTCCAGGTCGTCGGCGTGACGATCTGGTACCCCTCGACGCTGCCGTCCTCGACGCGGACCCAGTGGGAGAGCGCGCCCCGCGAGGCCCCCCAGAGGCCGATCCCGGCCCCGGAGAACTCGTCGGTCCACTCGGCTCTGGTCGGCGCCGAGACGTCCAGCGCGTCGAGCCACTCCAGCAGTCGATCCCGCACGAGCAGTAGCTCCTGGAGCCGCGCGGCCAGGCGATTGAGCGTGTTGCTCTCGGTCGCGCCCCCGCCCAACCGCTCCCGGAGGTCGAACGGGTCGCGCTCGGCGGCGATCAGCCGCGCCAGTGGCCCCGTCTCCATCGTCTCCCCGTGGAAGCGGGGTGCCTTCCCCCAGGAGTAGGCGCCCTCCTTCTCCGGGTCGGGCTCGGGGGCCGGCGCGTCGGCCGGCACGCCCCCGGAGGCGTCCGTGTACCAGGCGTGGGAGACGTCCTCGGTGATCCCCGCGACCAGTTCGTCGCGGTCGGGCCGGCGCAGTTCGCCGCCGGCGTGGATCCCCCGCGGGAACACCAGCGAGTCGCCGTCCAGGCCGTGGAACATCCCGTTGGCGTAGAAGCGGCCGGGACCCTCGCCGAACCCGTCGGCGCCGGCCTCCGCCGCGGCGACAAGCGCCGAGCAGAGGTCGTACAGCCCCGCGAGTCCCTCGGGCGGCCCCGTACGGTCGCGGGCGGCCGCCATCGCCTCGGGGACGGCGTCGGTCGGGCCCAGCCAGTCGTCGAGTCGCTCCATCCCCTCCCGGACCTCGGCGACGGTCTCCTGGTCGGGGTCGGCCGTGACGCCGCCCGGCGCGTAGGTCATCGGGTGGGGGGCGCGGCCGCCGAACTCCGAGAACGCCCGCAGGAGGCCCCGCTGGTGTTCCAGCGCCGCGCGGTAGCCCGCCCCCTCGACGGGGTCGAGCCGCTCGAACCCGCTGTCGGCGACGGCGTCGCTGTAGTCCGGCCCGGCCAGCGCGAACAGGTGGATGGTGTGGTTCCACAGCAGGAACATCCCCTCCATCACGTCGCGGATCAGGCGCGCGGCGGGCGGGACCCCGTCGAAGACGCCGGCCCGTTCGGCGGCGTCCTCCAGCGCGAGGATCGACGCCTGCCGGTGGCAGGTGAAACAGACCCCACACACCATCTGGGTGACCTGCGGGACGTCCGAGGGTGACCGCCCCAGCGTCACGTTCTCGATACCCCGGAACATGTTCATCTCGCTCTCGGCGCGGGCCACGCGGCCGTCCTCGACGTGGAGCGTGGTGCTGTGGTGGCCCTCGATCCGTGTGGTGGGATCGATCTCGATCTCGGGCATCTCACTCACCCCACGAGACCGGCCCGTCGCCGGCGACGCGGTCGTGGAGCCAGCCCAGCCCCGTCGCGACCGCCAGCGGGACCGACATGAACGCCGCCACCGTCGCGGCGACCAGTCGTCCGAGGGTGGTCATCCCGACGTCGTCGGTCGAGCGCTCCGCGCCGACGCTGCGGGGGGCGTCGCCACGCTGCCCGTCGTCGTCGCGGCCGTCCTCGTAGAACGGGGAGAACCGGTCCCAGAACGCCGGCTCCGTACAGCCCACGCAGGGCGCGCCGACGTTCCGGCAGACGGTGGTGCCGTTGCGGAGTCGCTCGGAGCCGTCACAGTGGGCGTACACCCCCGCACAGCCGGCGTCGTACAGACAGCCGTCGTCGCCGGGCTCGGCCGCGAACTCCCCGCACTCGTACTCCTCGCGCAGTTCGCAGTCGTCGTGGGCCAGCGGCTCGAACAGCGGCAGCGGCCGGTTGTACCCGTCCAGCGCCGGCTCGTGGCCGTTGAGCACCGTCGCCAGGGTCACGAGGAGGTGGTCGGGGTGGATCGGACAGCCCGAGACGTTGATGACCGGGAGTTCCCGGCCCGACCGGAAGTCGGGGCCCAGCACGCCGCCGGCCTCCTCGCCGTCGAACCCGACGCCGCGGGCGCCCGTGGGGCTCTCGCCGACGTCCGCGCTGTCGTACCGGCCCGCGGCCGGGAGTCCGCCGAAGGCCGCACAACTGCCGGCGGCGAGCACCACCTCGGCCTCGGCCGCCAGTTCGAGCACCCAGTCGAGCACGGGCTTGGGCCGTCCGTGCTCGTCGGTGCCCAGCGTCGCCGCCCGGGGGATCGTCGTCGGGATCGACCCCTCCACGACGAGGACGTCCGGGGCGTCGATCCGTGCCATCGCCCCCTCGCCGGCCGGGGTCATCAGCTCCGTGTGGAAGCTCGTCGACTCCCGCAGCCGGCTCAGCGTCGCCTCGATCTCCGGGTGGTCGCTCTGGAGCAGCGACATCGTACACCCCGAGCAGCTCTGTCCCTGGAGCCAGACCACCTCGCGGCCCTCCAGTCCCCGCTCGAGGGCCGTCGCTATCTCCGCCGCGCGGTCCGCGACGACCTCGCCGGGCTCGCGTCGCGCCACGAGTTCGAGGAAGTCCGGACCGCGGTCCTGTGCCACGCCGTCGTGAGTCGGTTCGGTGCTGGTCGCCATCGTGTGTTCGCCGGCTCGCGCCGGCCCGTCTCGTGGACGCGTTCGGGCTCGCGCTCACTGTCCTGCGAACCCGACTGCTCGGGGCCTTTTTACGTGCCGCCGGTCGACGGTCCGCGACCCGGGCCGGGTAGACCCTGGCTCCACGTCGAGAGCCGCCGTTCTCGGGGTGGCCGCTCAGGCGACCGTGGCCGCCGCCGACCGGCCCCGACGACCGGGGGAAACCGCTTTCCGTCCGGCGTCCGCCCCACGTGACGATGGGTAAGTCCCCGAACACGAGCCGGGACGACGGGCTGCCGAACCGCACCCGCGCACACCGCGGCGGCGGGCTGAGCCCGCGGATCGGGCCGCCGGGCCGCGAGACCGGCGTCGCCGAGTCGACCCACCGGCGGGGCTGGGCCGGCTTCGGCGGCCGGGGCAGCACCGAGAAGAACGTCGTCGGGCGACTGGTGACCGACTTCACCCGCGTGGCGACCGAGACGCTCGTACTCACCATCCCGACGCTACTCGCTCTCCCACCGGTCCAGGGGCTGGCTCCCTACGACGTGTTCAACACGTGGATCCTCGCCTGGATCGCGACCCTGCTGGTCGGGACGCTGGTCAGGGGCGGCTGGATCGATCCGCCGCTGACCGACGCGCCGGGGTGGGGACGCCTGCTGGCGACGCTGCTCCTGTTCAGACTGCTGTACTTCAACGGGACCGTTCTCGTGGCCGTCGGCGGCGGCCTGGTCGTCGCCACCCTGGCCGGCGCCGGGTCGGTCGCCTGGCCGTTCGCGCTGGCGGTCGGAGCCCTCTCGGCGCTGCTGTTTCCCGCCGCGGTCGACGGGTGGATGGCCCGCGTCGGGCGGCTCTGAGCGCGGCCCGACGCCCTCGATGGCGACTCAGACGTAGATCCGGCCCTCCTCGTCGGGACCGTACGGGTTCGGAGCGGCGCCGCCGGCGACCCGGCCCGCCGACACCGCCGCGGCGAGGCTGTCCAGGGCGTCGTGGTGCTCGCAGTAGGTCTCGCGGGCCTCGCCCAGTTCGACGCCACACTCCTCGATCACGGCGACGTTGCGCTCCCGGCGAGCCCGCACCTCGCCCTTGTACCCCTCGCGGTAGGCCCCCAGCCAGCCGAAGGTCGCCGCCGGGTACGTCTCCACGACGACCGTGTCGGCCGTCGTGCCGTCCCCGTCGACGCGCTCGGAGGCCTCTCCGCCGGTCGCCGGCCCCTGCATCGGCGCGACGGCCACGTCCTCGCGGTCGGCGACCCCGCCCAGCACGTCCCGGACGCCGTAGAAGGTCTGGTACTGGACCCGGCGGCCGTACGGGCACAGCGCCCCCCGCCGGAGGTCGGTCTCGCGGCGCAGCGCGGCCCGCTCGTCGGGCGTGTTCGCCCGCGCGGCCTCCCGGCAGGCGGTCGCGAAGGCGCCGGGGCCGTCGGGCCCGTCGTCGGCGAGCCACTCGACGAACCCGCCCCAGGTCCCGCCACAGCACGCGTCGAGCACCGTCGTCGGGAGGCTGAACGGGAAGTCGAGCGCCGCGACGTCGAACGCCGGCAGCCGGTCGCGCAGGCCGGCGTGTGCGGCCTCGCGGTCGGCGCCGAAGCGGTCGGCCGCCCGGACACACTCCTCGACGACCAGCCCGTCGGGGTCGTCCCGGGCCGCCGTGAGCCAGATGTCCCGCCCCGCGTCGCTCGCCCCGCTGAAGTCGACACCCAGTACGCGCCCACTCATGGCCCGTGAGTGTCGCGGCACCGGTATCAGTCTTTCCGCTCGTGTGCGCCCGCGACCGCGTGTCCACCGCGATCCGATCCCACGGCGGTCACGCCCCGATGGTCGCCAGCGAGGCCATCGAGTCGGCCACGCGCCGCTCCATCTCGGCGCCGACGAACGAGGGCGCGGGGTCGGCATCGACGGCGTACGTCCCCTCGTCGGTCTCGGCGAAGTCGACGGCCACCGCCCGGGCGCGGAACCGATCCAGCAGCGCCCGGACCCGGGTCGCCCGCTCCACGTCGACGTCCGCGGCGGTGAGGGTGAACCGCTCGCCCGACAGCTCCGAGCGCACCCGAACCACGGTCACGTGGGTCTCGACGCCGTCGTCGACCGCGAAGTAGCGGTCCCGCACGGGGCTCGTCGCGGCGGGGGTCACGCGAAACCAGCCCGCCCCGTCGCCCGCGTCGCCCGGCGCGTCGATCAGCGACGTCGGGTCGTCCCACCGGAACCGGCGACGCGGGGTCCCGGTCCCGCTCTCCCCGCTCTCGACCGCGGGCACCCGGCAGCCGACCGTCTCCAGCGCGTCGAACGCCACCAGCCGGGAGCCCAGCGCCGTCGTCGCCAGGAAGCCGTTCCAGGTCTCGACGCCGACCCGCTCCGCGTGCCGGAGCGCCGCGAGCGAGGTCCGGGAGAGGGTCGCGCCGACCAGCGCCGCCAGCCCGTCGATGTCGGCCCCGGCGACGGGTTCCCGCGGCGAGACGAACCGCACCTCGAAGCCGCGGGCCGCGAGACGCTCCCCGGCGGGGCCGAACACGGGGTGGTCGGGCTCACAGATGACCCCGATGGTGTCCATGCCACCGCCACGTAGCCACTCGTCAAAAGGTTGGGGCTTCGCCACTCCCGCCGCCCCGCGATCGGGTCGCCGCCCGGACGGGGCCGCGACCCCGACTCACGGCTCCACTGCGAACGGGCTCTCCCGCTCGCGCCAGGGCCACCCGGGCAGCCGGGTCTGGACCCCCGCCGCGAGCGCCGCGTCCAGGTCGTCGACGCCCGCGGCCTCCTCGTCCCCTCGCTCCCGGGTCGTGTCCCCCGCGTCCACGTGGACGTCCGCGTAGTGGAAGGTGGCCTCGGCGAGCAGCCGCAGCGGCTGGTCGCCGGCGACGAGCGCGGCCAGTTCCCGACCCAGCAGCTCGTCGACGACGAAGCCGGGGTAGTCCTCCGCGACGTCTATCTCCCGCAACAGGCCGATCAGGGCCGCGGCGTTGACCGCCCGGTCGCCGTCGGCGAACACCGCGTCCACCGCCGACCGGTAGTCCGCGGGTTCGATCCCGGGGACCGTCGCGTCGAACCGCTCGCCCAGGCGCTCGCGGACGACATCGACCAGCGCCACGACCACCGGGGCGCGCTCGCGGGTCCACTCGTACTGCTCGCGGACGAACGCCGGCGTCACGTGCATGCTCGCGTCTCGGCCGCGAGGGACAACGGTCCGTCGGTCCCGCGACGCGCCCGGCGCCGGGTCCGTCCCGCGGCACGCGCTCCCGCTTTGAGAAGACTTTTATAATCCTGGTGGTTTACGGTCGGGTACGGACCGGTTTTCCGGGCGCCTCCGCCCGGAGTCTTCGTCGAACAGCAGGTGATTCAGCGTATGGTGTTACACATCCACGCCCCCCGTCGGCGCCGCGCCGACACGAACGGGGCGCACGGTTCTGAGGCATGAGTACGGTAGAGAAGCAACTCGAGACGGTTCGCAGCGACATCCGGGAGGAGCTCCCCGACGACATCTCCATCTCCGACGTCACCTACGAGGGGCCGGAGCTGGTGATCTACACCCGGGATCCGAAGAAGTTCGCCCGCAACGGCGACCTGATCCGGCGGCTGGCGAGCAAGCTCCGCAAGCGGATCACGGTCCGTCCGGACCCGGACGTCCTCTCGCGGCCCGACCGCGCCGAGGACCAGATCCTGGAGGTGATCCCGGAGGAGGCCGGCGTCACGGACCTGGACTTCCACGCCGACACCGGCGAGGTGGTGATCGAGGCCCAGAAGCCGGGGATGGTGATCGGCCGCCACGGCTCGACGCTGCGGGAGATCACCCAGGAGGTCGGCTGGACGCCCGAGGTGGTCCGCACGCCGCCCATCGAGTCCTCGACGGTCAAGAACGTCCGCAACTTCCTCAAACAGGAACGCGAGGACCGCCGGGACATCCTCGAACGGGTCGGCCGGCAGATCCACCGCGAGGAGA
>CAZMWG010000042.1:0-20590 GCA_964569925.1 uncultured Halobacteriales archaeon | reverse complement strand
ACCCACCTGAGACGACTGTGAGAGTCGATCGAGTCCATACTTTCGGACGGGTCACCGAACACGAGACGCCGGCCGACCAACTAAGACGGGGGGAGTCGAACCGGCCGACATGGTCCCCGACGTCGCCATCGAGACCGAGGGACTCACGAAGCGGTTCGACGAGGTGCTGGCCGTCGAGGACCTGGACCTCTCGATCCCCTCGGGCGCGGTGTACGGATTCCTCGGGCCCAACGGCTCGGGCAAGACGACCACGATGCGGATGTTGACGACGCTCACCCGGCCCACGAGCGGGCGCGCACAGGTCGCGGGCGTCGACGTGAGCGACCGGCGAGCGCTGATCGACCGGATCGGCTACCTCCCGGAGGAACCGCCGCTGTTCGACGAACTCACCGCCCGGGAACAGCTCCGCCACGTCGCCGGGCTCCACGACCTCGACCGCGACCGGGCCGAGGGGTCGATCGAGCGCTACCTCGACCGGTTCGACCTGGCCGCGGACGCCGACCGCCGGCTGGAGGGGTTCTCCACGGGGATGCGCAAGAAGGTCGGCCTGATCGGGACGGTGCTCCACGACCCGCCGGTGATCTTCCTCGACGAGCCCACCTCCGGGCTGGACCCGCGGGCGGCCCGGACGGTGAAGGACCTGATCGCCGAACTGGCCGGCGGCGAGACCACGGTCTTCCTCTCGACGCACATCCTCCCGGTGGTCGACGAACTCGCGGACACGGTGGGCGTGCTCCACGACGGACGGCTGGTCGCCGAGGGCGCCCCCGAACGGCTGAAAGAGCGCGCCGAGGGCGGCGCCGGGGGGAGCCTGGAGGAGGCCTTCCTCTCGATCACCACCGACCAGGCCGCGGCCGCCGCGCCGGCGAGCGCGGAGGCCGACGGCGGCGTCGAGACCGACGGCGGCGACCGATGAGCGGGCTGGGGCACGCGCGCCGGCTGGCTCGGATCGACGTCGTCCGGATGGTGCGCAAGCGGGCCGCGCTCGACGGGGGGGTCATCTCGGCGATCTCGGCGGTGTTGTACGGCCTGTTGATCGTCGGACTGACGCTGCTGTGCGGGTACCTCGCGCGGCTCCTGGGGCGCGCGCTGATCGGCGGGGGACTGCCGGTCGAGCCCGCGACGGCCGCCGAGTTCGCCCGCGGGGGGCTCGGCGTGACGGTGGTGCTCGCCGCGGTCGTGATCGGGATCCGGGCGGTCGGCCAGCGCGGGACGCTCACCAACGCCGACGGGATCCTGACGGTGGTCCCCGTCCGGGAGGCCGTCGGCGGACTCCTGCTCGCGGAGTGGGTCTACGCGCTGATCTGGACCGTCCCGCCGGCGGTCGGCGCCGGCGTCGGGCTGGCGCTGGGCGCCGGCACCGCGTGGACCGTCCTGACGGTGCCGCTGGCGGCGACGCTGCTGTCGGCCGCGGCGACGGCGCTGGCGTACGGCGCCGGCCTGGCCGTGCGCCACGTCGTCACCCGGATCCCCTTCGTCGCGCGCAACCGGGTGCTGGCGATCGGCGTGGTCTTCCTCGTCTACATGGCCGCCGTCGTGACCGGGTCGCTCAACCGCGCGATCGCCGCGCTGTTCGACCCGCTGGCGGCCTCGCCGCTGGGCTGGTACGGCGACCTCGCGCTCGCGGGCGTCCCGGGCGTCGCGACCGACCCCGCGCGGGCGGCCGGCGCGCTCGCGGTGACCGGCGTCGTCGTCGCCGCGGGCGCGGCGGCGGCCGTCCGGGTCGCCGGGACACACTGGTTCGCCGACCCGGTGGTCGACGAGACGGAGGCCGTCGCGACCGAGAGCGCCGACGACCGGGTGAGCCGGGCCGTCGAGCGGGTGCTGGACCGACCGACGGCGGCGCTCGTGGTGCTGGCCTGGCGCCGGGCCGCCCGGACGCCGCTGAAGTTGCTGTACGCCGCCTACCCCGCCTTCTTCCTGATCGGGATCGTCGTCGAGATCGTCCAGACCGGCGAGGTGCCCGTCTTCCTGGCGTACCTGCTGCTGGCGGCGGTCACCTGGTCCGCCGGCGTGTTGTTCACGCTGAACCCGCTGGGCGACCAGGGCGCCGTCCTGTCGACGACGCTCCTGAGCGCGGTCACGGGTCGCCGCTTCGTCGGCGCGCACCTGTTCGCCGGCCTCGTCGTCGCCGTCCCGCTGGGGACCGCGCTGGTCGCCGGGGCCGGCCTCCTGAGCCCGCTCCCGCCCGCGCGAGCCGGCCTGCTGGCCGCGCTCACGCCGCCGGTGATGGTCGCCGGGGCGGCGCTGTCGGCTGGCATCGGCTCGGCGTTCCCGCGCTTCGAGGCCGCCACCGCGCTCCGCTCGCTGGAGGCGGTCGTCCCCAGCCGGCTGGCCTTCGTCCTGTTCACCGCCCACGTCGTCGCCACCACCGTCGCCGTGAGCGCCGTCGCCTCGCCGTTGATCCGCGAGGTGGTCGCCGGTCTGCTCTCCGTCCTGCTCCCGGTCGCGGTCGCCCCCGGGCCCGTCCGTCCGGGAGCCGCCGTCGCGCTGGTCGTCCTGCTGGCCGCGCCCGTCGCGGGCTACCGCTACGCCGTCCGCCGGTTCGAGCGCTACACCCTGTGACCGGGACCGAGCCGGCGTCTCAGAACTCCGTCCCCTTGCGGGCCGCGTGGCCGTTCTCCAGGGGGTGTCGTTCCTTGCGCACGTTCGACACCAAGTCCGCGTGTTCGGCGACCCGGTCCGGGCGCTCGTGGCCGCCGGTGAGCACCAGTTCCAGCCCGTCGGGGGTCGACTCGATCAGTTCGACGACGGCATCGGGGTCGACCAGTCCCCGGTTGGCGGCGTACAGCACCTCGTCGAGCACGAGCATGTGGACCCCCTCCTCCGCCGGCGCGTCGGGGTCGAACGACGTCGACAGGTCCGCCTCCCGGGCGCCGTCGACGACCTCGCGAGCGCGGGCCAGCGCCCCCCGTGCCCGCGCAGCGTGTTCGTCGTCGTCCGAGCCGTCGAGGAAGCCGTGCCAGCCGTAGTGACCGGCGTTCTCGTAGGAGAAGCCCGGCAGCGCGGCGATCGAGTTGTACTCGCCGCGGACGTCCTCGACGGTCGAAGTGCCACCCTTCATGAACTGGAGGAGGTGGACGCGGTAGCCGTGGCCGACGGCTCGGGTCGCCATCCCCAGCGCGGCGGTGGTCTTGCCCTTCCCGTCGCCCCACCACACCTGGACGAGGCCGAAGTCCTCGGGGGCCGCCGGTTCGATCGGTCGCACCTCGGGTCCGTCGCTCATACCTGCGGGAGGCGCCCGTCTCACAAGTCGCTGGCGGAGCGGTGGTCGTGTTTATTTTAGCAGCGACGACCGAGATCGGGAGAGAGACCGCCCAGGAAGCCCCGGCCGGCTCGACTCGGGGGTGGTTCGAGAGAGCGACGCTCTCTCGTCATCACGAGAGACCGCCGGTCTCTCGAACGACCGTCCTGCGCTCCTCGGCCGTCGACCTGCGGTGTCTGCTCACGGGCGCCGCAGTCCCGAGCGCAGCGAGGGACGAGGAGCGCAGCGAGCCGCGGGAGTGCAGCCGGCCGGGGCTTCCCAGGCCGTCTCACCGGCCCTGGTACCGCTATCCGCCTAACTAAACACGACCGCGACCGACGCCGGAACTCCCTTGTCGGGCGCGGTCCGGGATCCGACGGATGCGCAGACGCGACCTGCTGGCGTCGATCGTCGCCGCGGGCACGGCCGGGCTCGCGGGCTGTGCCGGCGGTCGGTCCCGAGAGCGGGACACGGAGACCGCCACGGCGGCGCCGGTCCCCGACGTCGGGACGCCGACCCGGACCGTCACGGACGCCGGCGACGAGCCGACCCCGACGGCGACCCCGGGGCCGGCGTGGATCGACGGGCCGAGCGACGCCGTCGCCTCGCGGATCGCCCCGATCGGCTACACCGTCGAGCCCACCCGGCGGACGACGGGACAGCGGGTCTCGATCGTGCTCGGGTTCGACCGGGCCCCGACCGAGGACCGGCCGGCCCGGCTCCGGGGGTATCTCCGCAACGAGCGGTCGTTCCCGGAGACGCTCCGGATCCGTGAGCTACCGACGCTGGGCGTCCGTCGCGCGACGCGGCCCGAGGGCGGCGACGCGACGCTGCGGCTCGTCCCGACGGCCGATCACGGTTTCGTCGACCGGGCGCCGTCTGTCGTCCGGGACGGCGGCCGGTGGCGGGTCGCGGACGACGAGAGCGGGGGCGACGACAGAACGGCCGCCGAGCCGCTCCTCCCCGAGACCTACAGACTGCCGGCCCGGGGACGCGTTTCGCTCGCGTACCACCCGGTCTGGACCGCCGGGGAGACCGCGACCGGCGTCTACGAGTTCCCCGGGAACGGCCCGACGGCGTCGATCACCGTCGCGACCGACGGATCGAACACGGACGCGACCGACCCGTCGGACGGAGACCGCCCGAGGACCGCGTCGCCGGACGGCGAGTGAGCGAGAGCCGCGAGCGGGGAGTCGAGAGCGGCGAGCGGCGGGTCGTGGTCGCCGGAAGCCCCTTGTCCGACGCACCGTTCGTGTGAGACGTGCACAGGCGTGTGTTCCTCGCGGCGCTGGCCGGCGCCGGCGGGGTCGGCCTCGCCGGCTGTTCGGGTTCGGGTCCGGGGAGCGGCGGCCGGCGGCGCGACCCCGGGACGCTCACGCCCGCGCCGGTGCCGGCGGTCACCGCGACCCCGGCGCCGGCGACCCCGGAGCCGCCGGGCGGGTGGATCAGCGCGGTCTCGCTGGAGACCGGCCCCCGGGCGTACGTCTTCGGACCGACACAGCGGGGGACCCCCGACGGCACCGTCGTGAACCTCTCCTTCGCCGCCACCGGCACCGCCGACCACCCGCCGGTGCTCTCGGGGCGCCTCGGGAACGCGGCCGACACCCCCCGGACGGTCGGGCTCGGGGAGCTCCCGACGGTCGGCGCGCGCCGCGCCAGCCCGCCCGAGGGCCGGCCGGACGCCGCCCCGCTGTGGCTCGTGCCCACCCCGGACCACGACCTCGCCGAGCGGACGCCCGAGCCGGCCCGCGACGCCGACGGCTACTGGTACGCCGACGTCGGCGGCCCTTTCCTGCCCGGGAGCGAGCGTCTGGCCGCCGGGGAGACGGTGTCGATCGCCTACCACCTGGTCGGGGTCCGCGGCGGCGGCCGGGCGACGGGCACCTACGAGTTCCGCGGCGACGGGCCGACCGCCTCGGTGGCCGTCTGGGACGCCGACCGGGCGGCGATCTGAGGGGCGAGTCTCGGAGCCGTCGGACCGTCCCTACGGGCGCGAGACGGTCGCCCGGCGGTCGGTCCGGACGCCGTGGTCGGCCTCGGCGACGGTCGCCGGCCAGTCCGTCTCGGGGTAGCGCGACCGGAGGCTGGCGGCGACGGCCTCGCGCACGCAGGCCCGGGCCGCCGCGCCGACCGCGGTGGCGCTGCCGGCGAACGGTGCCGGCTCGGCGTCCGGGCGACAGCCGACGGCCGCGGCGTCGCTGGTGGTGCCGGGAAAGCCCGTCAGCGCCGACAGCGTCACGGTCTTGGCCTCGACGCAGGTGGCCAGAAGCTCCGCGAGCGGACCGTCCGCGAGCGCCCGGTCGACGCCGACGACCAGGTTCACCGTCCCCGGCCGGCGACCGTCGCTCGGTCGACCGTCCCCGTCCTCCGCCGGCCGGTCCCCGGCCGGGTCCTCCCCGTCGTCGTCCGTGTGGGCGCCGGTTCCGCCCGTCCCGCCGGTCGGGAGCGCCGCAGGGTTCGAGAGGCCGACGGTCGCCAGGACGGCGGCGGGACCGGCGGTCGCCAAGCGGGCGTGGCGCTGGTCGACGCCGGTCAGGAGCGCCGGTCCGGCGACGTCGAAGCCGGCCCGGTCGCGGCGCTCGCGGGCGTAGGCGGCGAGGTCGGTCCGCGAGAACCCCTCGGGGACGGTGACGTTGTAGGCGGCGTCGGCGCGGCGGTAGCCGCCGTCGTGACCGGTGACGAGCCAGCGGGCGCCGGCCAGGCCACACCGACAGACCCCCTTCCGGACCGCCGTCACGAGCATCAGACGCCGAGCGCGTGCAGCAGCCGGTCGTTCTCCTCGGGAAGCCGGACGGCCACGCGGACGTGGGCGTCCAGGCCGCGGAACGAGCGGGCGTCCCGGACCGCGATGTCCGCCTCGCGGGCCTCGCGGAGCACCTCGTCGACCCCCGACGGGGAGCCGGCGTGAAAGAGCAGGAAGGGGGCGTCCGAGGGGCGGACGTCGAACCGCTCCGAGAGCCGGTCGGCCATCCTGGTGCGCTCGCGCTCCACGCGCTCGCGGACCCGCTCGACGAACGCGTCGTCGCGCATGCAGTGGACGCCCAGGGCGGCCGCGACCGACCCCATCGACCAGGCGGGACGGGCGACCTCCAGGGCCTCCCGGCGGTCGCCGGTCGCGACGGCGAAGCCGGCCCGGAGGCCAGGGAAGCCGAACAGCTTCGTCAGCGACCGGGAGACGACGACCCCCTCGCGGCCGGCCAGCGACGGCCGGTCGGTGAAGCCCAGGAACGCCTCGTCGACCAGCAGCGTCGTCCCGGCGTCGCGACACCGGTCGGCGAACGCGCGCAGCGCGGCCGGGTCGTACGCCCGGCCGGTCGGGTTGTTCGGGTTGCAGAGGACCGCGAGCGCGTGGTCGGCCGGGTCGGCCTCGAGCAGCCGGTCGGCCGGGACGAAGGAAGGATCGGCGCCCTGGAGGCGCACCTCGCGGGCGAACTCCCCGAAACTGGGGTAGGGCACCAGCGCCGAGTCGCCCGGACCGACGGTGGTCTCGACGGCGAGCCGGATCGCCGACAGCCCGCCCGCGGTGGGGATCACCTGCCGGGGGTCACAGCCGACGTACTCCGCGGCGGTCGTCCGGAACTCACAGTAGTCGTCGGCGGGGTAGCGCCGGGCCGCCGCGAACGCCGCCTCGTACACCCGCGCGGCGCCCTCGGGCGGGCGCGGGTTGACGTTCGCGCTGAAGTCGACCACCCGGGGGTCGCCGTGGCCGCCGTGTGGCACCCGCCCGGAGTCGTCGGTCTCCGCGAGCCCGACGCCCCCGTCCTCCTCGTCGTCGCCCCCGGCCGCGCCCGCGCTCCCCAGCGCGTCGACCGCCTCCGGATCCATGCACGTGACACGGTGGTAGGTCCCGATAATACTTTCGCGGGCCGGCCGCCGGCGCCCGAGCGGCCGTTTCAGTCCACGAGAACGCGCGCCGTCTCCCGGTCGCCCGGGCGGTTGACGTTGACCGCGAGCCGGCGGTCCGACACGACCAGCGTCCGCCGGGGGTCGCCCCCGACGACGTTCAGCCCGGTCGGCGCGACCCGCCGGCCCCCGTGCTCGAAGGCCGTGTCGACACTGACGCCGAGTGACTCCTTCAACGCGGCCGGGACCGCGACGGTCAGCGAGCCGCCGCCGTGGGCCGTGATGACGCGGTCGACGACGGCCGCCGAGAGCAGCGGCAGGTCGGCGACGACGGTCAGGAGCGGCGTCGAGAGCCGCGGGTCCTCGCGCGCGGCCGCGAGGTCCTCGACGTACCCCTCGCCGGGCGTCTCGACCGTCGGGGCGTCGACGTGGTCGCGGGTCGCCGGCGTCGCGGGCGAGGGGGCGGCGTAGACGGCCTCGACGCCGCTCCCGGCCAGCGCGTCGAGCACCCGGTCGACCATCGGCACGCCGCCGACCCGGACGAGGGGTTTCTCCCGGTCGGCGTCCAGCCGGGTCCCCTCGCCGCCACACATCACGAGAGCGTCCACGCGACCACCCCCGCGTGCAGCGCGGCCACCCGCGCGAGGTCGTTGGCGGCGCCGAGCACGTCCCCCGAGACGCCGCCCAGCCGTCGGCGGCTCCAGCGACGCAGGGACAGCGCGACGACCAGCGCCGTCGAGAGAGCGACCGGGGCGACGAGCGCTCCCGCCGGGGCGGCGGCGAGCGCGGTGCCCTCGACGGAGACGGACGGACCGGCCCCGAGAGAGCCGGCGACGGCCGTCGCCGCGGCCGCCGGGAGCGCCAGCGCGAGCGGGACGAGGAGGTCCCGCGGGTCGGCCTCGCCGACCGCCGCGGCGCCCATGCCCTCGTGGGCGGGCTCGCCGAGCGTCACCAGGGCCGCGACGGCGACCTTCGCGCCGACCTCCGCGGCGACGACCAGTCCGGCGGTCCGGAGCGGGCCGAGCGCCGGGAGCGCCAGCCCGGCCAGCGCCAGCCCGGCCAGCGCGACCCCCAGGGCGAGGACGGCGCCGACGCCGACCGTGGTGTCGGCCATCACGGACCGGCGGTGCTCGGCGTCGCCGTGGACGACGGCCGCGTCGCCTATGTCCGCCACGCCGTCGGCGTGGTTGACCCCGGTGAGGGCGACGACGGCGACCAGCAGGACGAACGCGACCGTCGGCGCGGGGAGCCCGAGCGCGACGGCGCCGGCGGTCGGGACGGCGAGCAGTCCCCCGAGGAGATAGCCCGCGGCGGGGAGCGCCGCCGGCGTGGTCCGGAAGGCGTCCCAGGCGGCCTCGGTCCGGCCGACGGGGAGCCGCGAGAGGAAGCCCAGCGCCCCCCGCAGGGCGTCGAGGGTCACGTCGCCACCCCCGCGCCGCTCAACAGCAGGGCGGCGAGCGCGTACGCGGCGAGCCCGGCGACGACGGTCGTCCGGACGCCGGCCCGGGCGGTCGCCGTCGAGGGCAGGTCCGCGTCCGGGTTGAGGACGTAGGCGCCGGGCTTCTCCAGTCTGACCTCGCCGGCCGCCGCGAGGGTCCCCATCGGCCAACCGGAGTTGGGGGAGGGAACCCGATCGAGCCACCGGCGGGCGGCGAGGGCGGCCGTCGGTCGGCGGGCCGCCAGCGCGAGCAGGAGGGCGCCGGCCCGCGCCGGCAGCCACATCGCGGCGTCGTCGAGGCGGGCCGGGACGCGGCCGACGGGCTTCGAGTGGTAGCCCAGCATCGAGTCCAGCGTGTTGACCGCCTTCACCCAGGCCGCGCCGGCGGCCGACGGCGGGAGCGCGAGGGCGGGCCCGACGCCGAGGGCAGGTGCGAGGGCGACCCCCACGAGGGCGCCGCCGACGAAGCCGGCGAGCGGCGCGACGAGGCCGTCGGCGAGGTTCTCGGCGGCGCTCTCGACGGCCGCGCTGCGCACCTCGCCGGCCGACAGCGTCGCCGCGTCGCGACCCGCTAACGCGCGCAGGTCGTGGCGGGCGGCCCCCAGGTCGCGGTCGCTCTCCGCGATCACCTCGCGGGCGCGGGTCCGCAGGCGTCGCAGGCTCGACGCGACGAACAGGACCAGGCCGGCGAGGGCGACCCCGACGGCGTCGGAGACGACGAGTCCGGCCGCGACGACCGCGGCGACCGCGCCGGCGGCCGTCAACGGGAGGGTCAGCGCCGCGAGCGCGCCGACGGCCGTCGGTCGGCGCCGGGACCGGTCGAACGGGGCGACGAGGCGGCCGAACCACGCGACCGGGTGGAGCCGCCGCGGGGGTTCCCCGACGGCGAGGTCCAGCGCGAGCGCCAGCGCCACCGCGGCCGCGGCGAGGACGGCCGTCACGGACCGGCCCCCCCGTCGGCCGCGAGTCGGGCCGGCAGTTCGGCGAGGGGGGTCTCGTCGAGCAACACGGTCGACGCGCCGACCCGCTCGGCGCCGCCGTCCGTCCGGGGGTCGTCCCCGACGTGGACGAGGTCCGCCAGCGGCGCGTCCAGCGCGTCGGCGGTCGCGCGGAAGATCCCCTCGTGGGGTTTGCGGACGCCGCAGGCGACGCTGGTGACGACGGCGTCGACCGCGAGGTCGGCCCGGTCGAGGGTCCGCCCGACCAGCCCCGGCACCGAACAGTTCGAGCAGACCGCGACCGGGCCGCGCTCGCGGGCCGCGGCCAGCGCCGTCCGGGCGTCCTCGCGGACGGTCACCGGCCGGTCGAACGCCGCGAGGGTGGCCTCGCGGGCGAGGTCGGGGTCGACGGCGACGCCGCGACCCGACAGCGCCAGTCGGACGTGCTCGTCGAGCGGTGCCTCCGCGCCGCGGTCGTACTCGCGGTGGGAGGTCCGGTAGGCGGTCTCCCAGTCGTCGGGCACCGTGACCCTGCGCTCGCGGAGCGCGTCCGCGACCGCGGCCCACGGCTCGGCGGGCCGGTCGGCGGTCACGAGCGTCCCGAAGCAGTCGAACGAGAGGACCACACGAGCGAGGTTACTCCAAGCGCACTTGAACCGTTCGGCGGGGGTCGCCGGCGCGACCGGTCGTCCCGCTCGCCGCGTGGAGCGCACCCTCCGGCCGGCGACTCCCGGGAGGTGCTCGTGGTCGGCCGGGACCCCCCCGTCCGGGCGTCCGTCGGTCGGCCGTCTGCCCTCCGTCCGACCCGTGTCCGACAACTATCAGAGTCGTGTCATCGGTCGCGGCGACTACTATCAGATTTCGTAAACACCTGCCGGCGTTTACTGTCAGGATCCGTATGTTGACCGCCGGACAGCGGCCGATCGGGTCGATCGACTCCGGTCCCGAATCGGGCCGATCGCGACGGGGACGGCTGTCGCTCGGGCGGTCGTAAACGGGTACGTAAACCGACAGTAGTCGGCTACCAGCCGTGGTGGACGTCGTCGTAGACGTACTCCTCGTAGACGTCCCGGACGGCGCCGTGAGTCTCGTGCGAGAGGGAGTCGAGGTCGCTGACGGCGGCGTTGTCCCGGACGTGCTCGGGCGTGGTCGAGCCGGGGATGACCGTGGTGACCGCGTCGTGGTCGAGGATCCAGCGCAGCGCCGTCTGAGCCATGGTCGTCTCCTCGGGGACGTGCTCGCGGAGCGCGTCGACGGCGTCCAGTCCCCGCTCGTAGGGGAGGCCGGCGAAGGTCTCCCCGCGGTCGAAGGCGTCGCCCTCGCGGTTGAAGTTGCGGTGGTCGTTCTCGGGGAAGGAGTCCTCGCGGGAGAGCTGGCCGGTCAGCAGGCCCGAGGCCAGCGGCACGCGGACGATGACCCCGACGTCGCGGCGCTTCGCCTCACGGAAGAACAGCTCCTTCGGGCGCTGACGGAAGGCGTTGAAGATGATCTGGACCGTCTCCACGCCGGGGTACTCGACCGCCTTCAGCGCCTCCTCGACCTTCTCGACGCTGACGCCGTAGTGGGCGACCTTCCCCTCCTGCTTGAGTCGCTCCATGGCCTCGAAGGTCTCGGGCTGGTAGTAGGCCTCGGTCGGCGGACAGTGTAGCTGGACGAGCTGGAGGGTGTCCTGGCCGAGGTACTCACGGGAACGGTCGACGAACTTCGAGAGGTGCTCGTAGTCGTAGTCCTCGGCGACGTGGGGGTCGAGCCGGCGGCCCGCCTTCGTCGCGACGACCACGTCGTCGCGGGCGTCGCGCTCGTCGAGGACGTGGGCGATGTGGCGCTCGCTCCGTCCGTCGCCGTAGACGTCCGCGGTGTCGATGAAGTCGATACCGGCGTCGAGCGCCGTCCGGACGGCCTCGCGGCCCGCCTCGTCGGAGACGGTGCCCCAGTCGCCGCCGATGTTCCAGGTGCCGAAGCCGACCTCGGTGACGTCCCGGCCGGTGGTGCCGAGCGTTCGTCGTCGCATCGACAGCCGTTGCGGCGGGAGACACTTGTGTGTCGCGCTAGCCGACCCACTTCGCCCGCCGGACGTCGTAGCTCCCACAGACCGGACACGAGTGGTACTGTACCTCGAACGCGGCCTCGCAGGAGACACAGACGTACGGCTCGCCGGCCCCCGGCTCGCCGTCGCCCGTCGCCCTGTCGAACACACCCATCTGCGACCGGACGTGGCTATGGCCGGCCCGTTGAAAAAGCGGGCCGATCGTTCACGCCGGTCTGCGGCGGCGCCGTCGGGCGGTTCCGGGCCGACCCGGGACATCGGCCCGGGCGTCGGCGCCGGGAGTTATCAGGCGGGATATCCTACGTGTGTCGTGCGCGAACTCGTCACGACCGACGGTGCCTACGGGCGGAACGAACTGGGGCCGATCCTCCCGCACGAACACGTCTTCACCGACCTCGGGCCGCCGGAGGCGGCCGCCTGGCGCGACGCCGACCCGGCGGCGGTCGTCGACCGGATGGCCCCGGAACTGGAGCGGGCCCGCGAGGCCGGCGTGACGGCGCTGGTCGAGGCGACGCCGGAGGGCGTGGGCCGCCGGGTGGACGTCGTCGAGGCGGCCGCGGCGGCGGCCGAGCTTCCGGTGGTCGTCGCGACCGGCGCCTACCAGGAGCCCCGGATCCCCGACCGGCTGCGGGCGCTGTCCGAGGACGAACTGGTCGAGTGGCTCGTCGGGGAGCTGACCGAGGGCGTCGGCGACACGGGGGTCCGCGCGGGCTGGATCAAGCTCTCGACCGACGACGACGACCCCGACGGGATCTCCGAGGACGAGCGGCGCCTGCTGCGCGCGGCGGCCCGTGCGGGCGCCGAGACCGGGGCGGCGATCGGCAGCCACACGCTGCACGGGCCGCTCGTGGAGCGCCAACTCGACGTGATCGAGGAGCTGTACGACCCCGAGCGGTTCGTCTGGATCCACGCCCAGGCCGTCGACGCGGACCGCCACGAGGCCGTCGCCCAGCGGGGCGCCTACGTGGAGTACGACTGGATCGGCGGCGAGGACCAGCCCGACGGGCGGTACCTGGACCTGATCGAGCGACTGATCGGGGCCGGCCACGAGGAGCGGCTCCTGCTGAGCCAGGACCGGGGCTGGTACGACCCCTCCGAGCCCGAGGGGGGCGAGCAGCGGCCCTACACCTACCTGCCGGAGACGTTCCTGCCGAAGCTCCGCGAGCGGGTCGGCGAGGCGACCGCCGGGCGGCTCGTGACCGACAACCCGTTCGAGGCGTTCTCGCGCCCGGCGTGAGGACGGGACGGAGGGACAGAACGGAGGGCGGGGGACCGACGGCCGCGTGGACGGCCGGCTACTCCGGGTCGCCGTCGTCGTCGATCTCCAGGCCGGAGAAGCGCGCCCGGAACCCGTCGCCCTGTGGCGCGGCGCCCATGAGACCGACGCGGAGTTCGTCGGCGTCGGTCAGACGGGCCTGGCGGATCCGCTCGAAGCCGTCGTCGCCGACGGCGTAGTCGACCTCCACGTCAGGGCCGATCCGGCGCACTCGCACGCGAACCGGGTCGGCCGCCGACGGCCGGTCGACGTCGGAGAGCGGGACGACGGACCAGTCCGACGACTCCCGGGTGACGACGACGCTCGCGTGCCGGCGGCCGTCGACGTACTCGACGCCACACTTCAGCCACCGCGTGTCGTCGGCCCCGACGAACAGGCCGGCCTGGTCGTACTGGGTCGCGTAGTCGCCGGCGACCGTCACCGCCGCGACGAAGTCGCCGTCGGCCGTCCGGCCGTAGACGTGGGCGTTCGACTGCACGAAGTCGTGGCGGGTGTGACGCCAGTAGTCCGTGTCGCCGGCCACGTCCACGACGAGACCGTCGCCGGTCTCCTCCCAGTTCGGGGGTTCGTTGTCCCACTCCATCGGTTTCGGGTTCGGGAGTCCCGACATGAGTCTTCGGGTCGACGGGCGGCCGCTCCTCTCCCCGGGGTCGCGAGATGTCAGTTTCGCCCGATGACACGGCGGCGGGACCGTCAGAGAGTTGACCGGGGAGCCACAGACGGGTGTGCATGGACGGGAGCGTTCGTGTCGGGGTGTTGAGCCTCCACAACAGCAAGGAGACGAAGGCGATCTGCAACGCCGTGGCGGACCTGGGCCACGAGCCCCAGTGGCTCCGGGCGGAGAACCTCACCCTGCGGGCGCCGGCGACCGACGCCGCGATCGACCCCGGCGTGGACGTCGTCGTCAACCGGCTGTTGCTCCCGTCGACCGCGCGGCCGCTGACGGCGCTGGGGCTGGTCTCGTCGGTGGAGGCACACGTGCCCGTGCTCAACCCCGCCTCGGCCGTCTCGACCGCGACCCACAAGTTCGCCGCGGCGGCCCACCTCGCCCGCGAGGGGGTGTCGGTGCCGGCGGCGGCGCTCCGGATCGGCGCGAACCGGGTCGAACGGCTGGGACTGCCAGCCCGGGGGGACCCGGCCGGAACGCCGGCCGACGAGCCCGGCACGCGGGTGTTCAAACACCCGATCGGAACCCACGGCGACGAGACCCGACTGCTGGGTCCCGACGACGAGGCCCCCGGCCTCCAGCCCCCGGCCCAGGGGATCGTCCAGCAACTCGTCGAGACCCCGAGCGACAGCCACGAGGACATCCGCGTCTACGTCGTCGGCGACGAGGTGGTCGGGGCGATGCGTCGACACGCCCCCAGCGACGACTGGCGGACCAACGTCGCCCGGGGCGGCCGGGTTCGGGACGCCGCCGGGTCCGTGCCCGACCCGGCCCTGGAGACGGCCCGGTCGGCGGTCGACGCCCTCGATCTGGACATGGCCGGCGTCGACATGGTGGAGGGTCCCGACGACTGGTACATCCTGGAGGTGAACGTCACCGCCGGCTTCAAGGGGTTCTTCGAGGCGACCGGCGTCAGCCCGGCGCCCCACATCGCCGCGCTGGCGATCGAACGGGCCGGCGGCGAGGTCGACCCCGAGGCGGTGACCGAGACCGCGAGACGACTCGACGACAGCGTGCCCGCCTGCAAGCCGCCGCTGGACCGGCCACCCGAGCCCTCGGAGGCCGTCATCGGCTACACCGAACCGGTCCAGGTCGGCGGGAAACACGCCTCCCGGCGCGTCGTCGCGAAGGCCGACACCGGCGCCACCCGCACCAGCGTCGACATCGAACTCGCCGGCGAGATCGGCGCCGGGCCGATCCTCGACCACGCCTCCGTCAAAGGGGGCGACGACGGCAGCCCCCGGCCGATCGTCCCCGTCGACATCCGGATCGACGACTACGTCCACGAGGTGGAGGTCAACGTCCGCGACCGGAGCCACCTCGACCACGACGTGCTCCTGGGCCGGGACATCCTCGACGACTACAGCGTCCGGGTGAGCCGACGTCACGACGAGGTGACCGAGGAGTCCTACCACGCGACGGAACTCCCCGGGGAGTGAGCGTGGACGTCGTGGGCGGGAGGGCGGCTCCGGAACCGCGTTCGCCGGCACCCGGCGTGAGCGAACCGTGAGCGACCGGCCGGAACGCTATTGACTCTCCACGGCTTCCCATCGCTCGAATGAGCGCGGACGACGACAGATCCCTCCCGCGGTCGATGCGCCACAGGCGGATCCTGGAACTCGCCGCCGAGAACCCCGGGGCGTCGATGGCGGAACTCGCCGACGCGGTGCCCAGCGCGACGACCGAACTGGTCGAGCGGGTGCTCGAGGCACACGGGGACCCCGCCGACGACGGAGCGGGCGAGGGGACGCCGGACGCCGAGACCGACGCTCCGGACTCGAACCCGACGGCCGAGGCCGGGCCCGCGTCCGACGGCGGGACCGGATCCGCCGACGGGACCGAGACGGCCGCCGACGGTGCCGGTCCGTCCCGGACGGAGGAGGTGTCCGACGGCGACGCGTCCGACTCGGCGGACGCGGACTCGGGGACCGAGAGCGACGACGCGTTCCCCTCGCCCGAGGATCTCTCCGAGCGACAGCGCGAGGTGCTGCGGGCGGTCGCGGCGCGGCCGGAGGCGACACAGCGTGAGATCGGCGACCGACTCGGCGTGACGGCGGCGACCGTGAGCAACCGGGTGAGCGACGTCGACGGTCTCGAGTGGAGGGACCGCGCCGCGTTCGTCCGGGAGATCGGGATCCGTCCCGCGAGCGCCGACGGCGGCTCCGAGGACCGAGCCTCCGGAGCTGGGGCGGGAACACGCGGCGAGGAGTCACCGTCGTCGACGAGCGGGAGCCCCGGTTCCGGCGAGGGGGCTGGACCGGGCGAGGACGGGTCGGCGGACGTCGACGACGCCGACCGTCACGGGGAGTCGGACTCCGACGGGCCGGACGAGGAGGCCGTCGCGGCCGCGCTCGACCGGCTCACCGAGTCCGTGGCGGACGTCGAGCGACGGGTGGCGAGCGTCGACGAGCGTGTGACGGCGGTCGACGACCGTCTGACGGCTGTCGAGGGGGGTGTGAGCGAACCGGGCTCCCGGGACCCTGGGACGGACGGGTCGGCGTCGGAGAACGGTCTCGACCCGGAACTGCTCCACAAGGTGGTCCACGCGGTGGTGAACTCCGACGCCGTCTCGGAGGACGAGGAGTTGCGCGTGTTGCGGGAACTGGTCTGAGCCGGTCCGGACGACCCGTGCCGTGTACCGATCGGTCGGGGCTCGGCGCCGCCTGCGAGGTTCGAGAGGCTCGAAGACGAGTCCGCCCTCCCCGATTTGAACAGGGGACGAGTCAATGAAATAAAGCGGCGCTTCGCGCCGCAACCAGTCACCTCCTCGCGTTTCGGTGGTAGAAACGAGCGCTACTGGAACGCACGAACTCGAACCGATAGCACCGAGCGAAGCCAGGGGACTGTATCACCGACAGCGCGAACGTGACGCGTCGGCACTCGGGCTGAAGGGCGAAGGGTTATTCCTGTCCGGAAAGTAGATAAAGAAATGACTCAAGTTACCTCCACTCCCGAGCCACAGCCGCCCGACAAGGCGACGCTCTATTGTCCCGAGTGCGGCCACGAAAGTCGCATCAATGGAGACTGGCTCATCCACGTACTCGCCAATTCCCTTACCTACGAGTGTCCGCGTTGTGGAGCGGTGATCGATTCCCGCCGGGATCAAAGAGAATTGGCCGAAGCGAGTGGCGGATCGCTTCACTTCGCTGGCGAGGATTCGTAGGTAGACAGCTGCAGTATTTCACTCTGAATGGTGGTGGCCGGACGCATCGCTTGGAGTCCGAGTTATTGGACTGTCGAATCGGCGAGGAAGAGAAGTGGGACTTCCGAGTGATTCTGATTCTGTTCGCGAGGACCGGTAGCGAGCGGTCGGGAAAAGTAGCCCTGAGACGACAGTGGTGGAGACTTACGTTGATTACTGATAAAGTCGGGGCCGTGCCCGATTCACCGAACGTTCTGTTTTTGATCGACGACGAGCATCGACCGGACGTCGCCGGATTCGCCGGAGACGACGTGGTTCGCACGCCCACGCTGGACTGGCTGGCCGAGACAGGAACCGTCTTCGAGAACGCCTACACTCCCGCGCCGGTCTGTGTCCCGGCGCGTCATTCGTTGCGGACCGGACAGTTGCCTCGGACCTGGGCCCGCCACGGTCACGAGGCCTTCGAGTCGGGCTACCAGACCCTCCCGCGACAATTCGGCGAGCACGGCTACACGACCGCCTCGGCGGGCAAAATGCACTACTCTGGATGGGCACAGATGCAGGGCTGGCGCAAGCGCCTCGGACCGACGCCGATGAAACGCGCCATCGGAGACGACACCCTCGATATGCAGGTCGATACCGACCACGGCGGCCTCTCGGACTGGAAGTGGTCGGGCCCGAAGGAAGTCAAACGCGCCGGGGTCGCCGACTCGCGGGTGCAAGTCCAGGACCGCCGGAGCGTCGAGGGGACCGAGCAGTTCATCTCGCAGTACTTCTCGGCACCGTACTACGATCGCTGCCAGCCCGACCGCCCGCTCGTCCTCCAGACGAGCCTGATACAGCCCCACTACCCCTACTTCACCGACGACGAGGACCTGTTCACCTACTACCTCAACCGCGTCGACCCCCACGTCGAGCAACCCGAGGCGTTCCACCCCGTCATCAGCGAGTGCCGGACGCGGGGCGAGTGTCGTCTCGTCCGGCCCGGCGAGGACGCGAGCGAACGCGAGATCAGGCGGGCGACCGCCGCCTACTACGCGATGGTCGAACGCGTCGACGCCATGTTCGGCCGGGTGATCGACGCGCTGCGCCACCACGGGGAAGATCCCGACGAGTGGGTCATCGTCTTCACGAGCGACCACGGCGAGATGCTCGGCGAACGGGCCATGTGGGGCAAAGGCCAGTTCCTCGAACCAAGCGCCCGGGTGCCGCTGGTGATCCGCTACCCCGAGCGGTTCGACCCCGGGGCGGTCACGCAGAACGTCAACCTCTGTGACCTGTACGCGACGGTCTGTGACCTCGCGGACCTGCCGGTGCCCGACGGCCTGGACAGCCGCAGCCTCGTCCCGCTGCTGGCCGGCGATATCGACGCCTGGCGCGAGCGCCACGGTAGCGAGACCGTCTCGCAGGACGTCGGCAACAGCTCGGTCCGTCACGGCGTCGACACGGAGCACCTCATGATCAAGCGCGACGACCTGAAGTACTGCTACTACGGCGAGGACGTCCCCGAAGTGCTGTTCGACCTCGAGCGCGACCCGGACGAGACCACGAACTTCGCCACGGACCCCGAGTACGCAGACGCGATGGAGACGTTCAGGGAACGCCGTGGGGAACTCGGATACGGTCCGAACGCCGACCCCGACTACGAGACAGCAGGCTACGATCCCGGCGTCGAACCGTAATCGGCACTCCCCCAGTGTGACCGTTTCCCCCTCGTGTCGGGACGGGCCGAACGCGAGATGCGCAGACGGACACGGCGCGTGGTACAAGCCGTACCCACACCAGCCCTCGGCAGGTGTGCGACTCGTCGTCGCGGGGGCGGGCGTTAGCGAGCCCGGCGTCGTCGACGCGCCGGCGACGGCCCTCGACCTCCACGCCACGTTCCTCGATCACGCCGGATACGACCCCGTGACCGTCGACCCGGCGACGAGCAGCCGGTCGACGCGGTCCTACCTCGACGGGTCCGCCGACGCGGGCGCCCCCTCCAGGGAGGGCGGACTTCGAGACGTCGTCTTCTCGGGTTACGGGCCGTGGCGAATGGCTTACGACGGCCAGTACAGGCTGATCCGGGCATACGATCCCGAAAGCGGTCCGCGTGACATCGACCCGTAGAGCGAGGCCGCCCTCCGGGACAGCCTGCGGGACAGGGACCCGGTCCTGTTCAGCCAGGCTGCCGATCCGGACGAGCTAGAGAACAGAGCACCCGGCCGTCCGCGTGTCGTCGAGAGGTTGGACGCACTCTCGACCGTCTCAGAACGCCCTGGTTCGGTGGAGGTCCTTTCCCGGGAAAACCACTAAGAACAGCACAACGGCGGGGAAGAGCGCTCACACGGAGCAACAGTGCCAAGCTACGACCATCCGGTCTACGTCGTCCCACGCGATGTCAGACAGGGAGAGTTCACCGGACTTCCCGGTGAACTCACAAGCGCACTCCCCGGCATTGCGACACTGAACGCGACGATGTCTGTCGAACGTGGTTTAACGAGAAATCAAGTCCGCCCTCCCCGATTTGAACGGGGGGCAAGTCGATCTACAGTCGACTGCTCTACCAGTCTGAGCTAAGGGCGGACACGACAACGTAGCGGCGCTGTCGGACTTAACGGTTATCATCCGAACCGAGATCGGTCGTCGGGACCCCGGCCGTGGCTGACGCGTGTCTGACACGGCGGGAGATTGAAATACCCTCACGACGAGGTGTACGACGATCGGATGAGCAAGATCACGTTCCGCGCGGACGACGACCTCGTCGCGCGACTGGAGGAGTTCGACGCCTCCAAGAGCGAGGTCATGCGGGAGGCCCTGCGGGAGTTTCTCGGCGAGACGTCGTCGAACGGGAGCGACGACGGCGTCGACGAGGAGAGCCTCGACGACGTGATCGCGGAGCGTGTCGACTCGATCATCGAGGAGCGGTTCGACGCGATGGCCGGGCCGCGGCGGGGGACTCGCCGCCGCCGGGAGGCCCGGGACGTGAACGTAAACATCACGCTCGACGGCGCGAGCGTGTCGGAAACGGACGATGCGGTCGAGGACCGTGAGCGGCGAGGGACCGACGCGTCACACGCCGGCGAGGGGCGTAAGACGGAAGGAGCCGATCCGGGGTCGCCCGAGAGCGCGCGTAAGACGTGTGGCCAGTGTGGCGAAAACGTGTCGCCGTCCCACGTCTACTGCCCGAACTGCGGGGAGAAGACGGCCCGCCGGGTGTTCTGTGACTGCGGCGACGAACTGCGGTCGGACTGGGCGTTCTGCCCCGGTTGTGGTCGACGCACCCCGGCGGCCGACGTCCTCGACGGCCCGTGAACGCGCGTAAACGCCGCCGAGAGAGTATCTGACGACAAAACCGCCGGCGTGTCATACGCTCGCCGCAACCTTTATTACATCCCGGACTGTGGTACCTCCTGCGTAAGACGGTCGTCTTACACGGCGCGGCGGTCGCGGCGGTGGAAGCCGTCGACGGGCGCTCTCGCGGTGTAAACGATCGATCGGCGTGTAAACGTCGGTCGCCGTCTTACCGGGGAACGAAAAACAATGGAGCGTGTGACACTGCGGATTCCGAAACAGCAGATCGAGGAGGTCGAACGAATGGTCGAGACCGGGGAGTACCCCAATCGGAGCGAGGCCATCAGGGCCGCGGTCCGGGAGATGCTCGCCGAGCAGGACACCGGGGAGGAACGCCCCTCCGAGAAACGGGAACGGCGCAACTGGGCGAGGGTCTGAGATGCAGGACATCGTCAAGGAGGCCCTTGAGCGCGACGAGGCCGAGCAGACCCAGATGGACGCCGAGGTCGACGGCTTCGGCGACCCCCGGATCGTGATCGTCGGCTGTGGCGGCGCCGGCAACAACACGGTCAACCGCCTGTACAACATCGGCGTCGACGGGGCCGACACGATCGCGGTCAACACCGACAAACAACACCTCAAGATGATCGAGGCCGACACGAAGATCCTCGTCGGCAAGAGCCTCACCAACGGGCTCGGGGCGGGCGGCGACCCCGACA
>CAZMWG010000041.1:0-21065 GCA_964569925.1 uncultured Halobacteriales archaeon | reverse complement strand
CGACTCAGACATCACGCGGGCCTCCGTCAACGCGATGGTCGACGCCATCGACCGCCTCGTCGAGCACGACGCCGAGAGCGTCGTCGCCGACGACTGAGCGGCGGTCGGGCGGTCAGTCGTCGGTCCCGGTCGGCGCGACGGCGCCCGGGGCGGGCGCGCCGCCGGTCTCCGCGAGGCCGACCGCCGCGATGGCCGCCGCGGTGAACGCCAGGACGCTCCCGGCGGCGAAGGCGGTCCCGGTGGTGGTCACGGTCGCCAGCCCGCCGATCACCGGCGGACCGACGATGCCGCCGACGCCCTTCGCCGTCGAGCGCAAGCCCATCAGCTCCGACTCCCTGTCGGCGGGCGCGACGTCGCCGATGAACGCGAGCGCCCCGGTGGTCATCGCCGAGAAGGCCGCCGCGATGACGACGAACCCCGCGCCGACGACGACCACCCGGGCGATCCCCGAGAACAGCGGCGCGGCGGCGGCGATCAGCGCGAACACTCCGCTGCCGGCCATCCCGGCGACCACCGGCGGCTTCCGGCCCACGCCGTCGGCGACCCGGCCGAACAGGTACATGAACAGGACCTGCGCGGTCGGGTTGATCCCCAGCAGGACGCCCATCACGGCCGTCGAGACGCCGACGGGGCCGGTGAGGTACACCGGCATCAGGCTCATCACGCCGAGCACGGTCATGTTGCGCAGCGCCAGCGCCACGTACAGCCAGCGCAGTCCGTTCGTCCGGAGGTGACCGCGCTCGCCGACCGTCGGGAGCAGTCGCCGGCGCACCTCCGACAGCACCTCGCCGGCGGTCGGCCGCTCCTCGGGGGTCGGCGTCGGGTCGACGACCAGGACGGCGGCGAGCGTCGAGACCAGGCTCACCCCGGCGATCAGCAGGTACAGTCCGCTCGGGGCGAGCAGGCCCAGCAGCGCCCCCACGGTCACCTGGCCGCCGGAGAAGCCGACCGCGCGGACGCTGTTGAAAAAGCCCAGCGACCGGCCGCGGCCCTCGTCGCCGCCGCGGGTGCTGGCGACGGCCAGCATGATCGGCGAGAACCCCACCGCGAAGACGGCGTAGGTCCCGCGCAGCAGGATCGGGACCCAGACGCCGCCGACCGTGAGGAAGGGCAGCGACAGCGTCGGACCGGCGGTCCCGACGGCGGCGAGGGGAACCACCGCCGCCGTGGCGAGCACGCCGGTGACGACGAGCACGGCCCGGCGCCGGCCGGTGACGTCCGCGATCGCACCCCACACCGGCGAGAAGACGGTCATCCCGACGAAGTACGCCGTCAGCACCATGCTGACCGCGAACTGCGAGCCGCCGGCCTCGCCCACGTAGACGGCCATCCCCGTCCCCATGAGGACGCCGGCCGCGAACCGGGTCGCCGCCGCGACGCCGATCACCGGCCGCTGGCCGCGGTCCGAGCGGAGGGATCCGAACACGCCCACTCATCCTCACGCCGCGGACAAAGCGGCTGTGGTCGAGAGTGTCTGCCGTCGGTGGGTTCGAGTCGTCGTTCGACGGCCACTCCCCCCGGTCTCCGGCGGCGGCCGGGACCGCCGGGACGCACGAACCCCCGCGGACGGTCGCTCAGCGCGGGTTTGAGCCACCGGGGGGGTTATCGAACCGCGCGGCGACCCACCGTGTATGCGAGCCGCCCCGGTCCTCCTCGCCGGGTTGACGGTGGCGCTGGTCGGCGTCGCGGCGGTGTTCGCGCCGCCGGCCGACCCCGCCGACACCCGGCCGACCGCACCGAACGGGAGCCAGACGCCGACGCCCCCCGACGCCGGACCGCCCGCCACCGGGGACGCCGCCCTGGAACGGGTCGCCGGCCCGGAGGCCTTCGCCGCCTTCGTCGCCGCCGGCGAGTCGGCCGGCGGCGACCTCGGGGCGCTCGGACCGATCGGCCGGCGGGACGTCGTCCTGACGACCGACGATCCGGCGGCGGTCGGCACCCCGACGGTCGCCGAGACCGCCACGCCGGTGGGGACCGCCGTGGCCGACACCGCCACGGACGACGCCGCCGTCACGAACGACGCGGCAGCCGAGCGGGCGGCGACCAGTGGCGGGGACGGAGACGGCGGCGCGGACGTCCGGGTCGCGACGACGAACGTCAGGGAACGCGGCGTCGACGAGCCGTCGCTCGTGACGACCGTCGGGCGGCATCTCTACTACGCGCCGCCGTCCCCGCCCGAGCGGCGACCCGTGCTCGACCGCGAGGGCGACGACGGCCGGCGAGGCGACGAGGCGCCGCCGTCGGAGCGCGGTGACGGTCCGAAGACACACGTGATCGACACGACCGGCCCGGCGAACCCGTCGGTCGCGGCCCGGGTGAACGGGAGCGGACGGCTCCTCCGGACAGGCGACGCGCTGGTCGCGCTGCGCGAGGGCCGGCTCGTCGGCTACGACGTCGCCGCGCCCGACGACCCGGACCGGCGGTGGTCACGGTCGCTGAACGGGACCGTCGTCGGCGCGCGGGCGACGAACGGGACGGTGTACGCGGTCCTCCGGCGGCCGGTCGCGGCCGAGCCCGAGGCCTGCACGTACGCCCCGACCGACGGCGTCACGGTCGACTGCGGGGAGATCCGTCGGCCGGCCGAGCCGGTGCCCGACGACGCGACCTACACCGTCCTGTCGGTCGACGCGGCCGACGGGGGCGTCGACGGGACGGTGGCGGTACTGGGCTCGCGCGACGACGCGGCGGTGTACCTGTCGGGCGACTCGATCTACCTCACCCACACCCGCTCGGCGGGGCGGGGCGCGGTGCTCGCCGAGGCGCTGCTGGCCGCCGAGGTCGTGCCCGGCGACGTGCGCGAGCGGCTCCGCGAGATCCGATCGTACGACCTCTCCCCGCGGACCGAGCGGACGGAGATCCGGCTGACCGTCGGGGAGTGGCTCGACGGGCTCGACGGCGACCGGCGCCACCGGGTTCGTCGGACCCTGCGCGAGCAGGTGACGACCCACGTCGAGGACCGCCAGCGGAACCTCACCACCACCGGGATCGTCCGCCTGGAGATCGGCGACGGCGTCTCGGTGGCGGCGACCGGGACGGTGCCCGGCCGGCCGCTGGACTCGTTTGCGCTGGACCGCGGCGACGACACCCTCCGGATCGCGACCACCGTCCCCCGCGTCGGCGACGTCCGGTCCGAGAACGACCTCTACACCCTGTCTGCGGACTCCCTGGAGCGGATCGGCTCGGAGCGCGGGATGGGCGCGGGCCAGGAGATCCGCTCCGTGCGGTACGTCGGCGAGACGGCCTACCTCGTCACCTTCCGGCGTGTCGACCCGTTCCACGTGGTCGATCTCTCGGACCCCGCCGACCCCGTCGAGCGGGGCGTGCTCCGGCTGCCGGGCTTCTCGTCGTACCTCCACCCGGTCGGCGACGACCGCGTGCTGGGGATCGGCCGCGAGGACGGGCGCGCGAAGGCGGTGCTGTTCGACGCCTCCGAGCCGACCGACCCCGAGATCGCGGACTCGACGGTCCTCGACCGCCGCTGGGACGACGTGGCCGACAGCCACCACGCGTTCCTGGTCGACCGCCGCCACGAGGCCGCCTTCCTGCCCGCCGGCGGCGACGGCGTGGTGCTCGGCTACGGGAACGACTCGCTGACCGTCGAGCGGACCGTCCGGACCGACGGCGCCGTTCGGGCGCGCTACGTCGGCGACTACCTCTACGTGTTCGGGCGCGAGGCGGTCGTGGTCGTCGACGAGCGCGACTGGTCGCGCGTGGACACCCTGGAACTCGACACGTAGCCGAGGACGCGAGAGTTCGCAGGGGACCCGTCGGAGCGGTCGCGTCCGCGGCCCGGGAGCGCGAGTGGCGTCGTGGAGAAGCCGCGTCGACGTGGAGAGATCGAGTCGGAGCGTGAGAAGCAGTGTCGACGTGGGGAGATCGGCTCGACGATCCTACAGCTCGAAGTCGCTGCCGCTCCCGCTTCCGGTCCCGCCGGGGCCGCCGCCCTCGTCGCCGCGCTCGAAGGCCTCGGGGGGTTGGCCGGCCTCGTCGATCACCTCGTCGGTGACGATCAGCGGACAGTCCACGCGCAACGCGATGGCGATCCCGTCGGAGGGGCGGGCGTCGAACACCGTCTCCCGGCGGCGGTCCCCGAGGTACTGCTCGGTGTCGATCTTCGCGTAGAAGGTGCCGTCGGCCAGGTCGTCGATCCGGACCCGGTCGACGGCGGCGCCGAACTCCGCGACCATCTCGATCATCAGGTCGTGGGTGAGCGGGCGCTCGAACGGCTCGCCGTCGAGCGCCAGTTGCATCGACTGGGCCTGGTCGGAGCTGACGAAGATGGGGACCACCTCGTCGCGCACCCCGAGCAGGACCACCGGCGCACCCGACCCCTCGTCGCCGACGCCGATGCCGACCCCCTCGACCGTCGCCTCGTGTTCCATGCCACCCTGTTCGGTCGCCTGGTATGAAAAGTACGCGCCGCTTGGGCCGGCCGGTACGCCGTCGCTTCGGGCCCGATCAGGGGCCGAGCAGCCCCGCCGCCAGACCGAGGCCGATCACCACCCCGGCGGCGCCGACCAGCCGCGTGAACAGCAGCCGGGTCCGCGTCGGCTCGATCCGTCCGTCGACCTCGCCGGTCCGTCGTCGGATCGCGTAGGCGGTCGTCTCGCGCGGCCGGAGGACGTTCAGCGCGCCCACGGCGGCGAACACGAGCCCGAACAGCCGGAAGATCACGAGTCCGCCCTGGAGGGGGACCATGATCCGGCGTTTTCGGGACCGGCTCATAAGTGGACCGGCTCGGAGCCGGGGGCGGACGGTCGCCCGTCGGAGCCGACCCCGGACGCGGTCGATCCGGCCGGTTTTTGGGGGTCGACCGCGTACGACGGGTCGTGAGCGGCGAATACCGCGTCGCGATCAAACCCACCGCCCGGCGGGTCAGCGCGCGCGCCGGCGAGTGGGTCAACCGCGAGGGAACCGACCGGACGTTCGGCTCGAAGGCGCTGGCCCGCGAGTGGGCGAAAGACTGCGCCGGCCCGCGGGCCCGGGTCTGGGTCCAGGACGCCCCGCCGTGGGCGGAGGGGCCCGCCGACGGCTACCTGGTCGGCTGTCGCCCGGCGCCCGAACGGGACCCCGCCCGGGCGGGCCACGACAGCGAGGACGGCGAGCAGGGGACCCTGGCCGGGGATCGCTGACGGGGAGCGGCGCTCTCCGACCGCGGGCGGGCCCCGCGCGGAGCGGACGGTTTTTGCCCGTCGCCCCCCGAGAGCGTGGTATGGACGGAGACGCCGCCGAGACGGGAGCCTCGGACCTGCTCGACCGGGAGGAACTGGACCGGACGCGGGCTCTGAAGGCGGTGGCCCCCTTCCTGTTGCTGGGACTGGTCGACGTGGTGTTGCTGCTGGGCTGGGGACTGCAGCCGCTGTGGGCGTTCGTGATCCTCCCCCCGATCCTGTTCGTGAGCGTGCTGGGCTGGATCGCCTTCCGGACCGGCTTCGTTTAGGAGACCCGCTCGTCGACGGCCGCCCGCGCCGCCATCGCGGCGTCGTCGGCCACCCGCCGTTCGTCGGCCCGTCCGTCCGGCGCCAGGACGTAGACGTCCACCGACAGCCGTCCGTCCTCGAAGACGACGGTGACGTCGAAGTCGTCGATCTCTCCCACGTCGTACCGCGAGAAGACCACGTCCCGCGCCGCCTCGGCGGCGGCGTCGACGAGCGCGTCCTCGTCGAACTCCCCCTCGGCCGTCTCGGCGTCCGCGTCTCCGCTCGGGTCGCCGTCGCCCCCGTCCGTCCGGTCGGTCCCGTCGTCCCCGGTCACGCGCCGCCGGCGCCGCCCGGCCCGGGCGCGGGACCCGCGCCGCCCCCGCCGCCGAGCATCTGCTGGAGCTCGCTCTGGAGCTCCTCGAACTGCTCCTGGACGCGCTCCTCCTGTTTCTCCAGGGTCTCGACGCGCAGCTCCAGGCTGTCGACCTTCTCCTCCAGGTCGTCGGCCGCCTCCTCGTAGTCGGTCTTCACGAGCAGCTCGCCGACCTCGCGGTACATCGTGGCGTCCTCGTCGATGTCCTCGAGCTCCTCGAGGGCGGTCTCGGACTCCGTCAGCTGGGTCTCGGCCTGCTGTTTCTGTGCAGCGACCTGCTGGGCCGTCTCCTGAAGGTCCTGTAGCTCCTCGAGCTTCTCCTGTGCCTCCGGCGGCAGATTACCCTGCATACCCGCACGCTCGTGACCCGGACGGAAAAAGGATCGCTTTGTCGCTCACGACCGCCGGCACGGCCCGTCCGGTCACGCGCTCCGGAGGTCGACCGCGGGGAGCCCCTGCAGGCGGTCGGCCGCGATATCGGCGAGTTGGCGGTCGGCCTCGGACAGCCCCCGCCGGTGGTCTCGCAGGCGGTCGTCCGTCCGGACCGGGACGAACCGGACGGTCGTCCCGCGGGGGGAGACGTCGAGCAACAGGTAGCCCGCGGGGTAGGTACACAGCGGCGGCGCGACCACCTCGCTCCAGGCCGTCCCGGCGGCGAGAAGCGACAGGTGGAGGTGACCGCCGACCACGAGGTCCACCGGAGCGGTCCCCAGCAGCCGGTCCAGCCCCCCGCCCGACAGCGGGTCCACGACGAGGTCTCGGTCGAACGACGTCGCCGCCAGCGCCCCGGTGGCGGCCGCGAGCGGGTGGTGGACGACCAGAATCGCCGGTCGCGGACCGAGTCGCTCCCACAGGGCCGCGACCGACTCCGGGGGAACCCGCCCGTCGGGCGCCGCGAGGCCGGCGACGTCGACGCCGCCGACCCGTCGGACGAAGGGGTCGACCCCGGCGCCGAACCGGTCGGCGAACGCCGGCGGCGAGAGCCCACCCGGCACGCCCCGACCCAGGTCGTGGTTCCCGGGGACCGCGAACAGGGGTGCGGACAGCCCCGACAGCGCGTCGGCGGCCCGGTCGAACCCGGCCGGCCGCCCGAGGTGGGCGAGGTCGCCGGCACAGACGACCGCGTCGGCGTCCCGGTCCGCCAGATCCTCGACGGCGGCCGAGAGCCGCTCGACCGGGTCGCCGGCGAACGGGCTCGCCGGCCCGTCGGGCCCCTCCGGCGGAACGTGGAGGTCCGCGAGCAGGGCGATCCGGACCGGCTCCGGCGACCGCAGGGTCGCCGGACGGGCGAACGGTCGCGTTCCCGTCACCCCCGCCCCCGATCGACCCGTCGCCCCCCTCCGGTCGGGTTCGCGGTCGCGTGTCCACATTCGTGGGGACCGACGCGGTCCGGCAACTGAGCGTTGCTAATGATTCTACCGAGTGATACGTTCGTGGAGTTGTGCCACCCTATCCCGGGAACCGGCACCTTACGCGCGCTCGTCCGTGGTTCCACGGCCCGTCCCGGCGCCACCGTCGTCCCCGTGGCCGGACCGGGCGTCGACTCCGGCCGTCCGCTCGGCGACCGACAGCAACGTCGTCCAGGTGGTACAGCCGGCCCGCAGCGCCGCGAGGTCCGCGGCGCGGACGTCGACCGTCAGCGTGGCTCCGTCGCGGGACAGCGAGGCCCGCGTCCGGTCGCCGTCGATGTCGCCGACCTCCGGCGACAGGCTCGCCGCGACCCGGCGAGCCCCCTCGTCGGTCGCGTACGTCGCGACGAACTCGGCGGCGTGGTCGAGGGGACCGTCACGGTCGCCGTCCGCGCTCTCCCCGTCCCCGGAGCGGCCGGGCACTACTCGACCTGTATCTCCTTGACGTCGCCGGCCCGCTCCTTCAGGAGCACGCGGTGGCCACAGTACGGACAGCGGACGCCGCCGTACTCGTCGAGCGTGACGTCGCGCTTACAGCGAGAACACTTGTAGCTCATTCGTCGTCGTCCTCGGCGAGCGCGGCCCGGATCGACCGCGTGACGGTCTTTCCACCCGGGGTCTGGGGGACGTAGGCGCCGCCGGTGTACGTGTAGCCACAGAAGCCACACTCCCAGATGCCGGTCCCCTTCCGGTCGACGCGGTCCTTCCCGCACTCGGGACAGGCGTGGTCCTGGTTGGTCTCGCTCTCGATCTCCGCGACGCGGCGTCGGGCGACGCGCCCGTAGCGGGCGCCGAAGCGGCCGGCGCTGCCGGTCCGTCCCTGCTGTTCGGCCATAGTGGCGAACACTCCGACGACGGGAGACATAAGCCCTGCGAGTCCGGCCCGGGGCTCACTCCCGGAGGTCGGCCTCGTCCAGCGCGTCGTTGAGGTCCTCGCGCACGCGCTCGCCCAGTTCGCGGTCGCCGGCCGTCGTGACGACGCGGTTCTCCTGGACGGAGGAGCCGTCCCGCACCAACAGCCGGACGTTGCCGTTGTCGTCGGCCCGGGTGGCCTTCGCCCGCACGCCGCCGCGCGCGCCCGACCCGCTCGCGTCGATCGGCCCCGGGACGATCTTCTTGACGTGTGGGTGGCCGGCGACCGTCTCGACCGCCCGCCGGCCGGTCCGGCCTCCGATCATCGTCGAGTGGGTGCCGCCGAGCTTCTCGGCGGCGGTGGCCTCGACGGTCTCCAGGGCCGACTCCCCCTGGCGGTCGATCGCCGCCGCCACCGGATCGTCGCCCGCGACCCGGTAGAACGGGTAGCGTAGCTGTGCCCGCACGGCCTCGATCACCGCCCGGTCGCCGGTGACGTACACCTCCTCCGGCCGCTTGCGGCGGGTCTCGTCGGCCACCTGGCCGGCGAAGTTGCGGAGTTCCGGCGGCCCCGTCTCGCCGTCCTCCTCCGGCGTCGTGGTCACGGTCCGCGCCGAGACCCGCTCGCCGTCGAACAGCGCCGTCACCGTCGCCCGCTCGCGACCCAGTTCCAGCACCACGGTGTCGGCGTTTGGCTCCCGGCAGACCAGACAGTAGTCGCCGGGTCGCTCCAGCGAGGAGGCACAGTGCCGACACTCCATCACCCTCGCGTACGGCGAGGAGGCGCATAAGCCGGGCGGTTCCCGCGCCACGGACGCTCCGCGGTCGGCGCGACCGCGCTCAGTACGAGCCCGGGTCGGTCTTCAGGTACTCGCGGAGCAACACGGTCGCGTAGCTCCCCCGCGGGAGCGCGAACGCGAACGTGACGGCGTCGTCCCCGGCGTCGACCGCCAGGCTCGTCCGGACGAGCACGGCCCGGCGGTCGCCCGTCGAGTCGAACTCGCCGGGCAGGTCGAAGTCCGCCGGTCCGAGTCCCGCCTCCTCGAGTACCGCCCGTTCTATCTCGCCGGGTTCGCCGTCGGCCAGTTCCGTCTCGGTCCCCACCAGCGGCGCCGTGACGAACGCCCGCCCGCGCTCGCAGTGGCGCTCGACGGTCGCCAGCCGCTCGTCGGTGACCCGCTGGGTGCGGCCGGTGTCGGGCACGGCGAGCGCGTCGACGTCCCGGTCGGCGAAGGCGACGACGTCGCCGACCACCGGCCGGTCGAACGGGAGCCCGCGGGCCAGCCGCTCCGAGACGATCCGGTTGAACAGGTACGACTGGGCAGCGTGGACGAACAGCCGCTGGAGGTTCGTCGGGACCGCGGTCAGCGCCGCCCGGAACGCCTCGGGTCCGTCGGCGCCGTTCTCGACGAGCCGCCCGCAGATCGCCCGCTCGTGGCCCAGCGCCGGCGGGTACGCCTCGATCGCCGCCGCCCACTCCCCCTCGTCGGCCAGCGTGCGCGCCTCGCGGGTCGCCGCGGGTTCGCGCTCGCTCGGGTTGCCGACGTAGGCACGGACCGCCCCCTCGGGGTCGCCCCGGGCGAGCGCCAGCCCCACCTCGTGGGTGACCGGCCGTCTGCTCCCGAACCGCTGTTGCCCGAAGAGGTCGGGCACGCCGACGGTCCGCCGGCCGCTCTCGCCGTCGCTCCGGTCTTCACTCTCCGGGTCGTCGCCGGCCGCCCCGGCGAACGCCGCCAGTTCGTCGGTGACGGCCGCGGCGTTCCCCGGCTCGTCGGGCTCCCGGACCGTGATCTCGAACTCGTTGCCGACCAGGTCGCCGTGGAGCACCGGCCGGCCGGTCCGGCCGACGACCGACAGCTCCGCGCCGCGGAGCCCGGCGGGCACGTCGTCGGGGTCGACCCCGTCGACGGAGAACAGTTGCGTGGTCACGGCGCGCTTGTCCTTCGTGCCGGCCCACGAGACCCGCTCGCGGGAGATCCCCAGCCGGTCCGACAGCGCCCCGGCGAAGTCGTTGGTGTCGCGGTTCCGCAGCGTCGCCCGGACGACCACGTGGGGGTAGGCGCCGGGGTCGGCGTCGACCGGCTCGGCGTCGACGGCCTCGATCTCGCGCACCCGGAAGTCCTCGGGGCCGGCCCGGAGGCGGCCGCCGATCCCGTCGGCGTCGCTGACGTAGCTCGCGATCCCGACGGCCCGCTCGACCGGGTGTGCCTCGCGCATCGCTCGCCCGAAGGGCGGGGTCGGAGAAAGGCGTGTCGGGGTCGCCCGACGACGGTCCGGGGCCTACAGCAGCGTCTGGACGTCCTCGAACGCCTCGATCTCGACGCCGTCGGCGGTGACCGTCGCGAGCGTCAGCCCGTTGCCCGATCCGGTGTCCCGCTCGGTCGCGGCGTTGACCGCGCGGGCCGCGAGCTCGCGGCCCGCCTCGATCGAGAGGTCCGGCTCGTACCGGCCCTCGAGGGCCCCGTGGGCGAGCTGGAGCCCGGAGCCGGTGACGGTGTAGTCGTCCTCCATCACGCCGCCGGCGGGGTCGATCGAGAAGACGTGGCTCCCCTCGTCGTCGACGCCCCCGAGGATCGGGTTGATCGCGAAGAAGGGACCGCCGCGGGCGAAGTTGCCCGCGAGCGTCGCCAGCGCCGGGATCGACATCGGCTCGCCCCGTCGGGTCTCGTACAGCGACGACTCCGAGCGCAGCGTCCGGATGAACGACTGTGCGCCGCCGACACTGCCGACCAGCGTCAGCGCCGCCGTCGGGTGGACCTCCTCGACCTTCTGGACGTTCTTGTTCGAGACGAACCGACCGGCGAGCGACGCCCGCATGTCCGTCCCGATCACGACGCCGTCCGCGACGGAGACGCCGACCGTCGTGGTACCGGTCTTGGCGACCGTCTCGTCGTCCGCGCCGGTCTCGGCCTCGGGCAGCGAACCCAGTTCGGGCTCGTAGGGCCCGACGTCGGCGTCACGCATCGGCCTCACCTCCGAGGTCGAACTCCTCGATGTACCCCGCGACGTCGTCCTCCGTCAGCGAATCGTAGGCCTCGGTCTCGGCGTCGACCGTCGCGACGTCGACCCCGACGGCGTCGAGGCCCTCGTCGCTGACCGACGCGAGCGCCGACAGCGCCAGTTCGACCCCGCCGGCCAGGTCCATCCCCGGCTCGTAGGAGTCCTCGAGGTACGACTGGATCTCCTCGCGGTCGCCCCCGATCGCGGCGGCCTGCCACTCGTAGGGGGTGCCCGAGGGGTCGGTCTCGAACAGCCGCGGCTCGCCGTCCTCGATGCCCCCGACCAGCAGCGCCACGCCGAACGGGCGCGCGCCGCCGGTCTGGGTGTACTGCTGGATGTAGTCGGTGACCTCCTTGGTCAGCGGTTCGACGCCGATCTTCTCCCCGTACCGGAGCTGTTCGACCTGGGACTGCCGGCGCGCCAGGTCGATCAGCTGACGGGCGTCGGCCACGTGGCCCGCCGAGGCGATGCCGACGTGGTCGTCGACCTTGTGGATCTTCTCGATGCTGTCCCGCTCCAGCAGCGGCGAGCGGGCGTGTCTGTCCGCGGCGAGCACCACGCCGCCCGCCGTGCGGACGCCGACGCTCGCGGTGCCGCGCTTGACCGCCTCGCGCGCGTACTCGACCTGATAGAGCCGTCCGTCCGGCGAGAAGATGGTGATCCCGCGGTCGTAGGCCTGCTGTTGGTTCTGTCCCTGCATCGTGTGCTTACCTCGGGTAAGTGCTGCCCGTATAAGTACGCGTCGTCGTCGGCAATCAGTACAGCGACAGGTCGCCGGTGACGCGGTCGACGTCGTCGTCGCGGGCCGGCCCGACCGCCAGCGCCGTCACCGTTCCCGGGTCGAGTTGTGTGTGGCCGGCGTCGCGGACGACTGCGTGTGCCAGACCGAGCCGCTCGGCGCGGTCGGCCAGGTCGAACAGCGCCGACTCGCCGTTCGCCTGCAGGACGACCTTCTTCTGGCCCGCCCCCTTCCACTCGTCCCCGTCCCGGCGGTCCGCGGACTCGTAGGCCATCAGCGACGCGTGGGCGACCTGTGCCGCGAGCTTCCCCGCCCCCATCCCCAGGTCTGCCCGAGCCACGATGGCCTGTTTCATACCGCAGGGTCGGCCCCGACGGGTAAAGGGTTGACCACGGCGACGGTTTTCTCCGCTTCGCGCGCGGGCGCCGCCGCCCGGTCCCCCGCTCCTGTCGGCACCGCTCCTGTCGGCACCCCGGCGGGACGGCGACCGGCCGTGGCTATTTGAGGCGTCCCGTCCTTGTCCGGCCGTGCGAACGCTCGACGACACGACCTACGCGGATCTGCGGGGGTTCAACTACCAACCCGGTCACGCGAGCCACGGGATCGAGATCTGGGGGACCGACTTCGCGCCCGACCTGGTGCGCAAGGAACTGTGGATCGGGACACACCACTTCCCGGGGATCGACGCGATCCGGCTGTGGCTCTCCCACGACGCCTACCTCCGGTACCCCGAGCGGGTGTCCGAGCGCCTGGGGACCGTCCTCGACGCGGGCGAGGACTACGGGGTCGAGTTCCTGGTCACGCTGTTCAACGGCTGGCACAGCTACCCCGATCTCGGTGGACTCCACCCGTTCTCGCTGTCGGAGTGGGAGGAGGGGCCGGAGTACGAGCAGGTATTCGAACCCTACGTCGCCGACACGGTGGGCGAGTACGCCGACCACGACGCGGTGCTGGCGTGGGACCTCTGCAACGAGCCGTCGTTCAGCGACGAAGACCGGACGAGCCCGCCCGGCGAGCGCGAGGAGCCGACGCTCACCTACCGCTTCCTGGAGCGGGTCCACGAGCAGGTCCGGGGACTGGAGCCGGCCGCGCCGACGACGGTCGGGACGGTGGCGTCGCCGGCGACCGTAGAGCGCTACGAGCCGCTGTCGGACGTGCTCTCGACACACCCGTACTACAGCTACGACCTGCCGGACGGTCCGGACGACCCCGCCGAGTTCGAGTCGGCGGTCGACGACCTGGTGGCGGTCGCGAACCGCGCCGGCAAGCCGCTCTTGGCGACCGAGACCGGCTGGGGGGCGCTGGACGACGCGAGACGCGCCGAGACCCTCGACGTCGAGTTGGCCGCGCTGGCCGAGCGCGGCGTCGGCTTCACCGCCCACCTGCTCCACCACACGCCGGTCGCCGACGGGCACCGGCCGGCCCGCGGCCCGGTGTGGACGCCCGGCCACATGGCCTTCGTCGAGCGCAGCGGCGACCTCCGGCCCGGTCACGGCGTGTTCAACGAGTACTGACCGGCGAGGGCCGCCGGCTCCCGGTCGCGGTCCGCGCGCCGGCCCGTTCCCTGGGCGACGGCTTCAAGCCGCCGGCGTCGCGTGTCCGGGTATGGAGAAGGCGCCCGGCGGGACGTCGGTCGGCGTCGACGACCCGTACGACCACGTCGACCGGTGTGACTTCGTCACCGACGAGGGCCGGTGCCGGTGGGCCCGCGAGCACGGCGACCACGACCCGGCGTTCGCCGACCGGATCGCCGCAGACGACTTCCGCTGTCCGGTCGTCGCCGACGCCGACGGCGCCCCCGGGGGCGCGGACTGGGCGACGTGTCCCCACTTCCGCTGTCGGCAGCACGACCGGGCCTGTGTCCGCTGTGGCCTCGCCGAGCGGCGACTCGCCCACGACGACGAGCGGCCGCTGCTGGAGGAACACCACCTCTCCTACGGGGCGGGCTCGTCGGCGGGCGACGGCGACCCGGGCCACGAGGTGACGGTGTACCTCTGTCGGTGGTGTCACGCGAAGGTCCACGGCTCGTGGGCGCGGATCGACGACGACGTCGAGCCCGACCCGGAGGCGATCGCCGAGCGGGAGGGCAGACGGAGCCGCGAGCGCGAGGAACTGTCCTTCGAGTCGGCCGCCGAGCGGTTCGACCGCGGGGACGACGACGGCGAAGGTGACTGATCCCCGCAGGGAGTCGATCGTGGTGTGTCGTCGCGGGTCGGGCGGGCCGGTAGTGCTCGGTTCGGCAGCGGCGACCGAGACGAGGAACGAGAGCGTCCGGGAGGCCCTGGCCGCCCCTTCCAGTCCAATCCGTTTCGGCTGGCCGAGCAGGCTACGCGGGTGGGGCTGGAGGGGGCGGTCGGCTGCACGAACCCCGGCGACGCAAGGCGCGAGGCGGCCTCCCCGAGGTCGCCTCGGCCCATGCGAACGGGCGTCGAGGGCGCCCGTGAGCAGACACCGCAGCCCGGAGGGCGAGGAGCGCAGCGAGCCGCGGGAGTGCAGCCGGCCGGGGCTTCCGAGGTCGTCTGACTCGTTCCGGGGCCACTATCCCCGTAAGTACACACGACCGGCGGGCCGTTCCAAGCGATATATATGCCCCGGCGGCCTCCGCTCGGGTAATGACCAGGATCGACGTGATCGACAACCACGGCCAGTTCACGCACCTGGAGCAGCGGGCGCTGCGGGACATCGGCGTGGACGTCGACCTCGTGGACAACGACACGCCGCCGGGCGAGATCGACGCCGACGGGCTGGTGTTGTCGGGCGGGCCGGACATCGAGCGGATCGGTCGCTGTCGGGAGTATCTGGAACTGGACGTGCCGGTGCTGGGGATCTGTCTGGGGATGCAGCTGATGGCCGACGAACTCGGCGGGACCGTCGGCGCGGGCGACTACGGCGGCTACGCGGACGTCACCGTCGAGATCGTCGACGACGGGGACCCGCTGGTGGGGTCGCTGGCCCCGGAGACCCGCGTGTGGGCCAGCCACGCCGACGAGGTGACCGTCGTCCCGGAGGGGTTCGAGCGGACCGCCCGGTCGGACGTCTGCGGGGTGGAGGCCATGAGCGACGGCGAGGCGCTGTTCGGCGTCCAGTGGCACCCGGAGGTCGTCCACACCGAGCGGGGCGAGGAGGTCTTCGAGAACTTCCTGGCGATCTGCGAGCGTCGGTAGGGTATCTTTAACCGGCTCCCGGCGGGTTGACCAGACATGACCACCACTCAGGGGAACCTCGCGGGGCTCTCTCGGTTCATCTTCCGCGCCCCGAGCTGGTACGCCAGCCTGACGTTCGCCCTGGCGATGGCCGCCGTCACCGGACTGGCGGCCTTCGAGTCCACCTTCCCCCTGGAGGACGCCTGGCAGGGCGTGTTCTTCGTCGGCATTCCGACCGTCGTCGCCGCCGTGGTCACGCCGGCGGTCGACCGGCGGCTCGGCGGCCAGCTCACCCACAACCGGGCGTCGCTGCTGGCGCTGTTCTGCGAGGTCGTGGTGATCGTGATGCTCGTGGGCGCCGGCGTCGTCGCGCTGGTGACCGGGCTGGGTCAGGAGTTCGCCCTGGACGTGTTGCTGATCGGGCTGGCCTCGATCTTCGGCCTCCGACTGCTGGTGATCATGGCCGTCTCCCGGCACTCGCTGCTCGTGGCGGCGATCCCGGCGGGTATCCAGACCGGCGCCGCGGCGGCACTCTTGGCGATCTACAGCGGTACCACCGCCGCCATCCTGGAGAACCCGACCCTGATGCGGCTGCTCTCGCGACCGGAACGGGCGCCCCCGGAGTTGAGCTCGTTCGCCATCGGCGACTTCGTCCTGCTGGCCGGGATCTGTCTGCTGTACGCCGGCGCGGTGTGGCTGTTCCTGGCGGTGATCGACCGGCCCTGGCAGTCCAGCCTCGACGTCTCCGCGCTCGACTTCATCCGCGGGTTCATCGGCCACATCGCCGAGGGCAACCGCGAACTGGAGGACTTCTTCGAGGAACTGGGCGAGGAGGCGCTGGTCCCCGTCACGGTCCTCTCGGTCCGCCGGCCGGGCGGCGAGGAGAAGGCCCGGTTCGTGCTCCCGATGATCCACCCCGGTCCGATGGGCGAGATCGGCGGCGGCAACCTCCCCCAGCGGGTGGCCGTCGACGCCGAAGGGCTCGCCTTCCCGCCCCACGCCACCGCGGGCCACGACTTCAACCTCGTCACCGAGCGCGAGATGGACCCGATCCTCTCGGCCGCCGAGTCCGCCTACCGCTCGATCGACTACGACGACCGCGCCAGCCACAGCGTCCGCGTCCGGGAGGGGGAGGCGACCCTGACCGGTCAGGCCTTCGGCGACGACGCGCTGGCGGTGGCCACCTTCTCGCCGAACTTCGCCGACGACGTCGAGTACGCCGTCGGGCTCTCGGCGGCCTCGGAGGCCCGGTCCGGCGACATCGACGACGTGATGCTCGTCGACGCGCACAACTGCAACGACGGGCTGGAGGGCGAGGACCTGGGTCACGTCGTCCCCGGCAGCGAGCGCTCGTTCGACATGATCTACGGCGCCGGCCACCTGGGCGACCGGCTCGCCGAGGCCGACCGGGGGGCGCTGCGCTGTGGCGTCGCCTGGGACGAGACCGACTGGGAGCCCCGCGACGGGATCGGCCCGCTGGGGGTCCGGGTGGCGGTCTTCGAGGTCGACGGCGAGCGGACCGCCTACGTCCTGGTCGACGGCAACAACATGGAGCCCGGGCTCCGCGAGCGGATCGTCGACGCGGTCGGCGGCGTCGACCGCCTGGAGGTGATGACCAGCGATACCCACGTCGTCAACACGGTGGAGGCCGAGAACCAGGTCGGCGCCGCCCTCCCCGAGGACGAACTGACGGCGCTGATCGACTCGCTGGTCGACCGGGCGGTCGACGACTTGGAGCCCGTCGAGGCCGGGATGGGAAGCGAGAAGGCCCGCGTCACCGTCTTCGGCAACGACCGCACGGAGACGCTGGCCTCCACCGCCAACGCCGTCGTCTCGCTGGGCGGCGCGCTGGCCGCCGCGTTCGTGCTGGGCGTGTTGACGATCAGCGCTCTGGTCTTCGTCTTCACCGGCGCCTGAGTCGGCGAGGCCCCGGCGACGGACCTCAGCTCCGGAACAGCCGCCGGTCGGCCCGCTCGTGGGCCGCCCCCATCAGTTCGGTCAGCGGCGCGAACGGGGTCGCCTCGTCGAGGCCCCGCTCGGCGCTGTCCTCGACGGCCGCCGTGACCGTCGGCCGGAGGTCGTCGAGGACCCGCTGTGCGTCGGTGTGGCCGAGCGGGAGCAGCCGCTGGGCGGCGCCCAGCAGCCCCACCAGGAAGCCGTGACAGCAGACCAGACAGGCCGTCCGCTCGTCGATCCCGGCGACGCCGGTCGCCGCGCCCAGCACCGCCGGCTGGAGCCCCGGCGTCGTCCCCTCGGCGACCCGGTCCCCGTACCGCTCCAGCAGGGGCGAATCGCGGAGCTCGCGCTGCAGCGAGAGCAGCCGCTCGCCGGACTGGGCGGCGCTCTCCCGGAACTCCGCCGGGAGCGTGACCGCCGCCAGCCGCCGGTCGGCCCGACACACCCGGTCGAGGTCGCCGTCGACCGCCCCCGCGTGGGCCGCCCGGAGCGCGACCAGGTCGCCCGGCCCGATCTGGCGCCGCAGGTACGTCGACAGCAGCGCCCGCAGGTCCTCGGCGTCCTCGACGCGGTCGGCGGCGACGAACGCCTCCAGCCCGTAGGAGGCGGCGTAGCTCCCCACCGGCAGGAACGAGTCCGCCAGCCGGAGCGCCTCCAGCGTCGCGTCGTCCCCGTGTCCGTCCGTCACCCGTCGCTTCCCCCCTCGTGGTCGTGGTCGCCGCCACCCTCGTGATCGTGGTCGTGACTCCTCTCGCCCTCGTCGTGGCTCCCGCCCTCCTCTTCCTGACCGTTCCCGTCGCCCTCGCCGTCCCCGTGACCGCCGTCGTGCCGGTGGCGGTGGCCGTGCGAGTCGTGGCCGTGGCCGCCCTCGCCCCCGGTGGGGTCGTCGAAGACGGTCGGGGTGACGGTCTCGAAGCGTCGTTCGGCGTCGGGGAGGTGTTCCTCGACGGTGGCGACGAGCCGTTCGCGGTCGTCGCCGACCGGGAACAGCGCCTCGCCGTCCCGGAGCACGGCGTCGCGGTGGCGGTTACCGACGGTGTGACCGAGCGCCAGCGCGGCGTCCGCCGGGGCGTCCGCCAGCGACACCGCGAGCGCCTCGACGGCGGCCAGTTCCACCACCACCGTCTCGTCGTCGTCCGTCCAGAGGACGTCGCCGTCCGCGAGGTCCCGCCCGACGACGACCCCCAGGTCGGTCCCGTCCACGGTCTCCGTGCGGACCCGCGAGCGCCGTCGCTCGGTGTCCGAGAGGACCACCCGGCGGGGGTCCTCCAGCAGGTTCGCCACCTCCGGGTCCGACCGGTGGCCCAGGTAGGTCTCTGCGAGCAACATCAGTGTCGCCTCCGCGGGGCGGGCGCCCCGATCAGTTCCCGTCTGGCGACGTCCCGGGCTGCGTGGAGTCGGTCGGCGACGGCCTCGGCGGTGTCGCCGAGCGCCCGCACCGCGACGCCGGCGCCGTTCGGGAGCGCGCTGGCGCCGGCCTCGGCGGGCGCCTCCTCGTCGGCGGTCCCGTCCGTCGTCGCCTCGTGGAGCCGGTCGGCGAGCGCCCCGGCGTCCTCGTCGGGCGCCACCACGAAGGCGGCTCCCTGCACCGGGTACTCGCCGAGCACGCCCGGCGCGGTCGGGTCGGTCTCGTCGGGTGCCATGTGGGTCGCGTCCGCGAACAGCAACCGGCCCGTATCGCCGTTCGCGCTCGACCCGTCCGGGCTCGATCTGTCCCCGTTCGACCCGTCCGCGCTCGACTCGTCCGGGCTATCCGCGCCGTCGGTCGACTCGGCCGCGCCGGTCACACCGTCCGCCGACGCGGGTCGCCGTCGGCCGCGGGTCCGGGCGAGGTAGCGGTCGAACGCGAACCGCTCGCCCCGGGCCAGCCGTCCCGGGACGACGACCGACGAGAGGACCGCCGACCCACCGGGAGCGACGGCCAGGGTGGTCTCGCGGCGGAAGCGCGCGTCCGCGTGGAGGATCGTCGGCTGCGGGACGTAGTCGAGGTGGGCGCCCGGGCCGACCGACAGCCGCGTCCGCTCGGCGGCGTAGTTGCGGTTCATCGACTGGACCTTCGTCGCGCTGCCGGTCGAGACCGCCGCGACCGCGCCCGGCCCGACCGTCACGGTCACGTCGAGCCGGTCGCCCTGCGCGATCCCGCCGGTGGGCGACTGGACGTGGACGGTCTCGGCGCGGGAGTGTGGGTCGTGACCGAGCGTCCCCGAGACGTGGAACGGGACCGTCGCGTGGTCCCGGACCAGCCGGGTCGCGCCCGGTTCGTCGTCCGGTCCGTGGGGCTCGGCGCCGGCCGCGACGAACCGGAGCTCCAGCCGGCCGTCCTTGCCGGGCGCGCCGACCGGCGCCTGCGGGATCGACTCCTCGGCGTAGGCGGCGAAGGCCGGGTGTGACGGGCGGTCGGCGGCCGTCGTCCCCGGTCCGCCGCCGGGGTCGGAGCCGGGCGGCTCCCGGTCGGCGTCGCCGTCCGAGTCGACGCCGGAACGTCCGGCGGGCGTGTCGGCGGCCATCAGGCGAACAGGACCCCCTCGCGGACGTGGTCGAGCACCGGCTCGATCCCCTCGCCGGCCCGGCAGTCGGTGAACACCACTGGGCCGTCCCGGACCGCCTCGGCGTCGCGCTCGATCACGTCCAGGTCCGCGCCGACGTGGGGGGCCAGGTCCGTCTTGTTCACCACGAGCAGGTCACAGTCCACCACGCCGGGGCCGCGCTTGCGCGGGATGTCCTCGCCCTCGGCGACGCTGATCACGTACAGCGAGTAGTCGGCCAGCTCCGGGTTGAACGTCGCCGCGAGGTTGTCGCCGCCGCTCTCGACGATCACCAGGTCCAGGTCGGGGTACTCCTCGAGGAAGGCGTCGATCCGCGAGAGGTTCATCGAGGGGTCCTCGCGGATGCCGGTGTGGGGACAGGCGCCGGTCTCGACGCCGGCCACCAGGTCCGGCGGGACGACGCCGGCGAACCGCTCGCGGAGCCGTTCGGCGTCCTCGCTGGTGAGCACGTCGTTGGCGATGACGCCCACGTCGAGCCCCGCCTCGCACAGTCGGGGGACGGTCTCGGTCAGCAGCGACGTCTTCCCGGAGCCGACCGGCCCGCCGACCCCGACCGTCGCCACGTCGCGGTGGGTGGGGGTGGAGCTCACGGCTCCCCCCCGCCCGCGCCGTCGGGACCGATCCCGGGGCCGTCGACGCTGTCGGCTCGGACCGGGTCGTGGACCGTGACGAGTTTCGTCCCGTCGGGGAACACCGGCTCCACCTGGATCATGTCGACCATCTCCGGGACCCCGTCCATCACGTCCTCCCGGCCCAGCAGTTCGGTCGCGGCCGACCGGATCTCCGCGACGGAGTGGCCCTCCCGGGCGCGCTCGATACACCAGTCGCTGACGTAGGCGACCGTCTCGGGGTGGTTCAGCGGGACGCCACGCTCCTTGCGGCGCCGCGCGATCTCCGCGGCGGTGAACACCGTCAGCCGTTCCTCCTCTTTCGGCGTGAGTTTCATAGCAGGTAGCGCTGTGTGAGCGGCAGTTCCGAGGCCGGCTCGCAGGTGACGTGTTCGCCGTCGACCGTGACCTCGAACGTCTCCGGGTCCACGTCGATGTCGTCGGGGCAGTAGTCGTTGTGCACCATGTCGTCCTTGCCGGGCGTGCGGGCGCCCGACACCGGGACGACCGGCGTCTCCAGGCCGTACTCCTCGTCGACGCCGGCCTCGGCGGCCGCCGGCGAGACGAACGACACCGACAGCGCCCCCGGGGCCTTCCCCACGGCGCCGGCCCGCTCGCGCTGTTTGATCGGCTCGCAGGTCATCAGCGAGCCGTTGGCCTCGCCCATCTCCGAGTGGACCGGGAACCCGCCCTTGAACGTCATCGCGGGCTCGATCCCGAAGAAGGCGGGCTCCCACAGACAGACGTCGGCCAGTTTGCCGGGCTCCAGCGAGCCCACGTAGTCGTCGATGCCGGCCGAGATGGCCGGGTTGATGGTGTACTTGGCGACGTAGCGCTCGATCCGGCGGTTGTCCGCGCCGGTGTCCTCGTCGCCCGGCAGCGGCCCGCGCTGGGCCTTCATCTTCGAGGCCGTCTGCCAGGTCCGGGGGACGAGTTCGGCCATCCGCCCCATCGCCTGGGAGTCGGTGGTCATCATCGAGATGGCCCCCATGTCGTGGAGCACGTCCTCGGCGGCGATG
>CAZMWG010000040.1:13266-21318 GCA_964569925.1 uncultured Halobacteriales archaeon | reverse complement strand
CTTCGTCTTCCGGGCGCTGACTGGCCGGTCGCTGACCGTCTACGGCGACGGCTCGAACTGGCGCCCGTTCGTCCACGTCGAGGACGCCGCGCGGGCCTACGCCCACGCCCTGCTCCGGCCCGACGACTGGGAGCGTCGCGTCTACAACGTCGGCACGAACGCGGCCAACTACCGGATCTCGGAGGTCGCCGCGGCCGTCCGGGAGACGGTCGGGCCGGTGGAGATCACCTACCTGGAGGACGAACACCCCGGCCCATCCTACCACGTGAACTTCGACCGGCTGGCCGAGACCGGCTTCGAGCCCGAGTGGGACCTGACGGCCGGGATCCGGGACCTGGCCGAGCGGTTCGCGGGATAGGACGCCCGAGGCCGGCACACGCGACGCCCCCGTCGCGCCGGCCGTCGAACGATCCGCTTTTCCGGAACTCGGTCGTCCGGAGGACATGGACCGGCTGCGCGAGTCGTTACACGAGGCGCCGATCGTCGACAAGGACGGCTACGAGTACCTCGTCCACCCGATCAGCAACGGCGTGCCGATGCTGGACCCGGCGCTGTTGCGCGAGGTGGTGGTCGCGGTGATGCGGGACGCCGACCTCGACGTCGACAAGATCGTCGCCCCGGAGGCGATGGGGATCCACCTGGCGACGGCGCTGTCCCTCCAGACGGACATCCCGCTCGTGGTGATCCGCAAGCGCGCCTACGGGCTCCCCGACGAGGTGCCCCTCCACAAGACGACGGGCTACTCGGCCTCGGAGATGTACATCAACGACGTCGACCCCGGCGACGACCTGCTGATCGTCGACGACCTGCTGTCGACCGGCGGGACGATGGCCGCCATCTGCCGGGCGCTCGACGACATCGGCGCGAACGTCGCCGACATCGTCGTGGTCATCCGGAAGGTCGGCGACTCCGCGATGGACGACCTCGACCACGAGGTCACCAGCCTGCTCGACGTCACGGTCGCCGACGGCGAGGTCACGGTCCACTGACCGGACCGCGGGACGTTCGTCGCAGTCGACGGGTCAGGATCCGCCACGACCGGGTCACAGCACGCGCGAGCGGTCCATCCTCGCGACGGATCACAACGCTATTGATACCGCACACGGAGGGGGTGACAAGATGGGGACGGAGAACGAGGGCGAGATCGACCTGGACTACGAACTGGACGACCGACCGCCCTGGCCCCGGGCGGCGCTGCTGGGCCTCCAGCACGTCGCGGTGATGCTCGTGCCCGCGACGGCGGTGGCGTTCATCGTCGCGGACGCGGTCGGACTGGGCGCGGGCGACACCGCCTACCTGGTGCAGATGGTGTTGCTGTTCTCCGGGCTGGCGACGCTCGTCCAGACCTACACCGTGGGGCCGGTCGGCGCGCGCCTGCCGATCGTGATGGGGACGAGCTTCACGTTCGTCGGCGCGGCGTCGACGATCGGGGCCAGCGCCGGGCTGGGCGCGGTGTTCGGCGCGGTGCTGGTGACCGGCTTCCTCGTCGAGGGACTCGTCGGCTGGCAGTTCGACCGCATCAAACCCTTCTTTCCGCCGTTAGTGACGGGGCTGGTGGTGGTGATCATCGGCCTCTACCTGATCCCGACCGGGATGGACTACGCCGCGGGCGGGGTCGGCGCCGCCGACTACGGCTCGCTGACCAACATCGGACTCGCGGGGCTGGTGCTCGCCATCGCCGTCGGGCTCAACATGTTCACTACCGGGGTGACGCGGCTGCTGTCCGTGCTCGTCGGCATCGGCGTCGGCTACGGGACGGCGGCCGTCCTCGGCGTGGTGGACTTCTCGCCCGTCGCGTCGGCGGCCTGGGTTGCCGTTCCCCGGCCCGGGGCCTTCGGCTTCGAGTTCGAACCCGTCGCGATCGTCACGTTCGCGGCCCTGTTTCTGGTCTCGGCGATGGAGACCGTCGGCGACATGTCCGGCATCACGGCCGCCGAGGGCCGCACCCCGACCGCAGAGGAGTTCCGGGGCGGCCTGTTCACCGACGGACTGATGAGTTCGCTCGGGGCCGCCTTCGCCGCCTTCCCGATGACCTCCTTCTCGCAGAACGTCGGCGTCGTCAACTTCACCGGGGTGATGAGCCGCCACGTGGTCGCCGTCGGCGGCCTGATCCTCGCGGTGCTGGGGCTCAGCCCGAAGGTCGGCGCGCTGGTGGCGACGATCCCACAGGCCGTCTTCGGCGGCGCCGTCCTGCTGATGGTCGGGATGGTCGCCGCCAGCGGCGCGCGCCTGATCTCCCTGCACGCCGACTTCGACCGGCGCAACATGGTGATCGTCGCCGTCTCGCTGGGCCTCGGACTGGGCGTGGCGACCCGACCGGAGGCCATCTCGGGACTCCCCTCCGCCGCGCGGACGTTCTTCGGCCAGCCCGTGATCCTGACGGCGCTGTCGGCGCTGCTCCTGAACACCTTCGTGCCGGGCGAACAGAGCCCGCTGTTCGACGCCGACCCCGAGGAGCCCCCCGCGGAGTCGACGGGGGTCACGGCCGAGGACTGACGCCGACCGGTCTCCCGGACCGACGGGGTTAGTCGGTTCCTTCCGGCGGGCTCCGTCGACGGTCCCGGGTCTCCGGCGTCGTGTGGAGCGGCCCCGGCGGGCCGGGACGACGGGAGCTCCGCGGACGGTATACGCCGCCTACTCCGGCCCCTGGGCGGGAGCGGTGCGGACCGGCGTGGCCACAGCCGCCGAATCTATATGAGTGGTCGTCCGTTACGGACTGTAGATGCGAACCGCTCGCCGGGGCCTCGCCGTGATCGCCCTGGTGGGTCTGTCACTCGCGGTCGTCGGCGTCGCCGGGGGGACGCCGGTCGGCGAGACGGCGGGGGACGAGACGCCGGCGAACGGGACCGCGGGGGCGACGACCGGCGCGTTCGGGGCGGAGTTCGACGGCCCGGCACCGACCTCGTCGGCCGCGAGACAGGTCACCCCGCCGACGGCGGAGGAGACGGGGGCGATCCGGGTCACGCAGGCGTTCCGGCTCACCCTCGAGCGACCCGGATCCGTTCTGGTCCGGCAGACGTACCGGTTCCCCGACCGGGTGGTGGGGCTCAACGCGACCGTGCCGTCCAACGCGACCGTGACCGACCGCGCCGGGTTCGACCGGGCGGGCAACGGGACGTACGTCTGGGACGGCGCGACGACGACCCCGACGCTGACCTACCGGTACGCGGTCAACAGGAGCGTCGACGCGGGCGGGCCGGCGAACGTGACGGCGACCGACGCCGCCGCGGAGTGGCCGGGCGTCCGGGGACCGTCCGGCGGGGCGGCCGGCGCGGCGACGGCGTCGAGGGTCGCTGCGCCCGGCGGCGCCGACGGGGGGTACCTGGCGGTCGACGCCGGCGAGTGGGCGCTGTTCGTCCGACCGCGGGCGCCGGTCGACTACCGGTACACCGGCGACGAGCGGATCGAGTACGCGCTCCGGACGGAGGCCGTCGGACCGGGCGCGACGAGCGACTGGCTGGTGTATCTCGGCGAGCGCCGCGTCGAGCGACGGGACGCCCACGGGCAGACCGTCGAGCTGGTCGTGCCCGACGCCGCCCGGCTGCGCCCGGACGCCGACGCGGTGCTCGGCGCGCTGACCGACGCCTCGGACCGGCTCCGGGTGGGCGACCGGGACGACCGGGTGTTCGTCGTCGCGGCGCCGACGACCGTCGACTGGGGGGTCCGGGGGTTCCAGACCGGCGACGCCGACCTGTGGGTCCGGGACGCCGAACCGCTCTCCTCGCCGGCGAACGTCTGGATCCACGAGTACGTCCACACGCGCCAGTCCTACCGGCCAACGCGGGCGACCCGGTGGATCACCGAGGCCGCCGCGACCTACTACGCGGCGCTGCTGACCGAGGGACGAGGTGGGATCTCGTTCGAGGCGCTGCGCGACCGGCTCGCACGCGGCGAGCGCGGGGACTACGACGAGGTCGTGCTGGCGGACCCCTCCACCTGGACCGGGCTGGCGACCTACGACCGGGGGGCGCTGGTGGTGGGCCAGCTCGACCGGCGGATCCGGACGACGACCGACCGCGAGCGGACGTTCCAGACGGTGTTCGAGCGGATGAACGCCCGCCGCGGGCCGGTGACCCAGGACCGGTTCGTGGGGCTGCTCGCCCGGGTCGGCGGGGCGGAACTCGGCGCCGTGGGGCGGAACCTGACGGCGACGCCCGGCACGGTCGACGTCTGGTCGCGCGGGGAGTATCTGGCGGCGTTCGGCGGCGAGCCCGCCCGGATCAGCTACTCGCTGCCGCCGCCCGACCGCGAGTCGGCGTACCTCATCAACGGTCCCTACCGGGACGGCGGGATCGGGGGCGAGCTCCCGATCGAACTCGTCGTCGGGGAGGAACTGACCGTCGCCGCGCGGGCCTCGAACGACGGCGGCACCGCCGGCCCGTACAACCTCTCGCTGTCGGTCAACGGCACCGCGGTGAGCCGCGAGTCCGGACGAGTCGGCCCCGGCGAGACCCGGACGGTGCTGCTCGGACACACGTTCCCCACCCCCGGCCGGTTCAGCGTCGGTGTCGGCGGCGAGAACGTCACCGTGGTCGTCCGGCGGCCGGCGATCGCACGGGTGACCAACCTCACCCTCTCCCCGGTCGGGGACGGCCAGTTCCGCCAGGGCGGGGTGGTCCGCGCCGAGGCGAGGGTGGCCAACGACGCCGACATCCCGGCCGAGACGACGGTGGTGTTCACGCGGAACTTCGAGGGGGTCGCCCGTCGCACCGTCACCCTCGGCCCGGGCGAGGTCCACGAGGTGTACGAGGTCCTGCGGCTCCCCGACTCCGGTCGCGTGCGGTTCGGCGTCAACGGCGTCGACAGCGTCGCGGTCAGCGTCGAGCCCGTGCCGGCACGCATCGACGGCGGGTCGGTCGCGACGACGACGCCGACCCCGACGCCGGCACCCGCGACCGCCACCCGGACGCCGGAGCCGACCGACGCCGTCGGCCCCGGTTCGGGTCCCGCCGGCGTCCTGGTCGGGCTGGTGGTCGCCCTCGTCGTCGCGGCGATCCGACGGCGTCGAGGTCGTCGCTGAGAGCCTCAGAGCCGGTCGAGCAGCCCGTCGGGCGTCGCCGAGAGCACGGTCGCCGTCCGATCGTCCGCGTCGGGGGGATCGAGGAGGACGGCGGGCACCCCGCCGGCGTCGGCGACCGCGGCGTCGACCGCACGGACGGGCGTCTGCTCGTCCGGGAGGACGGCGACCTCGCCGTCGTCGGCGACGGCGTCGGCTCCACAGGAGAGCGCGAACCGCAGCGCGGGATCGTGTTCCCGTGCCGCCAGCAACAGACGCGCGAGCCGGCCGTCGACGCCGAAGCGGACCCCGCGGTTCGACCGGAGGCCCGCGGGCGTCGCCGCGACCCGCCCCTCGACGGTCGCGACGTCGTCCGGGCTCTCCGCGGCGGGCGTCGCCCCGGCCACGTCCAGCCCGCGGTCGGGCGCCAGCGTCGGGTCCTCCAGTTCTGCGACCACCCCCTCGACGGACTCGATCGTGGCGGCCCGAGCGGCGTCGTCGCGCAGGTCGACCAGGTGGTGGACGGCGCCCGGCCCCCGGCCGACGTCGAGGTGATAGCGCACCGCCCGCCCGAGCAGGTCGATCCCGTCGGCCACCGCCCGGGGGAGCGCCTCGCCGTGGGCCAGCCGCGTCGCGATCACCGACGAGAGGGCACAGCCCGAGCCGTGGGTGGCCTCGGTGTCGATCCGGTCGTGGCGGTACGTGGTGACGCCCTCGGCCGTGACGAGCGTGTCCAGGACGTCCTCGCCGGGGAGGTGGCCGCCCTTGACCAGCGCCGCGTCGGTGCCGGCCTCGACCAGGGCCTCCCCCGCACGCCGGGCGGTCGCCTCGTCCTCGACCTCGATCCCGGTCAGCACCGCCGCCTCGTCGGCGTTGGGGGTGACCAGCCGCGCCTCGGCGAGCAGCCCCTCGTAGGCCGCCTCGGCCTCCCGTTCCAACAGCCGGTCGCCGGTGGCCGCCACCATCACCGGGTCGACGACCAGGTCGGGCAGGTCCGGGGCGTAGGACCCGACCAGGTCGACGACCGGTTCCGCGGCGAGCATCCCGGTCTTGACCGCCGCCACGTCGAAGTCATCGAGGACGGCGTCGATCTGGGCCTCGATCTCCGCCACCGGGAGGACGTGAGTCCCCGCGACCCTCCGCGTGTTCTGTGCCGTGACGCTCGTGATCGCGCTCGTCCCGAACCCCCCACAGGCCTCGATCGTCTTCACGTCGGCCTGGATCCCGGCGCCGCCGCCGGAGTCGCTGCCCGCGATCGTCAGCACGACCGGCGGCGCGATCGGGGCCTCCTGTCGGCTCATAGAGGTGGTTCAGCCCCGCCCCACTAAGCACCGTCGGCTCACACTCCCCCTGCCGACGGCGGTCGACCACGCCGTCCCCGGGCGCCGGCCCCCAAACCAGGTAAACATTTATTATGTAACGTGACGGTTGCTACGCACACCGGGGGGATGCCCGGTGGGATGGTATGACTGGGACGGACGGCGACAGTGAGACGGACAGGGAGACCGAGTACGGGGCGTTTCGGACCGGCGAGGGCGAACTCGTCGTGTACGAGCGGGACAACCCGGACGCGTGGTTGCAGTCCGACGGCGCCGTCGGTCTGGAGTCCGCGGTGACGCTCCGCTGACGGCCCCGACGACGGGCCGTCGACCGGCGGGGGTGGTGCTCGCGTCCTAGTATGCTACTAGCGTTCAATAGCATACCTGGACAACCCTTTTCAACGAGGCTCCGTGAGAGGCGGTCACATGACCGAGGACGACGCGGCGGTCCCGGACCGGTACCGTTCGATCACCACCGACGGCGACGGGGTCATCGTCTACGACCGGGAGGAACCCGAGGCGTGGCTCCAGTCCAGTTACGCCGTCGAGGTGGGGCCCGCCGACCGTCGGCGCGCGTAGCCGCCGGTCGCCGATCGTCGCTCAGCCGACCGTGACGAGCGTGATACCGACGACCGCGAGCGCCGCGGCGGCGAGTCGGACCCGGAAGTACGCCTCGTCGAGCAGGAGTCCGCCCAGCACGACCGCGACGACGGCCTGGGCGTTGACGATCGGCGAGACGACGCTGGCCGGGAGCAGCCCGAACGCCACCAGCACGATGTGGTTGCCGTACGCGATGACGACGCCGACCGCGAGGAACTTCGGGAGGTCGCTCCGCCAGCCGTCGGGCCAGGCCCGCCGGAGGGCGAAGGGAGCGACGAGGAAGGGGACGACGCCGAACAACAGGGGGAGGTACGTCGTCGGGGGGATCGACAGCTCCTGCATCATGACCCGCTTGCCGACGTCGACGAGTCCGAAGACGGCGGCCGACAGCAGCGCGAACCGGGCGGCCGGCGTGGTGACCGCCCGCCGGAGCGGCTCGACCAGGTCGTCGCCCTGCCAGTTGGCGACGTAGATGGCGACCGTCGCGATCACCACGCCGCCGGCCTGGACCGGCGACACCACCTCCGGCAACAGGAGCACCTCCACCGGCAACACGAACACGGGGACGATCTTCGCGATGGGGGAGACGTAGGAGACGTCGCCCATCCGGATCGCCCGGAAGAAGGCGAGCAGGGCGACGACGGTCAGCGCCACCACTCCGAGCATCGCCGCGGTCGCCCGGGCCCCGTTGCCCGCGGGGAACAACGGTCCGTCGCGGGTCAGCACCATCGGCAGGTACACCGGGAAGGCGAAGGCGTAGGTCAGCATCACGAACGTCGTCGAGGGGTAGTCGTCGAAGTACCGCTTGAGCGAGTAGAGATACCCCCCGAACAGGAACGCCGACAGGACCGCCAACAGGAGTCCGGTGTTCACGTGTCTCCCCGAGGTGGGCCCCACCTGAAGAGCCTGCCGCTCGGCGGAAGCGAGCGCGGGCTACGAGTCGACGACTCGCGAAGTCGCGACTATCCACGAAGGGCGGCCGACAGCCCGTCACGCGGCCAGACCACCGGCGTCCTCCACCGTCTCCCACCGTCGTTCGCCGCTCTCGCGAGCCCGCGAGCGAGCACCGTCACGGTCCCGACGCGGCGAGTCCCGTCACGACCCCCACGCGACGAGTCCCGTCACGACCCCCACGCG
>CAZMWG010000040.1:0-13166 GCA_964569925.1 uncultured Halobacteriales archaeon | reverse complement strand
GCGGCGAGTCCCGTCACGACCCCCACGCGACGAGTCCCGTCACGACCCCCACGCGGCGAGTCCCGTCACAACCCCCACGCGGCGAGGACCGGGTCGTCGGTCCGGCGCGTCGGCGGCGGTCGCGCCGGGGGTTCGGTCCCACGGCGCCGGTCGGTGGGCAAGAGTTTTGCCGCACAAGCCGATACGGACGCGTAACCATGAGTGGGGAACCCAACGACGAGGAGCTGGAGCGGCTCCGAGAGGAGAAGATGGAACAGCTGCGCGACCAGGCCGAGGAAGGCGGTGGCGGCGAGGAGCGCCAGGCGGCCCAGGAGCGGGCCGACGCCCAGCGCAAGGCCGTCCTCCGACAGCACCTCACCGACGGCGCCCGCAAGCGGCTCAACACGGTCAAGATGTCCAAACCCGACGTGGGCGAGCAGATCGAGCAACAGATCGTCGCGCTCGCACAGAGCGGCCGGGTCCAGGGGAAGATCGACGAGTCGAAGATGAAGGACCTGCTGCGCGAGATGACCCCCGACTCCAAGAGCTTCGACATCAAGCGGCGGTGACCGGGGTCGTCGCCGTCCTCCACAGCGGCGGGGTCGACTCCACGCTCGCGGCGCTCCTGCTCGATCGCTTCTACGACGTCACCCTCGTGACGGCCACGTTCGGCGTCACGGCGAGCCACGAACACGCCCGCGAGAGCGCCGCGGCCGTCTCCCTCCCGTCGGTCACGGTCGACCTCGATCGGTCGGTCGCCGAGGCGGCCGTCGACCGGATGGTCGCCGACGGCTACCCCCGGGCGGGGATCCAGCGGGTCCACGAACACGCCGTCGAGACCGTCGCCGCCGACGCCGCGGACCTCCTGGCCGACGAGGAGTCCGGGGAGGCCGGCGCCGACGAGCACGGGTTCGGGGCGGTCGACCGGGCGGCGGTCGCCGACGGCACCCGCCGCGACGACCGGGTGCCCTCGATCGACCGGTCGCTCGCGCAGTCGGTCGAGGACCGCCACGGCGTCGACTACCTCCGGCCGCTCGCGGGGATCGGTCGCGGCGCGATCGACGCGATGGCCGAGCGAGCACTCCGGGTCGAGACCGGGCCCAGCGAGGCGGTCCCGACCGGCGACTACGAGGCCGACCTCCGGGCGCTGCTGGCCGACGAGCACGGGTCCGGGGCGGTCGAGTCGGTGTTCCCGGAGCACACCCAGTCCCGGGTGGTCGGGCTCGCCGACGGCTGGGCGGCCGGGCGGGCCTGACGGGGCCGCCGGCGGACGGCCGCCGACCCGGCCGGAAGATCCTAACCTCCGGGACGCGCGTTGGCCCGTGTGACGATCTTCGTCCCCTTCGACGGGAGCGAACACGCGGTGGCGGCGCTGGGCCGCGGCGGGGCCGTCGGCGCGGCGACCGACCGGACGGTGACGACGGTGACGGTGGTCCCGGCGGGACGATCGTACGCCCGCGAGCGGGGCTGGATCGACGCCGGCGAGCCGCTCGACCGCGGGCCGGTCGAGCGACGGGTCCGCGAGCGGGTCGAGGAGGCCGCTCCCGGTGGAGCCGACGTGACCGTCCGGTTCGAGCACGTCTCGTCGCGACCCACCTCGTCGCTGGTCGCCCGGAAGCTCCGGGACGTCGCCCGCGAGGTCGACCCGTCGCTGGTGGTGATCGGCGCCCCCGACGCCGGCCGGTCGCGGTCGACCCGCAGCGTCGGCGGCGGCTTCGCCAGCCGGACCACCTACGACCTCTACATGGTCCGGGACGCCGCCGGCGAGGGACCGTTCGGATAGCCGGCGGTACCGGTCGGGCACCGGCCCGTCCGTCCGCGACGGCGCGCCCGCCCCTGTCGGCGTCGGTCCCGAGGTTCGGGGCACCGCTCCGGCGCCGACCGGCGGGGAGGGGAACTTTCAAGCGCGCGCTCCCGAAACCCGCCGGCATGAACGAGGGCATCAAGGGGTTCCGGGAGATCTACGCCGGCGAGATGGCCGCCCACAGGGAGGTTATCGACACCGTCGAGTCGACGGCCCGCCGGTACGGCTTCCGCGAGATCGCCACGCCGGCCCTGGAGCCGACGGAACTGTACGTCGAGAAGAGCGGCGAGGAGATCGTCGAGGAGCTGTACAACTTCGTCGACAAGGGCGGCCGGGACGTCTCCCTGACCCCGGAGCTGACCCCCACCGTCGCGCGGATGGTGGTCGCCAAGCAACAGGAGCTGTCGAAGCCGATCAAGTGGTTCTCGACGCGGCCGTTCTGGCGCTACGAGCAGGTCCAGCAGGGCCGGTTCCGCGAGTTCTACCAGACCAACGTCGACGTGTTCGGCAGCGCCGACCCGACCGCCGACGCGGAGGTGCTCGCCGTCGCCGCCGACTCGCTGGTGGACCTGGGTCTGACCGCCGACGACTACGAGTTCCGGGTCTCCCACCGCGACCTGCTGTCGGGGCTGCTGGAGGCGATCGATCCGGACGTGGACACCGAGGAGGCGATCCGGGCGGTCGACAAGCGCGAGAAGGTCGACCGCGCGGAGTACCTGGACCTGCTGGCCGGGGCCGGCCTCGACGAGGACGGCGCCGAGCGGTTCGACGACCTGCTGGCGGTCGAGGAGCCCGCCGACCTGGTCGAGCAGGTGAACTCCGAGCGGGTCGAGGGCGCCGTCGAGAACCTGCGGGCGGTCCTCTCGGCCGCCGAGGACATGGGCGTGCGCGACTACTGCACGGTGTCGCTGGAGACCGCGCGGGGACTGGACTACTACACCGGCGTCGTCTTCGAGTGTTTCGACGCGACGGGCGAGGTCTCGCGGTCGGTGTTCGGCGGCGGCCGCTACGACGACCTGATCGAGAGCTTCGGCGGCCAGCCCACCCCCGCCGTGGGGTTCGCGCCGGGCGTGATGAACTCGACTCTCCCCTTGCTCCTCCAGCGGGCCGGCGTCTGGCCCGAGGAGTCCATCTCGACGGACTACTACGTCCTGCGGGTCGGGGACACCCGCCCGACCGCCGCCCGGATCGCCCGCGACCTGCGCGAGCGGGGCCACGTCGTCGAGACCGACGTCGCCGGGCGGAGCTTCGGCTCGCAACTGGAGTACGCCGACTCGATCGGCGCCGAGACGGTCGTGATCGTCGGCGAGCGGGACCTGGAGAACGACGAGGTGACGGTCAAGGAGATGGCCGGCGGCGAGCAGACGACGGCCCCGGTCTCCGCGTTCCCGGGCGACCACGAGCGCCCGACCTACGACGACTTCGCGTAGGACGCCGGTGTTCGGAGACGGCCCCCGACGGTTTTTGCCCGTCGGGCGGGTACCGCCGACCATGGCGCGACGACGCGACGCCCCGTCGATCGACCCCGGCCGGCTGAAGGCGGTGATCGCGGTCGGCTCGTTCGGGTTGCCGGCGCTGTTCGCGACGCTGGGGCTGGACGCGCTGGTGGCGCCGACGTTCGTCGCCGGCTTCCTGCTGCTGCTCCCCCTGGTCGCGCTGCTGGGCGAGGATCTCCCGTTCGTCGAGCGCGACGAGGACGTCGCCGCGTCCGACCGGACGTCCGTCGACGCCGGCGCCCGGACGGAGCCCCGAGGGGGCGCGGACGAGGACCCGATCGAACGGCTGCGCGGGCGGTACGCCCGCGGCGAGATCGACGACGCGGAGTTCGAGCGGCGGGTCGAGCGTCTCGTCGAGACCGAGAACCTGGAGGGAAGCGGGGTCGGCGACGCGGCCCGCGACCGCGGTCGGGACCGCGAACGGGCGTCGGGGTTCGAGTACGAGTAGCGTGCGGACGGGCTTCGGGGTCGGGGACCGTCAGAGCACCCGTTCCATCTCGTGTTCGATGCGGTCCCGGTCGGTGGTCTCGAAGCCGACCGACCGGTAGAGGTTCATCGCGACGTGGTTGTCACGCTGGACGGAGAGCCAGACGTGGCCGACGCCGGCCCCGTCGCCCAGCGCGAGCAGCGCGCGGATCAGCCGCGAGCCGATCCCGGCCTGCTGGTAGGCCGGGTGGACGAAGATCACCAGTTCGGCGGTGTCGTCGTAGGGCAACAGGCAGGCGTGGCCCACCGCGCGGTCGCCGTGCAGCGCGACGACGTTCAGACCGTTCTCCAGAAGGTCGGCGACCCAGCGCCGGCGGTCGGGCGCGCGCAGCGGCGGCAACCCCTGGACCCGCTCGTCGACCTCGTAGGTGTCGTACATCGCCCAGAGCGCCGTCCCGAGGTCGCCGAGCGCCGGCCGCTCGCCCTCGCCGTCGGCGACCGCGCCGGGGTCGATCTCGCCGGCGGCGCGCTCGCCGGTCCGCAGGACGATCTCGCGGCCCGCGGCGTCCGTGAACGACCGCGGCGGCCCCTCGAAGGCCGATCCTGGCGTGACGTCCTCGGCGGGGCCGTCGCCCCCTGACCCCCGCTCGGAGGCTGCACCGTCCGCGTCGTCTCCGCGGGCGTCGCCCTCGGGCATCGGTTCCCCGTTGTGTGTCCGTCCCTAAAGACACCCGGCGTTCCCGGTCGGCGGGACGCTCCGGGCGGTCAGTCCAGCGACTCGTACTCGTCGAGGTAGTCGTCGTAGGTCGCCAGCGCGGACTCGATCGGGTCGGCGCTTTTCATGTCGACGCCGGCCGACCGCAGCAGTTCGAGGGGGTACTCCCGGGAGCCGCTCCGGAGGAAGTCGAGGTACCGCTCGGCGGCGGGTTCGCCCTCCTCGAGGATCCCGTCGACCAGCGCGACGGCGGCCGAGATGCCGGTGGCGTACTGGTAGACGTAGAACGCCCGGTAGAAGTGGGGGATCCGCATCCACTCGCGGGCGATCCGGTCGTCGAGTTCGGCGGGCTCGTAGTAGTCGCCCTTGAGGTCGGCGTACAGGTCGTCCAGGCGGTCGGGGGTCAGCGGCTCGCCGTCCTCGACCATCTCGTGGGTGCGGTGCTCGAACTGCGCGAACATCGTCTGTCGGTACAGCGTCGAGCGGAACCGCTCTAAGAACTCGTTGAGCACGTGCCGGCGCAGGCGCCGGTCGTCGACGGTCTCCAGCAGGTGGTGGGTGAGAAGCGTCTCGTTGACCGTCGAGGCCACCTCGGCGACGAAGATCTCGTAGCCCGAGTAGACGTAGGGCTGGCTCTCGCTGGTGAGCTCCGAGTGCAGCGAGTGACCCAGCTCGTGGGCCAGCGTGTACATCGAGTCGACGTCGTCCTGGTAGTTCATCAGGATGTACGGCTGGCTGTCGTAGGTCCCCCCGGAGTAGGCGCCCGACTGCTTGCCGGCGGTCTCGTAGACGTCGACCCACCGGGAGTCCAGTCCCTCGGCGACCCGGGACTGGTAGTCCTCGCCCAGCGGCGCCAGCGCCTCGACGACGTGGTCGCGGGCGGCGTCGTACTCGACGGTCGGGGACTCGCCGCCGGCCAGCGGGACGTACAGGTCCCAGGGGCGCAGCGCCTCGGCGCCGATCGACTCCCGCTTCAGTTCGGCGTGGCGGTGAAGCTTGTCCAGGTTGTCCTCGACCGTCCCCACCAGCGTGTCGTACACCTCGACGGGGACGTTCGGGCCGTCCAGCGCCGCCTCGCGGGCGGTGTCGTAGTTCCGGGCCCGCGCGGTCTTGACGTCGGTCTTGACGGCGTTCTTGTACGCCGCGCCCACGGCGTTGCGGACGGTCTCCCACTCGTCGTAGAACGCCTCGTACACCCGCCGGCGGAACTCCCGGTCGGGGTTCTTCTGGAGGGTGGTGAAGTTGTTCAGCGTGATCCGGCGGGCCTCCTCGTCGGGGTCCTCGACGGCCGGGAACTCCATGTCCGCGTTGGCGAGCATGTTGTACACCTCGCCCGGCGCGCCGGTGACCTCCCCCAGTTCGGCCAGCAGGGTCTCGACCTCCGTCGACCGGGTGTGGGGTTTCATCCGCAACACGTCGTCGAAGTAGTGGTCGTACTCGGCGAGCGTGGGCTCCTCGTCGATCAGACCCTCGACCTCCTCGCCGTCAAGTTCCTGTAGCTCGGGCTCCAGGAAGCTCGCCGCGCTCCCAGCGTCCGAGGACAGCGACTCCGCCCGGGCGGTCAGCGCCTGGTACCGGTCGCGGGTGGTGTCCTCGTCGCGTCGCATCCGCGCGTAGGCGGCCACGTTCGACACCGCCCGCATCAACTCCTCGTAGGTCTCGAGCGTCGCCAGGAGCGTCGCCGCCGACTCCGTACACCTGCCCTCGTAGGCTTCCAGGTCCTCGATCAGCGACTCCGCCGTCTCGTAGGCCGCCTCCCACTCGTCGTCGTCGGCGAACAGCGACTCCAGGTCCCACTTGTACCGCTCGTCGATCTCCGATCTGTCGGGAACCGAACTCATGGACATCGGTTGTGCCGGATCGAACGTAAGCGTGCTGACTCGTCGGCGGTCGACGGGTTTTCGACCCCGCCGGCCCACGACCGGGCCATGGACGGCGAGGACCCGGTCGAGCCCGGGGACGACGCGCGGACCGTGGACCCGACCGGGGCGGACGACGCCGTGGACGGCGGGACCGACACGACCGACCGGGCGATCGACGGGGACGGCGAGGACGCCCTCGACGCCGCGTTGGGTCGGGCCTGGCGCGACGACGCGTCCTGGCGGCTGCTGGAGGGGTTGACGGCGATCGAGGACCGCCTGGGCGGGGGGCCGGGCGAGCGGGCGGCGGCCGACCTGGTCGCCGAGGCGTTCGCGGCGGCCGGGCTGGCCGACGTCAGGATCGACCCCTTCGAGATGTCCCGCTGGACCCGCGGGCGGACGGAACTCGCGGTCGTCTCGGGCGGCCGGGAGCGGTCCGTCGAAGGGGTCGCGCTGCCGTACTCCCCGGCCGCCGAGGTCCGCGGGCCGCTGGTCGACGTCGGCCACGGGACCCCCGCCGAGATCGAGGCCGCCGGCGACGCGCTCGCCGGCGGGGTGGCGCTCGCCCGCACCGCCGCGCCGCCGGACGCCGAGCGCAGCTACCACCGGATGGAGAAGGTCGGCGAGGCGGTCGCCGCCGGCGCGGAGGCGTTCCTGTTCGTCAACCACGTCCCCGGCCAACTGCCGCCGACCGGGTCGCTGGGCAGCGAGCGGGCGCCGATCCCCGGCGTCGGCGTCTCGAAGGAGACCGGCGCCCGGCTGGCCGACCTGGCGGGCGACGCGACCGTCCGCCTGCGGGTCGAGGCCGACACCGCGCCCGGCACCAGCCGGAACGTCCGGGCGCGGCTGCCCGCCGGCGAGGGGGCCGGGACCGGCGGGGACGCCGACCCGGTGCTCGTTCTCGCGCACTACGACGCCCACGACGTCGGCGAGGGGGCCCTCGACAACGGCTGTGGCGTCGCGACGGCGCTCGGTGCCCTGCGGATCCTCGCCGACGCCGAGGTGGTGCCGGCGCCGGTCGAGGTCGCCGCGGTCGGCTCGGAGGAACTCGGCCTGCTGGGCAGCGAGGCTCTGGCCGAGCGGCTGGATCTCGACCGCGTGCGGGCCGTGGTGAACGTGGACGGCGCCGGCCGGGACCGGGACCTGCGGGCGCTGACTCACGGCTCCGACGCCGTCGGCGCGGTGGTGGCGTCGGTCGCCGACGACCTCGACCGGTCGGTCGGGATCGACGACGACCCCCACCCCTACAGCGACCACTGGCCGTTCGTCCGCGCGGGGGTGCCCGCCCTGCAGCTGCACAGCGACGACGGGACGAGCGACCGGTGGGACCGGGGGTGGACCCACACCCGGGCCGACACGCTGGACAAGGCCGACCCACGGACGATCCGGGACCACGCGATGGTGACGGCGCTGCTGGTCCGGGCGCTGGCGAGCGAGCCGGTCGAACGGCTGGACCCGGCGGCGCTGCGGGCACGGCTGGTCGAGGACGGCGCCGAGCCGGGTCTCAGGGCCGCCGGGATGTGGCCCGCGGCGTGGGAGGCCTGACCGTCGGTCTCGCGAGACGTCGGCGCCCGCGGTCGGACGACCCGGAGCCCGGCGCCGCTACCCGTCGTCGTCGGTCGAACCGTCCGGCCCGAGACGCCGGTCGGCCAGCGCGACCGCTCCTGCGACGGCGAGCGCGACCGCGAGCACGCGGGGGTCGGAACTGACGTACAGCCCCGGCGTCGGCGGGTGCCACCAGGTGACCGGGTAGAGGTAGGCGCCGGCTCGACCGTCGGCGAACACTCGCAGGCCGTCGAGGACGAGCGCGGAGCACCCCCCCAGCAGGACGAACCCGTAGGCCCGGCGGGGGGCGTCGAAGGCAAGCGCCACCGCCCCGGCGAGCAGGAGGACGCCGCCCAGCGTGGGGACGGCGTCGTAGGAGAACCGCAGCCCCAGCAGCGACTCGACGGTTCCAGGGCCGACGAGCAACCGGAGCTTCACCAGGTCCGGGAGCGCCGCGCCGCCCATCGCCGGAGGCACCCACCGGCGGTCGAACCCCAGCCGCCAGCGCGCCGCCGTCGCCAGGGCGTACGCCGCGAGCACGTGGGTCAGCAGGTCGGCCATCCGTCCCCCGTCACCGGCGGGCCTCCAGGACCAGCCGCCGGACGTTCGGTCGCCAGCGCCGCAGGACGGCGACCACGACCAGCGCCACGCCGACAGCCGAGACGACGTACTTGTACGTCTTCGACGAGCCGGCGCGGTCGACCACCGCCACCCGCTCGGCGTCGATCCGGCGGTCGGGCCGGAGCGGTCCGAACGCCTGGACCGTCCCGCCGGGGCGGACCGTCGCGTCGAACCCGGACACCGTCATCGGGAAGACTCCCTCGCGGGAGTCGACCCGGATCCGGGCGGTCCCCGCGGCGCGGTCGACCGCCTCGACGGTGCCGAAAAGCAGCGCGCGCTCGCCGACGTGGCTCCCGTAGTCGGTCGCCAGCGCGTCCGGCGAGGGGTACCGCCGGTGGCTGTCCTCGACGGCGCCGTAGTGCACCCCGGCGACGACGACGAGCGAAAGCAGGACGACGACGCCGACGGCCCGCGTGCGCGGCCTCACGGTTGCTCTCCCGGCTCGGCGGCGGGTCGACGCCCGAGGCCCGGTCGGCGTCCCGCGGCGAGCAGACGGTCGGAGCTCACTCGACGGTCACCCACAGCGGCCCCGCCCAGGCCATCCCGCCGTCGGTCTGGATCACCCGGACGTAGTAGGCGTCGTCGTCGGTCCCCCGGTCGTCGTCCCAGGTCATCCCCTCGACCGGCGCGTCGTCGGTCAGTTCGGCCGTCAGCCGGTAGGCGTCCGTGTCGAGGACCCCGGCCCCGCCGTCGGCGGTGGCGACCGCGTCGGGTCCCTCGTCCGGTCCCGTGTCCTCCCCGTCGGCGTCGACGGCGTCGACGGCGTCGCCCTCGACGGTCCGCCAGGGCGTGGCGTTCTTCACGACCTCGACGCGGTCGACCGGCGCGGTCCCGGCGACGTCGACCGAGAGCGTCCGCTCGGCGCCGTCCGCGACCGACACCGTGCTGTCGTCCTCGCCGACGGCGACGCCGTCGACGGCGAACTCGACCAAGATCCGGTCGGGCTGGGTGGTGGCGTAGACGCGCCGCTCCTCCAGCGCGTCGAAGACGGCCTCGCGGGTCAGCGCCGGCGCCCGGAACGCCGTCAGCCCGCCCGGCGAACTGCGCTCGTTCCACACCCGCCAGATCAGCCCCCAGCCGATCCCGTCCTCGCGCCACTCGGCCAGGCCGGGGAGGTGTGGCTTCGCGTGGACCAGCGAGTGACCGGGGTGGGGGCCGTGGTAGTCGGAGGCGGCCATCAGCCCCGGCCGCGCGCCCATCCGCAGCAGGTCCCGGAAGTAGTGGCCGGGTTCGCCCACCTCGCCGGTGCCCATCAACACCGGCCGGTCGTTGCCCGCCGAGGCGGGCATCTCGCTCGACCCCCACTGTGAGTACACCTCGAACAGCGGCGCCATCCCGTCGTCGTAGTCGACGGCGTCGAAGTCGAAGGGGTACTGGGCCTCCGCGCTGTGGTGTGGGATCGTCAGAACGCGCTCGCCGGTCTCCTCGCGCCACTCGCGCAGGCGCGCCCAGAGCTTCTCGTAGCCGTCGGTGTCCGGGTCCAGCGAGGTGAACAGCGGCGCGTCGACGTCCTCGAAGTAGACGTTGAGGTGGCCACCGACGCCGGGCTGTTGGGTCCACTCGTAGGCGAACAGCGTCACGTACTCCCCGGGGTCGTGGAACTCCTCGGCGGCGTCCCGCAACTGGTCTACGTAGCGGTCCCGCATCCGGCGCTGTTGCCAGGCCGGCGGGATGAAGAAGCCCATCGTGTCGTGGTCGGTGTAGGCCACCACGTCGAGGTTCATCACGTCCCGGCCGAACCGGTACCCCTTGCGCGGGTGGCCGGCGCCGTCCGAGAGGTTCGAGTGGAGGTGGACGTCCCCCCAGAAGGTGCGCCGGTCGGGTTCGGAGTCGTGGACGCGGACCGGGTTCGAGACGAACCGGTCGCCCTCCCCCTCGAGGACGACGTAGTGGACGCCCGGCGTCCGGAAACGGATCCCGTCGACGGTCGTCACGCCGCCGTCGCCGGCGGTCGTGGTCGCGCTGCCCGGCAGGTCGGCGTCGTCGTCGGTCGCCGCCACCTCGAAGCCGCCGGTGTGTCCGTACAGCCGCTCGTACTCGTCCCAGGTCTGGAGGGTCATCTCGACGGGCTCGCCGACGACGGCGTCGGAGGGGAGGATCGCGTGGGCGCGGTCGAACGACCCGGTCCGGCTGGCGAGCAGCTTCCGGACCGACGGCCGGCGCCGCGTGAACTCCCGGACCGTGTCGCTGAACTTCCGGAGGACGCTCATCGACCGGAGGTGGACGCCCCGAGTGAAAGCGTTGGCGGCGCGACGGGCGGCGGGAACGGCCGACGCGGCCGGGACGGGCGGGTTTTTCCGGCCGGCGGCCCTGTCGTGGGTATGGACGAGGAACACGGGCCGGCGGACGGCCCGGACGAGGGCGCGCGGACGGGCGACGGGCCGGCGGCCGACCCGCTGGCCTGGGAGACGCTGGGCCGTGAGACCGGCTACACGTGCGAGGGGTTCGACGTGGTGACCGACGCCGTGCGGTTCCCCGGGGGCGACGAGGGGGAGTACGACTACCTCGTGGAGGGCGAGAGCGTCGTGATCCTGCCGTTCACGGCCGACGGCGAGGTGGTGGTGATCGAGGAGTGGCGCCAGGCAGTCGGACGGGTCAATCGCGGGCTGCCGGCGGGGGGCGTCGAGGACGGGGAGGCCCCGCGGGCGGCCGTCGACCGGGAACTGGCCGAGGAGACCGGCTACGAGGCCGGCGCCGTCGAACACCTCGCGAGCGTCGAGCCGGCCAACGGGTTCAGCGACGCCGTCTTCCACTACTTCCGGGCCGAGGACTGCTCGCCGACCGCCGACCGGGACCTCGACTACAACGAGTCGATCCGGGTCGACACCGCCGACTTCGACGCGCTGGTCGCGGCCGTCCGCGAGGGGCGCCTGCGGGACGGCCGGACGACGCTCGCGGTGCTGTACCACGCGCTGTTCGGGGCCTGACACCCGGGCCCGCCGCCCGGCCGCGACTCACGCCGGTAAGCATCGTCTAGATAAACCGGGCGCGGTCCAAGCGTCGGCGGGAACGTGCATGGTCACGATCACCGACATCAGCGTGCCGGCCGAACACCTCCCGCCGTGTTCCGTGCTGTGGCGGTACCCGGGGGCGTCCGTGGAGTTCGGACGGCTGGTTCCGGTGGGGGACCCCTTGCTCCCGTTCGTCTGGACCGACCCGGAGGAGGTCGAGGGGGGCGGGACGGCCGCGACCCGGCGACCGACGCGGACGGGGAGTGCGACGCGGCCGCCGAACTGCGCACGGACCCCACCGTCGAGTCGGTCTCGGAACTCGCCCGCACGGGCGAGCGCGTGCCGTTCGAGGTCGAGTGGGCCGACGGCGTCGCCGGCGTGGTCGACCCGATCGTCGCCGCCGGGGCGGAGGTGATCGCCGCCGTCGGCTCGGCGGCGGGGTGGGAGCTTCGCCTGCAGTTTCGCTCCCACGACGGCCTGGTCGCCTTCCGCGAGGAAGCCGCCCGGTGTGCGTGGGGTTCTCGCTGGAGCGGCCGTTCGATCCCGCCGGCCCCGGCACCGGCGTCGGCCTCTCGGCCGAGCAGCGCCACGCCCTGGTCGCCGCCTACGAGGCCGGCTACTTCGAGGTCCCCCGCGGAGTCACCCAGTCGGAGCTGGCCGGCCGACTCGGGATCGGCGGGAGCGCCCTCCCGAAGCGGCTCCGCCGCGGTACGGCCCGGCTGATCGAGCGCTTCGCCGTCGCCGAGCCCCCGGGCGGCGGGTAACGGCTCCGTAACTGATCGCCCCCGAGTCGCGCGCGGGGACGGCCCGCGACGGGGGGCGTGTCGCCGGCGCGTGGGCGAGGGGTATTAAAGTGATTAACGGCTGAAAGGTAGGCCTATCAGTGACGGTCGTGTACGATCCGACGACGGGCGGACGGGAGTACCCACCGAAACCATGAACACACACCGAAACTCCGGACGGCTGGGCTGTGACACCGTCTTCGAGCTGCTGGCGGACGGGCAGCGTCGGCGGCTGCTGGTGGCCCTGCTGGACGTCGACGAGAACGGGTCCGGCCCGGTGCCCGTGAACGCGTTGATCGACGGGCAGGACCCGGATCGACGCCGGGTCAGGATGACACACGGACACCTCCCGAAGCTGGCGGACGCGGACGTGATCGACTGGGACGACGACGCCGACGTGGTGACGCGCGGGTCCGCCTTCGAGGAGCTCCGGCCGCTGCTGGCGCTGATCGACGAGCACGCCGAGCGAGTCCCGGACTGCTGGCCGCGGTAGGATCGTCGTACACGACAGACACTTCACTGCTCCGGTCCGTACACGTTGACATGACTCACCCGGAGCCGCTGAGCCGCGCGGTGGTCGAGGCGGTCGCCGCCAGGGACGGGATCGACCCCGTGGACGTGGAGACCCCGCTGTACGAGGTGGTCGACCCCGACGCGCTGGACGCGCTGTTCGACGGCCGCGCCGGCGAGGTCACCTTCGAGTACAGCGGCTACCGGGTGACGGTGACCGAGAGCGGCGAGGTCACGCTCCTGGGAGACGGCGAGCGGGGCGGAGCGACGGGCGAGTGAACACCGCCGACCGTGGGCGCGCGCCGGGCTGGCCGAGCCCGAGAGACCAAAGGTTGAAGCCCGCAGGCGACCCACTTCGGGACAGCATGAGCACCGAGACGGAGTCCGACGGCGACGACCTGCGCGAGCGGATCACGAACTTCCTGCGGCGCAACTTCCCGCAGATCCAGATGCACGGCGGCAGCGCGGCCATCCAGGA
>CAZMWG010000039.1:5843-21397 GCA_964569925.1 uncultured Halobacteriales archaeon | reverse complement strand
GGCCAGGCGTAGTTGACGTCCCTGCCCAGGAACTTCGAGGACATCACGATGTAGGCGCCGCCGTAGGCCTTCCGGACGACCGTCGAGAGCAGCGGCACCGTCGCCTCCGCGTAGGCGTAGATCAGCTTTGCGCCCCGACGGATGATCCCGTTGTGCTCTTGGTCGGTGCCGGGCATGAACCCCGGCACGTCGACGAACGTGAGGATCGGGAGGTTGAACGAGTCACAGAAGCGGACGAACCGGGCGGCCTTCTCGGCGGCGTCGATGTCGAGCGTCCCTGCGCTGACCCGGGGCTGGTTGGCGACCACGCCAACCGACCGGCCGTCCATCCGGGCGAACCCCACGACCACGTTGCGTGCCCACCCCGCGTGGACCTCCATGAACGACTCCTCGTCGACCACCCGGTCGATCACGGCGGTCATGTCGTAGGGCTTGCGCGGGGCCTCCGGCACGACGTCGGTGATCCCCTCCAGCCGGCGGTCGGGGTCGTCCCACGGCGAGACCCGCGGGGGGTCCTCGACGTTGTTCCGCGGCAGGTACGACAGCAGCCGTCGGATCCCCTGGAGGGTCTCCTCCTCGGAGGGGTGGGTGAAGTGGGCCACGCCCGACTTCGTGGAGTGTGAGCCCGCGCCGCCCAGTTCCTCCTTGGAGACCTGCTCGCCGGTGACCGTCTCGATCACGTTCGGGCCGGTGATGAACATGTGGCTGGTGTCCTCGACCATGAACGTGAAGTCGGTCAGCGCCGGCGAGTAGGTCGCGCCGCCGGCACACGGGCCCATGATCGCGGAGATCTGTGGGATCAGCCCCGAGGCGCGGGTGTTGCGCTCGAAGATCTTGGCGAAGCCCACCAGCGAGTCCACCCCCTCCTGGATCCGGGCGCCGCCGGAGTCGTTGAGCCCGATCACCGGAACCCCGGCGTCGATCGCCCGGTCCATCACCTTACACACCTTCTCCGCGACCACCTCGCCGACCGACCCGCCCAGGACCGTGAAGTCGTGGGCGAACAGGAACACCTTCCGGCCGTCGATCTCGCCGTAGCCCGTGACCACCGCGTCCCCGGGGAACTCCTTGTCGGCCATCCCGAAGTTCGTCGAGCGGTGCTCCACGAACGGGTCGATCTCCACGAACGTGTCCTCGTCGACCAGCAGGTCGATCCGCTCGCGGGCCGTCAGCTTCCCCTTGTCGTGCTGGGACTCGATCCGGGCCTCGCCGCCCCCGGCCTCCGCCTCCCGGCGCCGGCGGCGCAACTCCTCGACCGGGTCCTCGGGAGCGTCCTCCGCGCTCCCGTTCGCGTCGGCCCCGGTTCCGTCGCGGACGTCCCCGTCCGCGTTCGACTCCCCGCCGCCCGACGTCTCGTCGTCGCCGTCCTGTCGACTCATGTCACCACTCCATGCCGCCGTTGACGCCGATCACCTGCCCGGTCATGTAGCTCGACTCCTCGCCCGCGATGAACCGGACGATCGGGGCGATGTCCTCGATCGTCGCGAACCGGTTCAGCGGGACGTCCCGGAGGATCTTCTCCTGGACCCGTTCGGGCACCTCCTCCAGCATGTCGGTCCGGACGAACCCCGGCGCCACGCAGTTGGCGGTCGAGCCGGTCGAGGCCATCTCCAGGGCCAGCGTCCGGGTGAACCCGAACAGCCCGGACTTCGTCGTCGCGTAGTTGGCCTGGCCGTAGTTGCCCCGCTGGCCGACGACCGAGGAGATGTTGATCAGGCGCCCGGTCTCCGAGGCCCGCACGTCGTCGTAGAAGGCGTCGGTACAGTTGAACACGCCGCCGAGGTTGACGTCGATCACCGTCTGCCAGTCCTCTCGGTCCATCTCCTCGAAGGGCTTGTCGATCGTGATGCCCGCGTTGTTGACCAGCACGTCGACCGGACCCAGCGCGTCGGTCACCGAGTCGCGCATCTCGGCGACGGCCTCGTGGTCGGAGACGTCGGCCTGTGCGAGCGCCGCGGTGCCGCCGGCGGCATCGATCGAGTCGACGACCTCCCGGGCCGCCTCGTCCGAGGAGCGGTAGTTGACGGCCACGTCCGCGCCGTGTGCCGCCAGGTCCTCGGCGATCCCACGACCGATCCCGCGGGACGCCCCCGTGACGACGCAGGTCTGTCCCTCCAGGTTCACGTCGGGACCCCCTCGTTGCTGGCGATCATCGTGTCCTACGGTGGCCCGGGGGAGGCGTATAATAGTTCGCCTCGGTGACCCGACAGGTCGAGACCGATTGCCCACGACGGTATCGATCCCGGAGCGACAGTTACTTTAGGCCGCCCTAAAGATGTGCGACCGATGACGGAGGATGTCTGCGTCGTGATCCCGACGATCCGGGACCACGACATCGTACGGGAGTACGTCGCGAACGCCAGGGACCACGGGTTCGACACCGACCGGCTCCACTTCGTGCTGGTGACCGAGTCGTTCCGGCCGACCGACGAGATGGCGGCGATGTTGACCGAACTGGACGTCGCGGGGGAGGTGTTCGACGGTCCCCGCCGGGAGGCGTGGCTCGCCGAGCGCGGCGCGGGCGAGTACACGCACCTGATCCCCGAGGCTAGCCACGCACAGACCTCGTTCGGGTTGCTCTACCTCTGGGCCAACGACTTCGAGTACGGCGTGTTCATCGACGACGACACGCTCCCCCACGACGACGTCGACTTCTTCGGGCGCCACATGCGGAACCTGGCGTTCGAGGGGACCGTCGAGGGCGTCGCCTCCGACGAGCGGTGGGTCAACGTGCTGTACGAGTCCGCCGACGAGCACGACCTCTACCCGCGGGGCTACCCCTACGGCGCGATGGACGAGACCGTCGACACCGAACCGACCGCCGTCGACGACGTCGTCGCCTCGCAGGGGTTGTGGACGAACGTCCCGGACCTGGACGCGGTCCGGATCCTCAACGACGGCGACCTGCGCGGGCAGGCCCGCACGCGCACCCACGCCGACATGTTCGACGAGCAGTTCGTGGCCCACGAGGGCAACTACCTCACCGTCTGCTCGATGAACCTCGCCTTCCGCCGGGAGGTCGTCCCCGCGTTCTACCAGTTGCCGATGGACGACAACCGCTGGGACGTCGGCCGGTTCGACGACATCTGGAGCGGCGTCTTCCTCAAGCGGGCCTGCGACGTGCTGGGCAAGCAGGTGCTCAACGGCGACCCGCTCTGTGAACACAACAAGGCCCCCCGGTCGACGTTCTCCGATCTGACCAACGAGGTCCACGGGCTCGAACTCAACGAGCACGTCTGGGAGCTGGTCGACGACGTCGGCGGGGACGCCGAGACGTTCGCCGACGCGTTCGCCGCGATGGCCGACGCGCTGGCGACCGGCGACTTCGACGACTGGGAGAACGGCGACTTCCTCGTCCACTGTGGCGAGTACATGCGCGACTGGCTGGACTGTCTCGAGGCGCTGCGTCCCGGCAGCGTCCCCGCCGGCGAACCGGCCGTCGCCGACGACTAGAAAGACGTAAGGGCTTTAGGCTAACCTAAATTCAGACATGAGCGAACACGACGACGGGACGAGCGAACGGGAGTACCGACCGACGCGACGACGACTGCTGGCGACCGGCGCGGGCGTCGCCGCGGCGTCGCTCGCCGGCTGTACGTCGGAGTCGAGCGAGTCCGCCGCCGGTCCGCTGTCGCTGTCCACGTTCCGCGGCTCCGGCGCGCTGATCGAGGGGCGGGCCGCGCCCGGCGGGCCCTCGATCGAGGAGCTGCCGGACCTGGACGGCGAGTTGACCCTCTATCTCGGCGGCGGGGAGAGCGGGCTGTACATCGACCTGCTGAACCTGTTCGCGGAGACCTACGACGGGTTCGACTTCGAGTTCAGCCGGGGGGCTTCGAGCGACCTGGCCAACACCATCGTCGAGGAGAACCGCGCGTCCTCGCCACAGGCGGACATGTTCCTGGCCGTGGACGCGGGCTCGCTGGGCGCGGTCGCGGAGGCCGGCGCGACGGAGCCGCTGCCCGACGACGCGCTGGACCCGGTCCGGGAGAGCTTCCGGGACGACGAGGGCCGGTGGGTCGGCTTCGCCGGCCGCGCCCGCGCCGTGCCGTACAACACCGACGAGCTGTCGGCCGGGGACGTCCCGAGCACCGTCCGGGAGTTCCCCTCGTTCGGTCCGTTCCAGGACAGCATGGGCTGGGCACCCAGCTACGGGGCCTTCCAGTCGTTCGTGACGGCGATGCGGGCGATCCGTGGCGACGGGCCCACCCGCGAGTGGCTGAACGGGATGCTCGACGCCGGCGTCAGCGAGTTCCCGGACGAGTTCCGCATCTCCAACTCCGTCGCCGACGGCTCGATCCTCGGGGGCTTCGCCAACCACTACTACGCGCTGCGGGTCCGCAACGCCCGCTCCGACGCGCCGATCGAACTGGCGTTCACGGAGAACGACGCGGGCGCGCTCGTCAACGTCTCCGGCGCGGCGACGCTCGCAGGCACCGAGAACGGCGAACTGGCGGGGACGCTCGTCCGGCACCTGCTGTCCTCCGAGGCCCAGGAGTTCTTCGCCACGCGGACCTACGCCTATCCGATGATCGAGGGTGTCCAACCCGTCGGCGGCCTCCCGACCGTCGACGAACTGAACCCGCCGGACGTCGACCTCGCGCAGCTATCGGACGTCGGCGGGACGCTGGACCTGCTGCGTGACGTCGGCGTGCTCTGATGGCGACCGACGCCCGTGACCGGCTGACGGGGCAGGCCACGGACGAGGAGAGCGGCGGCTCCGTCTCCGCGGGGCTCGCGCTCGTCGCGACCGGGGTCGCGCTGGTCGTGGTGTCGCCGCTGGCCTGGCTCTTCCTGCGGGCGGCGGCGATTCCGCCCGCGCGGGCGTTCGAACTGGTCACCAGCGACACCACGCTCCGCGTGACGGTCAACACGCTGGGGCTGGTGTCGGTCGTCACCGCGGGCTCGATCCTGCTGGGGGTTCCGCTCGCCTACCTCACCGTCAGGACCGACCTCCCCTTCCGGCGATTCTTCACGGTCACCGGCGCGCTGCCGCTGGTGGTGCCCAGCTACATCGGCGCGTTCGCGTTCGTGTCGGCGTTCGGCCCCCGTGGCGTGCTCGCCGACGCGCTGGCGCCGCTGGGGGTCGAGCGGATCCCCTCCATCTACGGCTTCCCCGGCGCCGCGCTCGTGCTCACCGTCTACACCTACCCGTACGTCTTCCTCACCACGCGGGCGGCGCTGGTCTCGATGGACGGCCGTCTGGTCGAGGCCGCCCGCTCGCTCAACTACACCCGCCGCGAGGCGTTCCGCCGGGTCACCCTCCCCCGGATCCTCCCCGCCGTCGCCGCCGGGTCGCTGCTCGTGGCGCTGTACACGCTGTCGGACTTCGGCACGCCGACGATCATGCGTCTCGACGTCTACACCCGGATGATCTACAACGAGTTCGGCGCCCGCCGGCTCGACTTCGCCGCCGTGCTCTCTCTCCTGTTGCTCCTGTTGGCGCTCGTGATCCTCGCGGTCGAGTCCCGCATCGGCGCCGACCGCGACGGCGCCTACGTCTCGGGGGGTGACGGCCGGGCCGCCGTCGTCCGCCTGGGCCGGCTCCGGTGGCCCGCCGCGGCGTTCTGTCTGGGCGTGGCCGTGCTGGCGCTGGCCCTGCCGGTCGGCATCCTGCTGATGTGGCTGGCCCGGGACGGGCCGGCCTACGCCGGCGGCGGCGTCGACTTCGAGTTGATCACCGCCTGGAACTCCGTCTCCCTGTCGGCGGCCGCCGCCGCGATCTGTGTCGTCGCCGCGGTGCCGATCGCCTACCTCGCCGCCCGCACGGACGGGATCGCCGGCTCGCTCCCGGACCGCCTCTCCTACGTCGGCTACGCCACCCCCGGGGTCGTGATCGGCCTGGCGCTGGTCTACCTCGGTCTGGTGTACGTCCCCTCGCTGTACAAGACGGTCGTCCTGCTGGTGTTCGCCTACGTCGTGCGCTTTCTCCCACAGGCGGTCGGCACCACCCGGTCGTCGCTGTTGCAGGTCGACCCGAGCCTCGTGGAGGCCGCCCGCTCGCTGGGCCACTCCCCGCTCGCGGCGTTCCGGCGGGTGGTGTTGCCGCTGGTGGCGCCGGCGCTGGCCGCCGGCGGGGCGCTGGTCTTTCTCACCGCCATGAAGGAGTTGCCCGCGACGCTGATGCTCCAGCCGCTCGGTTTCGAAACCTTCGTCACCTACATCTGGGAAGTACAGGAACAGGGATACTACGGGCAGGCCGCCGTGCCGGCGCTGGTGCTGGTCGCGGTGTCGGGCCTGTCGATGCTCGTGATCCTCGGACGTGAGCGATTCGATGGCACGTAACGACACCCGGGAGGCGTTCGACACGGTCGAGGCCGACGTCGAGGACCCCGAACGGATCGTCCTCGAACTCGACGGCGTGACCAAGGAGTACGGCCCCGAGCGGGCCGTCGAGGAGCTGTCGCTGTCGGTGCGGGACGGCGAACTGCTGACGCTTCTTGGCCCGTCGGGCTGTGGTAAGACCACCACGCTGCGCATGATCGCGGGACTCGAACGGCCCACCGGCGGCCGGATCACCATCGCCGGCGACGTCGTCGCCGACGGCGACGTCTCCCTGGAGCCCGAACGGCGTGACGTCGGCATCGTCTTCCAGGACTACGCCCTCTTCCCCCACCTCACCGTCGCGGAGAACGTGGCCTTCGGCATCGAGGACTGGCCCGCGGAGGAGCGCGAGCGGCGGGTGACCGAGCTGCTGGAGCTGGTGGAGATGACCGACCACCGGGAGAAGCCGCCGGATCAGCTGTCGGGCGGTCAGCAACAGCGGGTGGCGCTGGCCCGCTCGCTGGCCCCCGAGCCGGACGTCCTGCTGCTCGACGAGCCGTTCTCGAACCTGGACGTCCGGCTGCGGGTGGAGATGCGCGAGGAGGTGCGCCGGATCCTCAAGCGGGCCGGCGTCACCGCCGTCTCGGTCACCCACGACCAGGAGGAGGCGCTGTCGATCTCCGACCGCGTGGCCATCGTCAACGACGGCCGCGTCGAGCAGGTCGGCGACCCCGGCGAGGTGTTCGAGAACCCCGAGTCCCGGTTCGTCGCCTCCTTCCTCGGCCGGGCGAGCTTCCTGCCCGCCCGCGTCGACGACGACGCCGTCGAGACCGCCATCGGCACGTACGGTCTCGACCTGCTCAACGGCCCCGTCGACACGTACGGCGGCGCCCACGTGGACGTGCTCGTGCGCCCGGACGACCTCGCGGCGACCGCCGCGCCCGAGGCCGAGGCCGACGGCTACGTCGTCGGCCGCCAGTACAACGGTCCCTCGTTCGTCTACCGCGTCGAGCTCCACTCCGGCGAGGTCGTCCGGTGTCTCCACAACCACACCGAGACGTTCGACCCCGGCCAGCCGGTCCGCGTGGAGCTGCGGGCCGACCACCCGCTGGCCTGGTACCCCGCGGAGTGATGTCCCGCCACGCCGACGGCGACGGGAACCGACGGTCGCCCGCCCGCCGGATCCGCCGCGCCGTCGCCGTCCTCCGCGGGCGCCCGGACCTGCCGGCCGCGGCGCTCGCGGCGACCGCCGCGGTCGTCGCCGTCCTCGTCTCGGTCGAACTGTTCCCCCACGGCTCCACCAACCACGACGAGGGCGTCTACCTCCGCCAGGCCGCCATGCTGCTGGAGGGACGGCTCTTCCTGCGCCCGCCCGTGATCGACGCCCTCCGGCCGTGGTTCTTCGTCCGCGAGGACCCGGCGCTGTACCCCAAGTACACGCCCGTCCCGGCGGCGGTGTTCGCGGTCGGGGAGCTGCTGGGGACCGCCCGGCTGGCGCTGGCCGGCGTCGCCGCCGGCGTCGTCGCCCTGACGTACCGCGCCGTCCGGGAGGCCTTCGACGCCCGGACCGGCCTCCTCGCCGCCGCCCTGGTGCTCGCCTCGCCGCTCTTTCTCGTCCAGTCGGGCGTCTTCCTCCCCTACCTGCCGACGACGCTGCTGAACCTCGCGTTCGCCGCCGCCTACCTGACCGCCGACCGGACCGGGGGCCGGCGGGCCGCGGCGGTCGCGGGGCTCGCGGTCGGCGCCGCCTTTCTCGCGCGGCCCTACAGCGCGGTGCTGTTCGCGGCGCCGTTCGTCGCGCACGCCCTGTGGACGCTCCGGACCGGCGACGCCGCCGTCGTCGTCCGTCAGGTGGTCGTCGCCGCGGGGGGGCTCGCCGGCGTCGCGACGACGCTCGCCTACAACGCCGTCGTCACCGGCGACCCGCTCCTGTTCCCGTACCTGGCCTTCGCCCCGATGGACGGGCTGGGCTTCGGCCGCCGGGCCATCGCCGGCTACGAGCGGGTCTACTCCCCGGAGCTGGCGCTGCGGGCCAACACCGAGGTCCTCCGGCTGTTCGCGACGCGGTGGTTCGTCGCCGGGGCGCTGGGCACGGCCGCGAGCCTGGCCGGTCTCGCGGTCGCGGTCCGTCGCGGGCTCGACGCCCGCCGGGCGGCGGTCGCCGGACTCCTGGTCTCGATCCCGCTGGGCAACGTCTACTTCTGGGGGAACCTCAACGTGCTCGGCGACCTCGCGAACCCCGACGACGGGCTCGTCTCCACGCTCGGGACGTACTACCACACCGACCTGCTGGTCCCCGCGGCGGCCTTCGCCGCGGTCGGCCTGTTCGCGGCCGCCGGGCTCCTCCGGCGGGCGGTCGACGCCGCCCTCCGGGAGGCGACGGCCGGACCCTCGGTCGAGAGACGCCGGCGGGCGGTCGCGGGCGCGCTCGCCGCCGTGCTCGTGCTCGCGACCGTCGGCGGCGGGGCGGCGGCCGTCGCCGCGGACCCGATCCGGGAGAACGCCGCCATCGGCGACCGGATCGACGCCGCCTACGAGCCCACCGACGGGTTGCCCGACGACGCCCTGCTCTTCCTCCCGACGCCGTACGGCGACTGGCTGGGTCACCCGTTCCAGTATCTCCGCAACGACCCGGGCTACGACGACGGCCCGGTGTACGCGCTGCGGGAGGACCAGTTCGACGTGGTCGACGCGTTCCCCGACCGGCGCTACCACCGGTACGGCTACCGCGGCGAGTGGGCGCCGTTCGCGGGCAGCGAGGTCGAGCCCGTGGTCCGTCCGGTCGAGCACGCCGCCGGGCCGGCGGTCCGCCAGCGGCTGGTCCTCGGCGTGCCGGAGTTCGCCGAGCGCGTCTCGATCCGGCTCTCCGGCGCCGAGGGGGAGGCCTACGCCACCGCGACCCCGGCGGGCGAGGACCTCGCGCTCGCCGTGGTCGTCCGGAACGGCACCGCGACGCTGACCGGCGACGGGGTGGAGCCGGCGACCCTCCCCGTCGCGGAGCGGGACGCCCTCGAACTCCGGGCGCTGGTCGACTTCGGGACCGGCGGCGGGTTCACCTACCGGACGGAGATGCCGGTCGAGCGGACCGACGGCGGCGCCCGGGCGCTGACGCCCTACGCCGAGGTCTGTCTGGCCCCGGACCGGTGTGGCGGCGAGGCGGCCCACGTCCCCGGGAGCTACGACCGGCCGGGGGTCGCCCTGCGGACGAACGTGACGGCGGTCGGCGGGGAGACGACCGACGCGAGCGACGGACCGGAGACCGCCGCGAGGACGGCGGCTGCGGCCGCGACACGACGAGAGGACACACCATGAGCTATGAACTCACACGACGCGACGCGCTGGCGGTGCTGGCCGCGGGCGGCGCCGCCGGGGCGGCGGCCGTCACCGGCGGCCTCGGGACCGACGGCGACGACGACACGGCGGAGGACGGGAGCGTGGACGACCACGACCGCGAGACCCTCGTGGCGCTGTCCCGGACGGTGTACCCCTCGGAGGTGACCGGGATCGAGGCGTTCGTCGGCGCCTACGTCGAGGGCCGCCTGGCGGGAGACCCAGAGCGGGCCGCGAGCGTGGGCGAGGCGGTCGCCACGCTCGACGAGTACTGCCGGGACTGGGACGACGCCCCCTACGTGGACTTAGACGCCGACCGCCGGGACGGGATCCTCCGGGACTTCGGCGTCGACCGGGCGGAGCCCGACCCGGAGGGCCACCGCGCCGAGCGGGTCCGTCACTACCTGGTCAACGACCTGCTGTACGCGCTGTACGCCTCGCCGACCGGCGGGGAACTGGTCGGCATCGAGAACCCGCAGGGCCATCCCGGCGGCGCCCGGAGCTACCGTCGGCCGCCGTAGGCGCCCGGCGTCTCCCGGAGATCGTTCTCTGGGCGCCCGGAGCCGTGCTCCCGGGAGCCGATCGGCGTCTCCCGGTCACCGTCCCCGCGGGCGACGGGCGTCGGCTACCGCCGTCGCTCCTCGATCCCGACTTTCAGGATCGACTTCGCGATGGCCGCCCCGCCCTCTATGGGGTCGAGTGTCGTCTCCCCGGCCCGCTCACGGTAGTCGATCGGCGTCTCCCGGACGTCGTACCCGCGGGCCGTCGGCCGCATCAGCAGTTCCGCCGAGAGGCCGGTGTTCTCGGTCCACCGTGTCTCCTGGATCAGGTCCCGCCGGTAGGCCCGCATTCCGGTGGTGACGTCGTGGAGGCGCTCGCCCAGCAGCAGGGAGGCCAGTGCCGCGAAGGCGTGGTTGCCCAGCCGGTTGAACGCGGGCATCGCGTCGGCGCCGTGGTAGAGCCGGTCGCCCGAGACGACGTCCGCGCCGTCGTTGATCTCGGCGAGGAAGTCCGGCAACCGTTCCATCGGGTAGGTGTCGTCACAGTCGGTCGTCACCACGACCGGCCGATCCGCCGCGAGCACCGCCCGTCGCACCGCAACCCCGTACCCCTGTGGCTCCTGCTCGATCACGCGGGCGCCGTGCTCGCGGGCGATCTCCGGGGTCCTGTCGCTGGAGCCGTCGACACAGACCGTCTCGGCCCGCCCGTCGGTCACCGCCTCGACGTCCTCCAGCACCGTGCCGATCGCCGCCTCCTCGTTGTACGTCCCCATCACCACGCTCACGTCGTCGAACGTGTACTCGGCCCGCCGCGTCTGACTCATACTCCCCCTCTCGGTCGGACGCTGAAGAGTTTTTAGGTTCGCCGAAAACAGTCGCCGTGGACGCGTTCCCCGGGTCGTCCACCCCGGTCTCAACGCTCCTCCGTGCGCTCGACGACTATCTCGTGGGCCTCGACGTCCTCTAAGGCGGCGACCTGGCCGCCGACCCGGACGCGCCCACCGTCGGTGCCGATCACCAGAGTCGCCACCTCGCGGTTCGGGCCGAAGGAGGCGTCGAGCACCGGTCCCTCGACCGACCGCGGCTCGCCCGACTCGACGTCGCGCCCCTGGATCGACGCCCGGAACGAGCCGTCGGCCGATCGGAGGTCCGCGATGCAGCGCCGCATCGTCCCGTAGTGTCGGGGGAACCCGGAGGGGTCGGCCTCGTAGATCGGCTCGGCGGTGGTCCACAGCACCGTGTTCAGGAACCCGGAGACGAGGAAGCCGAGCGTCGACCGGTTGAAGATGACCCCGTAGCGGTCCCCGTCGCCGGTGAGGCTCTCGCGGCTGGCGTACAGCGAGTAGCGCCCGTCGGCGACGGCGACGACGGGCGTGGTCACGCCGCGCCGGCCGACGACGGCCGAGGCGACCGCCTCGTAGTCGAACGACGACGGCTCCGGCGCCGCCGACGCGGGCGAGAGCAACACGTCCGTCGCGACGCCGGCCGCCCGCCGGTCGGCCAGCCGGTCCGCGTACTCCTCCAGCAGGTCCGGGGTCAGCGAGAGGGTCAACTCGTAGTCGGCGTCCTCGATCACGCTCTCCAGGTACCGCCGGATCGTCTCGCGTGACTTCACCAGCGACACCGCCTCGGGCTCCCGGGCCGGCGCGGTGTAGCGCTCCCCGAGCCGTTCGACGAGCCGATCGAGCGACGTCTGGACCGGCTCGAAGGCCTCGCGGGGGTCGACCGCCAGCACCTTCATCGGCCGGGACTCCCTGATCTCGACAAGCCCCACCTCGGCCAGGTCCCGGACGGTGTCGTACACCCGTGGCTGTGGGACGTCGGTCTCGGCCGAGATCCCGCTCGCCGTCAACTCCCCGTGCTGTAACACGGCGAGGTACGCCTCGACCTCGTACTCGCCGAGGTCGAACCGCTCGACGACCCGCTCCAGGGCCGTCCGGAGGTCGTCGGTCATGTGACGGGTTCGCCCACCCGGCCTATCAGTCTTCCGTCGGGACACCCGCCCGGTGACGCCGGTCGCCGGGCGGTCAGCGCGTGTCGAACTCGACGACGGCCTTTATCTGGTCGTCGCCGTCCTCGAACGCCGGGGCGACGTTCCCGGGGTCCGCGACGGTCGTCACGAGCGCGTCGATCAGCCACTCCGGCGCCCCCAGCAGCCGATCGGTCGCCGCCTCGAAGTGTCTCACGCCGGAGTTGACCGTCCCCACGAGCGCCTTGTTCCCCATCACCAGCTCCCGGTGGAAGGCGCCGCCGTCGACCTCGAACTCCCAGGAGCCGGGGAGCCCCTCCAGCACGCCGACGCCGCCGTGGGCCAGCGCCTCGACCGTCCGGACGGCGTGGGGCGCGTAGCCGGTGGCCTCGAACACCAGGTCGACCGCCTCGTGGGCCGCCGGGAGTTCGTCGACCGGCGTCTCCCGGGAGTCGACGTAGGTGGCCCCGATCCGGTCGATCACGTCCAGGGTGGGATCGGGCCGGTCGCGCCGCCCGACACAGTAGGTCCGGTCGTACTCCCGCTCCAGCGCCCACAGCGTGAGCAGCCCCAGCGACCCGTTGCCCAGCACGCAGGCGCTCTCGGGGCGCCACTCGAAGGGCTCGCGGGTCGCGTAGGCGTGTTCCAGGGCCTTCTCCGTGATCGACAGCGGCTCGATCAGGAACGCACGCCCCCCCAACTCGTCGGGCACCGGGACCAGAAACTCCGCCGGACTCGTCACGTACTCGGCCATGAACCCGTGGGCGCCCTGGATCCCGCGCTCGACGTAGTCGCCGGCCGGCGCCATATCCGGCTCCCCCCGGCGGAAGTGCTCGTTGATCCGACCGCCCGGCTTGCGCCGCACCGTCGGGACGACGAGCCGACCCTCGTCGAGACCGGTGCCGTTGGAGTCGGCGACCACGCCCACCGCCTCGTGGCCCAGCACCATGTGGTCGTCTCCCTCCGGGAACCCCCCGTGGCCGCCGGCGAGCACCTCGTGGTCGGTGCCGTCGATCCCCACGCGCAACACCCGCACGAGCGCCTCGCCGGCCCCCGGTTCCGGTCGCGGCTTCTCGATCAGCTCCGGCTCGTCGCTCCCCCGACGCACGGCGACTGCCTCCATGCCTCCGGGGTAACGACACCGGAGATTAAGTGTTGCTACCTGCCGGGCGGCCCCGCCGGGTCGGCCTCACTCACGGTCCGGCGGCTCGACGGACTCGATCCGGATCCGCCGGGCCTCGACGTCCTCGAGCACCGACCCCCAGCCGCCGATCGAGTGGCGCCGACCGTCCCCGTCCTCCAGGGTGATGTTGGTCTCGCCGGTGAGTTGGGCCAGCGGGATCCCGCGGTCGGTCCCGTAGGACTCCCCCTGGAAGTAGACGTCCACGATCTCCCCCGACAGCGTCACCCGCTCGTGGGTCTCGGTGTCGGTCCCCTCGACGGTCGCCCGGACCGCCTCGTCGTCGGCGACGACCTCCTGGACGTCACGGACACACTGGTGGAGGCTCACGTACTCCGCGGGCGCCCCGTCGTCGCGTTCCGTGTGGATCGTCTCCCACATCTCCCAGTGTGCGGTGAGGAAACACCAGTGGAAGATGTAGGCGTGGCTCACGTCGTCCACGAGGATCCCGTACTCGTGGGCCGACCGCTCGTGGGGCGCGAAGCAGGTCCAGTTCCGGTCGACGATCAACATGAACGCCGACGGGATCGTCCGGTGGCGCGCCTCCGTGCAGACACCCCGGAGCTCCGCCCGGTCGACCGCCTCGTCGGTCGGTTCGTCGGTGGTGATCGAGAGCTTGACCACGACTCCCCGCTCGTGGGCCGCCGCGAGCTCCGGGCGGAGCGCACGGAACTGCTCGGGCCTGGCGGCGATCTGGATCTGGTCGCGCGCGTCGTCGATCAACTCTCGTGCGCGCGCGAGGACGGTGTCGAACCGCTCGACGAAGTTCACCTCGTGCTCGACGGCCGACGGTCTGCTCCAGCGCTGTTCGATCTCGTCGGCGGCGTCCAGGTAGGCGTCCGACCACGAGCGCAGGTCCTCGAGCACCGTCGAGGGATCGTGGGCCCGGGCCGCGAGCGCGTCACGCTCGTATAGCTCCACGTACCCCTTCTTCTCCAGGTCGCGCAACACGTCGTAGATCCGCGGATCCGGAACCTCCGAGGCGTCGGCCAGGTCCTGCGCCGAGGCGTCACCCAGGTCCAGCAGCGTGACGTACGCGTCGGCCTGATACGGGGAGAGGCCCGCCTCGTCGAGTACCTCCTTCAACTCGTCGTCGTCCATCTCGTGTGGTGACCACAGGTATCCATTGTCTGGCCTCGGTGGACGGTCTCGGCCGGTCCGTCGAACGCTCCGACGACGTCCCGACGTCCAGTCCGAGTCCGCGCCCTCGGTTCGGCCGGACGACGGCTCCCGCCGGCTCCCCGGTCGGGGGGCCGTTTGCGTTTCCGTGTTATTGTTGCTATCTACCATTGTAAAACCTTCCCCGGGCTACCGGTCATGTTTAGATGGCGGATAGCGGCATCAGAGCCGGTCGGACGGCTCCGGAAGCCCCGGCCGCGTAGCCCACATAGCCGAAACGGCCGGGGCTTTCTGGGCAGTCTTCCTTCCGACCTCGGTCGTCGCCGTCGGAGCAGACACCGCCGGCGTACCCACCGGCTATTAATCCCTCCGGCGACGAAGGGGGAGACGGGAAGATGAAGACGATCGACGATCTGACCGAGAACGCCGCCGAACTGGCCGAACGGGGGCTCTCGAAGGGGGAGATCGCGGACGAGCTGAACGTCTCCCGCGAGACCGCGAGCTGGCTCGTCGAGCGCAGCGGCGCCGGTCCCGAGCCGACCGCCGACGCCGCCGGCGGTCCCCACGACATCCACGTCGACTGGAGCGCCGTCGGTCGCGACAGCGCGCGCCTCTCCAGTGTCGGCGCCGCTCTGGCGGACCTCCTCTCGAAGCAAGGCGAGGACGTCGACCTCACGATCGGGATCGAGAAGGCCGGCGCCCCCCTCGCGACGACGGTCGCCCGGGAGCTCGACACCGACCTCGGGACCTACTCCCCGACGAAACACCAGTGGGACGACGACGACAGCGACATGATCGACGGCTCGTTCTCGCGGAACTTCGCCAGCATCCGCGGCCGCGACTGCTACGTCGTCGACGACACGATCACCTCCGGCCGGACGATGACCGAGACGGTCGAGGCGATCCGCGAACAGGGCGGCGAGCCGGTCGCCTGCGGCGTGCTGGCCGACAAGCGCGGCGTCGAGTCGATCGACGACGTGCCGGTCTACTCCCTGTTGCAGGTCATCCGCGTCGACGACGACTGACGGCGGCCCGTCGGTCGCCCCGCTCGGCGGGATCCTCGCCGCCGGTCTCTCGCTCGCCCTCACGGCGACAGCGGCGCCGGTCTCGGGCGACCGACCGCCGCCGGTCTCTCGCTCACCCTCACGGCGACAGCGGCGCCGGTCTCGGGCGACCGACCGCCGCCGGTCTCTCG
>CAZMWG010000039.1:0-5743 GCA_964569925.1 uncultured Halobacteriales archaeon | reverse complement strand
CTCACTCTCACGGCGACAGCGGCGCCGGTCGGTCGAACGTCAGTTCCCCGTCCACCGACTCGACCGTCCGCGTCGGCCACTCGCCGGTCGTCGACAGCGTCTCGACCGACTCGGCGGTCACCAGGTGAGTGTCCTCGCTCTTCGCTCCCTGGACGGTCGGGTTCCAGGCGTAGGCCATCGGGGCGGACACCGGCGCCGGGTGGTCCGGCGTCCCGATCCACTCCCGTCCGGCGAACCCCGCCGCGCCGCCCTGGTGGTGGTTGCGCCACTCGCCCGCCCACCCCACGGCGTCGTAGGCCTCCCTGATCGCCGCGAAGACGTCGCCGGCGGTCCCGCCCGCGCGGGCGGCCCGTCTGGTGGCGGCCAGCGCCGACGCCTCCACCCGGGCCGCCGCCCCGGTGCGCCCGTCCAGCCACTCCGGGGGGTCGAACGCGACGGTCCTGGTACAGGAGACGTGCAGTCCCGCGCGCTCGACGGTGACCGACGCGAGCGCGTAGTCGCCCAGTTCCGTCCGCGTCGGGGTGTAGTGGCGGTAGGCCGGCGCCCGCTCCCCGCCGCCGACCAGGACGACCGGCGTGGCGGCGTCTAGCCCCTCGATCGCCCCGCGGATCGACGCCGCGACCGACAGCTCCGTGTCCGCCGGTCCCGTCTCGCGGAGGACGTCCTCGAGCGCCGCTGCGGCCTCGCCGGCCAGTTCGTCGTAGCGCTCGATCTGGCCGTCGGTCAGGGGCTGGCGCAGCGCCGCGGGGTCGGCGACCGGCTCGAACCCCGACACGTCGAAGTCCGCGGCGGCCGGTTCGGGGCTCCGCTCGGCGACCGCCTCGGCCAGCGAGCGCTCGTGCCAGGGGAACGTCTCGACCGCGGCGTCCACCCGCGGCAGCTCCTCCGCGGCGATCCGCTCCCCCTCGATGTCGTCCGTGACGACGGTCGTCTCGCTCCCGTCGTAGCCGACGGCGGCCACGCCGTGGTCGCCCGCGCGGTCCACCACGTTGTCGCCGCCGGTCAACCAGGCGAACGACGCCGGTCGGGCGAACCACACCGCCGCGAGGTCCCGCTCGTCGAGGTACGAGTCGAGTCGGTCCGTGAGCGTCATGCTCGCTCCCCGACGGGCGGAGACAAAAAGCCGCGGTGTGTCTCCCCGGGACCGTGCCGGATCAGTCCTCGACGGCCACCCGCTCGCCGCGCTGGTCGCTCTCCTCGATCGCCGCGAGCACGCGCTGGGCGGCCAGCCCGTCGGCGAACGACGGCGCGAACGCCGTCTCCTCGCCGGCCTCCGCGTCCGCGACCGCGGCCAGGAACTCGTAGTTCTCGTGGACGAACGTGTGTTCCCAGCCGATGACGTGGCCCGGCGGCCACCAGTGGTCGACGTAGGGGTCGTCGGGGTCGGTCACCAGCACCGTCTCGAACCCCCGGTCGTCGTCGCGCAACACCTGCAACTCGTTGAGCCGCTCCAGGTCGAACTTCAGCGCGCCCTCCGACCCCTCGATCTCGATCGTGTGTGCGTTCTTGTGGCCGGCGGCGAACCGCGAGGCCTCCAAGGTTCCCAGCGCGCCGTTCTCGAACTCGAAGTGGGCGGCGTAGGCGTCGTCGACGGTGACCGGCCGGGTCCCCTCGCCCCCCTCGACGGGCCGTTCGTCGACGAACGTGCGCAGGCGACCGTCGACCGTCTCGATCGGTCCGGCGGCCTCTTCCAGCAGGAAGCGTGCCAGATCGACCGTGTGCGAGCCCAGATCCCCCAGTGCGCCCGACCCGGCCATCTCCTCGTCGTTGCGCCACGACCAGGGGGCCCCGGGGTCGACGAGCCAGTCCTGGAGGTATCGGCCCCGGAAGTGCCGGATCTCGCCGAGGACGCCGTCGTCGATCAGGTTCCGCGCGTACCGGATCGCCGGGACGAACCGGTAGTTGAACGCCGCCCCCGCCACGGCGTCGGTCCCCGCCGCGGCGGCGGCCATCTCCGCCGCGGTCTCCATGGTCGGGGCCAGGGGCTTCTCACAGAAGACGTGGGTACCGGCCTCGAGGGCCGCGATCGAGGGGTCGGCGTGGACGTGGTTCGGGCCGAGATTGTAGAAGACGTCGACCTCGTCGATCACGTCCCGCCAGTCGGTCGCGGTGCGGTCGAAGTCGAGCCGCTCGGCCGCGTCGGCGAGGGCGTCCTCGTCGCGCCCGACGATCACGTCGCGGTTCGTCTCCGGGGCGTCCGGGAAGAACATCGGCAGCCGGTCGAGTGCGTTCGAGTGTGCCCGACCCATGAAGCGATACCCCAGCACGCCGACTTGCAGCGTCATGGCCTCTCCATCGGTCACCCCCGTCATATACGTTGTGACGGGCGATCGGCGGAGGAACGTGCCGACGTGGATCCCGGTCGGCACCGCCGGGCGAGAGGCGAGTCGGCGATGAGAGAGACGAGAGCGATCCGGGCTCCGGAGGGGACTCGAAGCCGACGAGGCCGCGGCCGCCGGCGGAGGGTGACGCCGCCACGGGGCGGGCACGCCCGCCGAGACCGGGGCGACGACGGGGAGTCGGGCGAGGACGGCGGCGTGGACCGACTACTCGGCCCAGTAGGCCTCGCCCGGGGTGGTCTCGAAGACGGCCCGGGAGAGCACGTCGACGGCCTTCTCCAGGCCCTCGGTCGCGGAGGTCAGCGAGTCCTCGTGTTCGATCGAGAGGGCGCCGTCGTAGCCCACCATCCGGAGCGCCGAGACGACCTCCTTCCAGTGGGCCTCGCCGTGGCCGTAGCCGATCGACCGGAACAGCCACGACCGTTCGACCTCGTCCGTGTAGGGCGCGGTATCGAGCACGCCCTTCTCGCGGGCGTTCTCGTCGTACACCTTGGTGTCCTTGGCGTGGAAGTGGTGGATCGCGTCGTGCTCGCCCAGCAGGCGGATCGCCTCGGGCACGTCGATCCCCTGCCAGTACAGGTGCGAGGGGTCGAAGTTGGCCCCGATCCGGTCGCCGGTCAGCTCCCGCAGGTCCAGCAGGCCGTGGGGCTCGTAGACGAGCATGTTGGGGTGCATCTCGATGGCCACGTCCACGCCGTGGTCCTCGGCGTGCTCGGCCACGTCCGACCAGTAGCTCTCGGCGACCTCCCACTGATACTCCAAGGCCTCCGCGTGCTCGGTCGGCCAGGGGGCGGTGATCCAGTTGGGCGTCTCGTCGTCGGGACCGCCGGCGGGGAGCCCGGAGAAGCAGGTGACCGCGTCGACGTCGAGCAGCCCCGCCAGCTCGATCGCCTCCCGCAGCTCCGTGTCGGCGGTCGCGGCCCGCTCCTCGTTCGGGTGCAGCGGGTTGTTGTGGGTCGCCAGCGCGCTGATCTCCATGTCGTGTTCCTCGACGGTCGCCAGCAGCGCCTCGCGGGCGTCGGCGTCGTCCAGGTACTCCTCGCGGGGGAGGTGGTCGTCGCCGGGGAAGCCGCCACAGCCCAGTTCGACCGCGCCGACCCCGAGGTCGTCGAGGTAGGCCAGGGCGTCGTCGAGCGGGCGATCGCCGAGGGGAACGGTGAGGACACCGACCTGCATGGAGCGGGGGTGGCCCGGCGAGGACAAAAAGACTGCGTCAGTCGGTCGTCTCGAACCGCTCGAACAGGCCGGTGAGCTGGCGCGCCCGCATCGTCAGCGTCCGGGCGTTGACGTACATCTCGCCCAGCGCGAGGGTCTGTTCCTCGGCGACGGCCGCGACCTCCTCGGCGGTCTCGACGTTCTCCTGGGAGGTCTCGGCCGCGTCGTCGGCGATGGCGGCGACCTCCTCGGAACTGGCGGCCTGGTCGTCGGTGGCCTCCGCGATCTCTCTGACCCCCTCGGTGGTCTCCTCGACGTGGTCCTCGATCGACTCCAGAGCCGCGAGTCCCTCGTCGACCGCCGCCCGGCCCTCGTCGACCGAGTCCTGCATCTCGTCGATCTCGGCGACCGCGTCGGCGGTCTCGGCCTGCACCTCGCCGATGAGCTGTTCGATCTCGCCGGTCGCCTCCTTTGTCTCCTCGGCCAGCTGCTTGACCTCGTCGGCCACGACGGTGAACCCGTCGCCGCCGCCGTCGCCGCCGGCGGCGTGGGCGGCCTCGATGGAGGCGTTCAGCGCCAGGATGTTCGTCTGCTCGGCGATGTCGTCGATCACGTCGACGATGCCGCCGATCTCGTCCATCCGCTCGTCCAACCGCTCGACCGTCGCGACCACCTCGTCGGTGCGCTCGACGGTGGTCGCCATCGTGTCGCGGGCCTCCCGGCCGGCATCGATCCCCTCCGCGGTCCGCCGTTCCGTGCGCTCGGCCATCTCGTTGACCTGTTCGGCCGAGGCGGCGATCTCCTCGATGGTCGCCGACATCTCGGCCATCTCGGAACTGATGCGGGAGATCTGCTCGTGTTGCTCGTGGAACACCTCGGCGATCTCCCCCACCGACTCGGCGACGTTTCCCCCCGCGTCCTTGACGGCGTCGGTGGCGGCGGTGACCTGTTCGCTCGACTCCGCCACGTCGGCGGAGAAGTCGGCGGCCGTCCCGACCGTCGCGTCGACGGTCCCGGCCAGGTCGTCGAACGCCGCCGCGAGGTCGGCGAACGACGCCGGCGGCTCGTCGGCGTCGATCCGACGGGTGAGATCGCCCGCCGCGGCGGCCTCCACCGCGACCGTCCCCTCCCGGACCGCCGTCGTCAGATCGTCGGGGGCGGCCCCGTCTGTCGCCGCGACGCCGCCGTCGGGCGCGGCGGGGCCGGCCCCGCCCTCCGCACCCGGTCCCGTCGCGGCCGCCAGCCGATCGGCCAGGTCGTCGCGTTCGGCGGCCAACTCGTCCCGCTCGGCGGCGATCCGGTCGCGTTCGGCGGCCAGCCGGTCGATCTCTCCGGCCCGGTCGTTCGCCGCCGCCCGCAGCACCGACGCCGAGTAGGCCGCTCCGATCGCCGCCACGAGCAGCCCGGCGACCGCGAGCGGGGGGTACGACCCCCCCGGCGCGACGACCGGGAGCGCCGCCTGGTAGCACCCGTGTGTGAACTGTCCGCCGACGGCCGCCGCGAGGCGTCGCCCCTGTGAGTCCCCCGACATGTGTGTTCGACTGCCATACGATCGATCATTTTTCGACATAAATCTGCCGCCGTAGTTCTCACTCGCTGAAACGACGGCGGCGCCCTCCCCGACCTGGGCCCGCGCGGGCGGGCCCGGCCGATCATAGAACCACTTTTGGGCCAGGCCGGTGGGAGCTGTGACATGGGCAACGGTATCGACTACGCCGACCTGCACGACCCCAACGCCGAGTACACGATGCGGGAACTCTCCGCCGAGACCATGGGCGTCACCGCGAAGCGCGGCGGCGGCCGGGACGTCGAGATCACGGACGTCCAGACGACGATGGTGGACGGGAACTTCCCGTGGACGCTCGTCCGGATCTACACCGACGCCGGCGTCGTCGGCACCGGCGAGGCCTACTGGGGCGCGGGCGTGCCGGAGCTGATCGAGCGGATGACCCCGTTCCTGACCGGCGAGAACCCGCTGGACATCGACCGACTGTACGAACACATGGTCCAGAAGATGTCCGGCGAGGGGTCGATCGAGGGCGTCACCGTCACCGCCATCGCCGGGATCGAGGTGGCGCTGCACGACCTCGCCGGGAAGATCCTGGAGCTGCCGGCCTACCAGTTGCTGGGGGGGAAGTACCGCGACGAGACCCGGGTGTACTGTGACTGTCACACCGAGGAGGAGGCGGATCCGGAGGCCTGTGCCGACGAGGCCGAGCGGGTGGTCGAGGAGCTCGGCTACGACGCGC
>CAZMWG010000038.1:19724-21674 GCA_964569925.1 uncultured Halobacteriales archaeon | reverse complement strand
GTCGTCGTCTTCGACGTGACCGGTGAGGAGCTACGGCGGATCCTGAAGAGCCAGATCACCACGCTGGGCGGGGACAGCGAGTTCGGCACCCAAACCCAGGAGCAGGTCAGCGGCGTCACCTTCGAGTGGGTGCCCCACAACGAGTCGGCTCCCAGCCCCCGCTACGAGGGCTTCGCGAGGATCCAGGACCTCTCCGTGAACGGCGAACCGGTCCAGCCCGACGAGACGTACACGCTGGCGACCAACTCCTACATCGCCGACGGCGGGAGCAGCTACCCGATGAACATCAGCGACTCGTCGTCGCCGTTCTACCAGCCCGAGGCCACCGTCTACGAGACGACGATGGCCCAGGCGGTCCTGGCGACCCTGGAGAACCGCACGCTGATCGAGGCCGGCGAGGTCGACACGGAGCTACAGGACCGGATGCGCCGGGTCGACCGGACGGTTCCCGAAAGCGACGTCTCCACCCGGACCGAGGGTGACGACGTGATCGTCACGTTCTCCGCCCCGTCACAGGTCGAGAGCGTCGACGGCCGGGTCGCGCTCTCGGACCGGTCGGGGTCGACGTACGTCAGCGACAACGCGGACTACGACGCCTCGGCCGGCGAGGTGACGGTGCGGATCCCGACCGACCAGGCCCGGGAGTTCGCCGGCGACGACGGGCTCGACCTCTACGTCGACTACACGGACGGCGAGTACTCGAGTCAGTACGAGAACTTCGACTCGGCCGTGTTGAACGCCGACGTCGGCTCGCTGCCCGTCGAGGGCGGGACCGCCGACGGCCTCTCGCTGTCCGCCGAAGCGAACGGTGACGACGGGACGGTGCCCCTCGCCGAGAACGGCACCGTCACCGTCTCGGCCTCGGGCGCGACCGACGGCGTGGGCGCGTACGAACTGCGCGTCTCGGTCGGGAACGCCGACGTCGCCCGGATCACCGACGTCTCGTTCCCGAACGAGCCCGGGTTCAGCGACGTCGAGATCGCCGACGACGGCTCCAGCGCCACCGTCGACGTGGCCCTGGCCGACCGGCCGGTCGAGGGCGACCTGCTGACCGTCTCGGTCCGCGGGATCGCGCTGGACTCCCCGACCTCGGTCGAGGTCGAACCCCTCGCCGGCCCGTACGACGGCGACGGGAACGCCTACGCGGTCGGCGGGATCGACAACACGCAGGTGTCGGTCGCGCCGGGCGACGTCACCGGCAACGGGCTGGTGATGGCCGACCCCGACGGCGACGGCGTCTACGAGGACGTCAACGGCGACGGCTCGGTGGACATCGTGGACGCACAGGCACTGTTCGTCGACCGCGAGACGGACCCGACACAGGGCAGCGTCTCGGCGTTCGACTTCAACGGCGACGGTCTGGTCGACGTCGGCGACGTCCAGCGTCTGTTCACGCTCACCGATGCGTGACGAGGGGATCGGACCCGGCGCGAGAACGCCCCCGCCCGGGTCGACGGCGGTCGCGGTGACCGCGGTGCTCGCCGTCCTCGGCGCGGTCGCCGTCGCGGGACCGGTCCTGGCGGCCGGGTCGGCGAGCGTCGGCTTCGCCGACGACGCGGCGACCGTCGACGCCGGCGCGACCGCGACGTTCGACGTGATCGTCGACCCCGCCTCGGGCGGCGTCGGCGCGTACAACGTCACGGTGTCGCTGAGCGACCCGTCGGTGGGGCAGATACGGTCGCTGGCGGCGCCCGCCGGCTCCGACCCCGCCTTCGAGGAGGTCGACTACTCTGCCGACCGCTCCCGGGCGACGATCCGTGTGCTGGGTCTGAACACGTCCGACTCCGGGACCGTCACCGCGCTGACTGCGACCGTCGAGGGGACCGAGGCCGGCGAGACGACCGTCGCGGTCGACGTGACCGCGCTCGGCGACGAGGCCGGCAACTCCTACACGGTCGCCGACACCCCCGGTCTCGCGTTGGAGGTCGCCGACGACGACGCCGGCGGCGG